>JBDTXN010000005.1:0-50864 GCA_040006175.1 Gemmatimonadota bacterium | reverse complement strand
GCTGCAGCGCGCAGTGGAGACGGGCGGCACCTTCGCATCGATCGGCGATGTCGTGTCGCGCTCGGGGCTCGAGCGACGGGCGCTGCGCGCGCTCGCGGAGTCTGGCGCACTCGACTGCTTCGTGCCGGATGAGCCGAGCGCGCGGAGGCGGCGCGCGGCGGTGTGGCGGATGCTCGAGATCGAGCGCGGCGATGCGGGCCCGCTCGCGCCCGCGCGCATCAAGCTCGAGGTGCCGCACTCGGTGGCGGCGATGTCGCCGCGCGAGATCACGGCATCGGACTATCGGATGACGGGACTCTCGCTCAACGGACATCCGATGCGCCATCTCCGCGCGATGCTGCGCGAGAACGGCGTGCGCTCGGCGCGCGAGATCCTCGCATTGCCGGACGGCACGCGCAACGTTGCGGCGGCGGGGCTCGTGATCTGCCGGCAGCGGCCGGGCACGGCGAAGGGATTCGTCTTCCTGACGCTCGAGGATGAGACCGGGCTGGTGAACATCGTCGTGCTGCCAAAGCTGTTCGAGAAGCAGGCACTCATGATCTCGACGGCGCCGCTCATTCTCGTGCGCGGCACGCTGCAGGTGGAGCAGACGGTCGTGAATCTGCGCGGCGATGTATTCCGGGAGCTGAAGGCGGGTGAGGAGCTGCGAGGATGGAAGGGGCACGACTTTCATTGAGGGAATGGAAGTGTCCGGTCTCTGCAAAGCTCCTGCGTTTGCCGTTGCCGAATGCCGCGGCCGCCGCACACTTTGCTGTCATGCGCATACTCACCGTCACGACCGCGGCATCCGTAGTCGCCGCCCTCGCCGCCTGCTCGCACGCGGCCTCCTCCCCCGCCGCTCCGTCGCCCCAACGCGCTCCCGCCACGCTCTCCGCCGCGCAGATCGCTGCGCGACAGACACTCCTCTCCGCGGACTCCGCGCTCTCTCTCGCCGCATCGCGCTCGCTTCACGAGGCCATCGCGGGCGGCGCCGCCGGTGACGTCGTCATGCTCATGCCCTCGCTCGCGCGCGTCGGCACGCGAGACAGCGTGCTCGCCACACTCGACTCGCTCAATGCCGCCACGAATCGCACGTTGAGCTGGCGTCCGATTCGCGCCGAGCTCTCGGCCGACGGCACGCGTGGCTACACGTATGGTTACGGCCGGCGCGTCGCGCGAACGGACACGCTCACCTCAGTCGTGCCCATTCAGTATCTCTCCTTCTGGCGCCGCGAGGCGAACGACTGGAAGCTCGTGGCGTGGTTGATCTCCGCCGGCGGCGCCGACGCTCCGGCGACGGCACCCGAGGCGTGCGCACATCCCTCGCCACCCGAATACGTCGCGACCAATGACTCTGGCGCGGCCGCATCCGCGCGAACGGCCGATCTCGACTTCTCCGCACTCTCGAAAAAGTCCGGAGCGGGCGAAGCCTTCGGGCAATTCGTCGCAGCCGACGGCGCATCGATCGGCAGCGGCGCGAGCGAAGTCGTTTGCGGCCGCGATGCGGTGGCCAAGGGCGTTGCCGGACTCACTTCCGGCGCGCTGACGTGGGCACCGCGCGTCGCCGATGCCGCGCCCTCCGGTGATCTCGCCTTCACCTCGGGAGATGCGATCATCCACATCGGGCAGGACACTCGCTACAGCAACTATCTCACGGTCTGGAAGCGGCAGGCCGATGGCAAATGGCGCTTCGTCGCCGACGGCGGGAACTCGGCGCCGGCACCAAGGACTCGCTGAGCGCCAAGCCACGAGTCCGCTCGGGGGACACGGGCTGAACACGGAACGGCCTCCCCTGTACGCGCGTTTTACCCGCAGGCCGCTACTCTTCATCACCTCTGGTGAAGGCTCGTGCCTTGCAACGGTGAGCATTGGTCGACGCGGATGGCGCGTCGGCATGTACTCATCGTTCAGGAGTAGTTCTCAATGGCTGCAAACAGACCTTCCCTTTCCGGCAAGCGCGTCGCGATCCTCGCAACGGATGGCGTCGAGCAGGTAGAGCTCACGGAGCCCCGCAAGGCGCTCGACGATGCCGGCGCGAACACGAAAGTCGTGTCGCTCAAATCCGGAACCATCAAAGGCTGGAATCACACCGAGTGGGGTGACGAGATTCCCGTCGACGTCGCACTCGAGAGTGCCAATCCGGAAGACTTCGACGCGCTCCTGCTTCCCGGCGGAGTCATGAACCCCGACAAGCTGCGCGCCGATCGAAACGCCGTGAACTTCGTGCGCGCGTTCTTCGAAGCGGGCAAGCCCGTCGCGGCGATCTGCCATGGCCCGTGGACGCTCATCGAAGCGGATGTCCTCCGCGGTCGCAACGTGACCTCGTGGCCATCGCTGCAGACGGATCTCAGAAACGCAGGCGCCAACTGGTCCGATGAGCAGGTCGTCACCGACCACGGTCTCGTCACGAGCCGAAAGCCCGATGACATCCCCGCGTTCAACCGCAAGATGATCGAGGAGTTCTCGGAGGGTGTGCACGAAGCGCAGCGCGCGTCCGCGCACGCGGGCGCCGCCCATTGATCGAGCAACTCACACAATGACATCGTGCGCCCGGGACCCGCGCGGCCTCTGGGCGCACGATCGTTTGCCCACTCACGTTTTCCGACGGTAAGACATGCAACATCGCAAACTCGGCACGCAGGGACTCGAGACGTCCGCCATGGGGCTCGGATGCATGGGGATGTCGGACTTTTACGGCGATCGCAGCGATCAGGGGGAATCCGTCGCGACGATTCACCGGGCCCTCGAGCTCGGGGTGAATTTCCTCGACACGGCCGACATGTACGGACCGCATACCAACGAGCAGCTCGTTGGCCGGGCGATCGAGGGAAAGCGCGAGCAGTTCGTGATCGCGACCAAGTTCGGCCTCGTGCGCGACCCCAACGATCCACTCAAGCGCGGGATCAACGGCCGGCCGGAATACGTGCGCGCATCAGTGGAAGGCTCGCTCAAACGACTCGGCATCGACACGATCGACCTCTACTACCAGCATCGCGTGGACACCAACACGCCGATCGAGGAGACGGTCGGTGCCATGGCCGATCTCGTGCGCGAAGGGAAGATCAAGTACATCGGCCTTTCCGAGGCCGGTCCCGAGACACTTCGCCGCGCGTACGCCGTGCATCCGATCTCCGCGTTGCAAACCGAATATTCGCTTTGGAGTCGCGAGCCCGAAGACGAGATCATCTCCACCTGTCGCGCGCTCGGCATCGGCTTCGTGCCCTACTCGCCGCTCGGCCGCGGTTTCCTCACGGGCGCATACAAGAGCATCGAGGACTTCCGCTCCGATGACTTCCGTCGCCACTCGCCCCGCTTTCAGGGCGAGAACTTCGCGAAAAATCTCGAGCTCGTGCGTCACATCGAGCGGCTCGCGGCCGAGAAGGAGTGCACGCCGTCGCAGCTCGCACTCGCGTGGGTGCTCGCGCAGGGTGACGACCTGGTGCCGATTCCCGGAACCAAGCGCCGCCCGTACCTCGAGGAAAACATCGGGGCCATTAACGTCACGCTCACCCAAGCCGATCTCGAGCGCATCGACGAGATCGCGCCGAAGGGTGCCGCGGCCGGCGATCGCTATCCCGCAGAGTCGATGAAGTTCGTCGGCCGATGAATATCTCTCTCTGGTCCACCAACCGTTTGGAGAACGTCGAATGAACCGTCCGTCCGTCCCACTGCTCGGCGTCGCCTCTTCCATCGCGCTCATCACCATCGCCGGAGCGTGCACGACGAAGGCGGCGAACACGACGACAGCTGCGGAGCCCAAGCGCATCGCCTCCGTGGAAGGGCTGTCGCAGCCCGAGGCACTCTCGTTCGACCCAAACCTGAACGTCTACTTCGTCAGCAACATCAATGGCTCGCCCGGGGTGAAGGACGGCAACGGTTTCATCGCCCGCATCACCGCGGACGGGGTCATGGACAGCCTGCATTTCATTCAGGGTGGCCGAAACAAGGTTCAGCTCGATGCGCCGTTGGGCTCGCGCGTGCAGGGCGATACGCTCTGGGTGCTCGATGTCGACAAGCTGCGCGGCTTCAATACGCACACCGGTGAGTCCGTCGCCACGATCGACCTCGCCCCATCCAAGGTGCTCTTCCCCAACGACCTTGCGATCGATTCGACTGGCGAGTTCTACATCACGGATACGGGGGTGAAGGTCGCCGCAGACGGATCGGACACGCATCCCGGCCCCGACCGCATTCTCCACGTCGCGCACGACCGCACGGTGACCGTCGCTGTGTCCACCCCACTGCTGTCGAGCCCCGATGGAATCGCGTGGGACCAGCGCGGAAAGCGCTTCGTCCTTGCGCCGTTCTCCGGTCCATCCGTGCAGGACTGGCGTATCGGCGATCCTGGTCCAAAGGACGTTGCGAAGGGAAAGGGCATGTTCGACGGCGTCGAGGTGGAGCGCGACGGCCGCATCCTCATCACGAGCTGGAACGACTCGAGCGTCTCGGTGCTGCAGGGTCCCAAGCTCGTGCCGCGCATCACGAAGCTCCCCTACCAGCCCGCCGACGTGAGCATGGATGCCGCGCGCTCGCGCGTTGGCATCGTGTCGCTCGTCGCGAACCGCTTCGAGCTCTGGGAGTGGCCGTCCACGAAATGATCCCCGCGATCGCAACAACACAGTCCAGGAGAGCTCCATCGATGAACGACTTTCACATCAAGACCACTCGTATTCTCGTCTTCGGCGCCGCGATTCTCGCCGGCGCCTGCTCCCGCGCAGGCGACAAAGCCTCGAGCGCCGATTCCACCGCGAAGGGCGCCGTGGCCTCGACCGCGGCGTGCGCGGGTGACAACGGAGGGATCACGCTCCCATCCGGCTTCTGCGCGACGGTGTTCGCCGACTCGCTCGGTCACGTGCGCCACCTGGTGGTCGCATCCAATGGCGACGTGTACGCGAACTCGTGGGGCGGGAAATACTACCCCGAAGGCACGACGCCTCCGCATCCATTTCTCATCGCGCTTCGCGATTCGAATCACGATGGGCGGGCGGACGTCATTCAGCGCTTCGGGGACTCGCTCGCGAACGGCGGCGCGGGTGGCACCGGCATCGGACTCTACAAGGGCGGGCTGTTCGCCGAGTCGAAGGACAAGATCATTCGCTACGCGATGGACTCGGGCTTCACGCCGAAAGGTGCACCGACGACCGTCGTGAGCGGGCTCCCGCTCACGGGTGACCACCCGATGCATCCGTTCGTGATCGACAGCGCGGGGCAGATCTTCATGGATGTCGGTTCGGCATCGAATTCCTGCCAGCTGAAGAACCGCACGCTCAAGTCACCCGGCCACAATCCGTGCACGGAGCTCGAGACGCGCGCCGGCATTTGGAGCTACGACGCGAATAAAACGGGGCAGAGCTTCTCGCCTGCGGGGCGATTCGCCACCGGCATCCGGAATGCGGTGGGCGTCGCGCTCGATCCGTCCGGGCAGCTGTACTCCACGCAGCACGGCCGCGACCAGCTCGGCGACAACTGGGCGGGCCTCTACACACCGCAGCAGAGCGCATATCTCCCTTCGGAGGAATTGCTGAAGATTCAGAAGGGCGGCGATTACGGGTGGCCGGAGTGCTACTTCGACTCCACGCAGGCGAAGCTCGTGCTCGCGCCGGAATACGGCGGCGACGGTGGCAAGAAGGTCGGCGTTTGCGACAAGAAGATCGCGCCCGCGGCGTATTTCCCGGCGCACTGGGCGCCGAACGATCTCGTCTTCTACAACGGCTCGCAGTTTCCGTCGGACTACAAGGGCGGCGCGTTCATCGCGTTTCACGGTTCGTGGAATCGCGCGCCCGAGCCGCAGTCGGGGTATCGCGTAGTGTTCGTCCCGTTCTCCGGCGGATCGGCGAAGGAGGATTATCAAACCTTCGCGAACGACTTCGCAGGCGTGCCGCAGCCGCAGCCGACCACAGCGAAGTACCGTCCCGCGGGGCTCGCGGTCGCACCGGATGGCTCACTCTACATCTCGGATGACGTGCACGGCCGCATCTGGCACGTGACGCATACGAGCACGAAGTAAATCACTCTGCATCGAGTGATCGAGGACCGGACGCGTCAGCGCCCTCCGGTCCTCGTTTGCATCGCGGCCCCCGCGGCGAGATGCGATTCCAGATAGCGGGTCAGCTCGCCGTAGAGGTGCAGTGTGGTTCCCGCTCCTTCGCAGATGCAGTGCGAGCGATTGGGGTACGCCATCATCGTGAACGGACGGTTCGCCGCCACGAGCGCGTTGATCAGGCGCTCGGTCCCCTGGTAGTGCACGTTGTCGTCACCGGTGCCGTGTACCACGAGCAGGTCGCCCCGCAACTTCGCGGCGTACGTGATCGGCGACCCACGCCTGTACCCCTCCGCATTCTCGCTGGGCAATCCCATGTAGCGCTCCTGGTAGATCGTGTCGTACAAACGCTCGTCCGACACGGGTGCCACGGACATGCCCGTTTTGTACAGCTCCGGCGAGCGGAACATGAGATTGAGGGTCATCGACCCGCCACCGCTCCACCCCCACACGCCGATGCGCGTGGAATCCACGTACGGGAGCTGCTTCGCCATTGCGCGGGCGCCATCGGCCTGGTCCTGGCTCGAGAGCACACCGATCGCGCCGTAGATGCTTCGCCGCCAAGCGCGCCCGCGGGGCGCGGGCGTGCCGCGGTTGTCGATGCTCGCCACGATGTAGCCATGTTGCGTGAGCATCAGGTGCCAGAGATACTCGCCGCTCCACTGGTCGAGCACTGTCTGCACCGCCGGTTCGCCATACACGTTGAACAACACCGGATAGCGCTTGCGGGGATCGAAGCCGGGTGGCGTCATCACCCACGCGTCCAGCGGGGTACCATCGCTCGCGGGCACCCGCATGAACTTCGCGTCACCACGCCGAAGCAGGGCGAGTCTCTCGCGCAGCTCCGCGTTGTCCGCCAGCGTGCGCACCACCGCGTGGCTCGGCAGCCGCACGATCTCGTACACCGGCGGGGACGTGAACGTGGAGTGCGTGCGCAGGGCGAACTGCCCGCCCGGCGCGATCGAGTACAGATTCGTTCCCGTTTGTCCCGCCGGCGTCACCCGTTCGGCGCGCCCGCTTCCGTCCAGGCGCGAGCGGAAGAGATAGAGCTGCGTCGGAGCGTCCGGCGACGCCGTGAAGTAAATCCATCCAGCCGCACTGTCCACACCGACGACATACGCCTCACCGAACGCCGCGTCGGGATTCTGCAGATCGAATGCGCCATTCGTGATCGGACGGATCGATGCGCCGTCGCGCGACACCGAGTAGAGCCGCCGCCATCCATCGCGCTCGCTCACCCACGTGAAGTGCCGCCCGCCGTCGAGCCATCTCACATCGTCCACGACCTCCACCCACGTGCTGTCCTTCTCGGTGAGCACCGTGTGTGCGGCACCCGTGCGCGCGTCGGCGAGCATCACGAGCAACGTGTGCTGCCGGCGATCGAGCTGCTGCAGCATGACCTCGTCCGAGCTCGCCGCCCACTCGAGCCGCGCGATGTAGTGCGCGCGCGGGTCGCCCGGCACCGCGATCCACTGCGTGGGCCCGCCGCTCGCGCTCACGACGCCCACTCGCGCTGCGGAGTTCGTCGTCCCGGTTTTCGGATACTGGATCGGAATCGTGAACGAGTACAGCGAGTCCGTCGTGTTCAGCAGCAGATAGTTGCGCACACCTTCATCGTTGAGCTGCCAATAGGCGATGCGTTTCCCGTCCGGGCTCCAGCGAAAGCCGTCGCGTAGGTTGAGCTCCTCCTCGTACACCCAGTCGAAGGTGCCGTTGATGATGGTGCGCGAGCCGTCCGTCGTGAGAGGCGTGATCGTGCCGCTCGTGAGATCCTCGACGTAGAGATTGTTCGCACGCACGTAAGCGACGCGCCCGCCATCCGGCGAGAATTTCGCGAACATCAGCGAGGAGGGTGGAGCGCTCGCTCCCCCGAGCTTGCGCAGCGCGCCGCTGCCGATGTCGAAGGACCAGTAATCGCCGCGTGTGTACTGCCGCCACACGCGTTGCGCCTTCGTGAAGATGAGCACGCGTCGTTCGTCGACCGAGAGTTGGTAGTCCTCGATCTCGACGGGATCGGGGCTGCCGGAACCCACCAGTCGCGCCGCTGCCACCACGATGTCGCGCCGGCCGCTCGCGGCGTCGTAGCGCACCAGGTCGCGCCCGCCACTCCCTCCGGCAGACCGCTCGAGCATCGTGTAGCCCTTGCCATCGCGCGTCCAGCGCAGCGACGGGACGCCGCGCGCCTGGAATTCGTTGGACGAGAAAATGCGCTCGAGCGTGAGGCGCGACGAGTCGCCGTCCGCAACGGTTGTGGGCGCGGCGGGCGCGGGCATGGTGGCAGTCTGCCCGCGCGAATTCGCGGCGAGGGCGAGCGAGAGCGCGCAGACCACGAGTGCGCGCGCCGAAAGTGGGTGTGCGTTGATCATCCCGCGAGGCTATCGCGGTCACCAGCGTCGCGCAACTCCGGTGACCGAAGTTCAGAAAAGTTTATCGGAACGTTCCGGGGCTGACGTCGTATCGAATATGGTACGTCCCTATCTCTTCATCGGGACGCCAGAAGCCGAGCTGCTCCGACCAACGCACGCTCTGGAGCCTGCGTCCACCGAGCGTGAGAAAGCCTGCCGCGCGCGTGGTGACGACGCCCATTGCGCGCAGGTCCGCGAGACCGCGTGGCGCCGTGCTCGCGCGCTCCGCCACTATGCGGCGCGCGCTCGCGGGCCCGATTCCCGGGACGCGCATGAGCTGCTCTCGCGAGGCAGTGCGAATCTCGATCGGAAAGTGCTCGGGGTGCGAGAGCGCCCAGGCCGTTTTCGGATCGTTCGCGAGCGGCAGATTTCCGTTCTCGTCGTAGACCACCTCGCGCGGCGCAAATCCATAGTCGCGGATGAGATGGTCCACCTGATACAGCCGCTGCTCGCGCACGGCAGGCGCCGCGCGCAGATTCTCGAGCGGCGTATCGCGGATGGGACGAAAGGCAGCGAAATGCGTGTGGTGTATCCCGCGAGTTGCGTACAACTCCGACACTTTCCCGAGAATCGTGCGATCGGTGTCCGGCGTCGCACCGACCACGAACTGCATCGTCATCCCCGCCACGCCGCCGGGGTGCAGCGCGTCACGCGGACGCCCCTCGCGCTCCTCGTTCCGCCGCTCGAGCACTCGCTCGCGCACGCGCTCGAGCGACACCAGCGCCGTCTCCAGATTCTTCTCCGGCGCGATTCGCGCCAGCGTCTCGCCGCACGGCGCCTCGAGGTTGAGCGACACGCGCGTCGCGAGCGCCGTGAGCCGCTCGATCTGCGCCGTTTCCGCGCCGGGAACCATCTTCACGTGGATGTACCCAGCGAAGCGATGCTTTTCGCGAAGAAGCGTGAGCACCTCGATGAGGTCGTCCATCACCTTCACCGGCCGCCCCGGGATCCCCGTCGTGAGGAAGAGCCCCGTACACCATTCGCGCTCGACCGCCGTCAGAAAAATCCGCACGAGCTCCGCGGGCTTGAGCAGCGTGCGCGGCATGTCGCGGTCGCGGCGCATCGGGCAGTAATGGCAATTGAAGCTGCACGCGTTCGTCATGAGGATGCGCATGAGCGTCACGCGCGGACCGCTGCTGCCAATGCGCACGGGTCGCAGATTCAGCGGCCGCAGCGCTCCCACATCGTTCGTATGGCGCAGCCTCGGCGGCAGCTCCCTTGTGGGGAGGCCCTCGCGATCGTCGCCGGCCAGTGACATGAGGAGCTCGAGCTTCGCTTCGAGATTCGGGGTGCGGATCACGGTGAGCTCCGGGTGTATTGGGAGGCCAACAATACCCGAACAAAACCCGAAGATCAAGGGCGTGAAAAAGGGCTCCGAAGAGCCCCGCATTACCTAGCCCACTACCTAGCGAAGAATGCTGGTGGTCGCGTTCCGCGCTCCGGGCTGCCATACGACCCGCTGTTCGTTGGACGAGAGCGACACTCGCTGCGACACAACCGCGAGTCCGGCGTCATCCTGCGCGAGGAGCTGATACTCGCCCTGATCGAGATGCGAGGGATACGTGAGCGTGCGGGTGGAATCCGACTGGACCGTGCCGAGCCGGAGCCTCACACCGTTCGGGCGCTGCAGGAAGACCACGACATCGCGCGCAGGGCGCACGTCGTTGCTCACTACAACCTCGAGCCCCGGCCTCCCTGCGCGAGCACCATGCATCATGGCGCAGGAAGTCGTTCCCATAGCGAGCGCCAGCGCGCCCGCGGCAATCGCGCTCCTGGTCCTGAATCCGTCAACGCCATTTCTGCTACGCCCCATGGCTCCGCCTTGAAGGTCTGTTTCGTAATAGTGCATTCCCCGCGCCAGGCATTCTGCTACCCGGCAGTCTAGTGACTGTGCCCGTGATCACACCAGGGATTGATGGGATCGCGCGCAGGTAACCGCAAGACGGTTTCCTTTTCACGCGTCCGGCGTCTGATGTTGCCAGCGATCGTCACTCATTCGACGAGTTGCAATAAAAGATGCCGCCCATTCTTCCCTACGCCGTTGCTGCGATCGCCGCAGTCGCAGTCATCTCCTCCGCCGAACCCGCGTCCTCCAACGCGGGCGTCGCAGACGGGCAGGTGATACGAACGCACGTGCGCTGGGGAATCTTCGCGACGACCGAGCCCGTGATCGCGAGTCTGCACTTCCCGGCTGCATCGGGCGCCAACGGCTGGACGGAAGCCGATGCCCCCGCGCCGATCTCCTCGGAAGGCGATCTCTCCTACGTGATCACGATCGCCGAGATCACACCGTGCGTGGCGCGCACCCTGCCTTCCGACGACAATGCCGCGCGCACTCTCGTCCAGTGGTCGAACGACGGCGGCGCCAATTGGCAGAACCTCACGAACGCGCCCGAACCGGCGTCGCCCGTGGAGCCGGCGGGCTCTCACCCGGGCGCGCTCCGGCTTCGCTATCGTGCGCGCACCGCCGCCGACAGCTGCGCGATGCGCGTGGTCTTCACCGCGATCCCGGCGCACTAGTTCGGCGCGCCAGGACAGCGACCCGGCAGCCCCTCAGGGCGCCTGCTGTTGCTGTTGTTGCGGTTGCTGCCTTGGCTTGGGCCCGGGAGGCAGCGCGTGCACCCGGTCCTTGAACGCCTGAAACGCCCGCGAGTCCTCGGTCAGCGTTCGTAGAATCGCCGGATCCGTCTTCGATATCAGCCCCTGGATGTCGGCGATGCGGTCCTGTGTCAGCGGGTGATCGCTGAACCAGGCGTTCACTGGCGAGTCACCGCCTTTCTCCTCGGACAACAGCTTCTGGAAGAACGTCTCCATTCCGCGCGGGCTGATGCCTGCACGAACCACGTTCTTGAAGCCCTCCTCGTCCGCCTCCTTCTCATCCTGCCGGCTGAAGCTCGCGAAGACGGCAGCGCCGCCCACCTGAATCGCCGCCTGCGATGCCTGGCTGTCGCACACGTGAGTCAGCACGCACGTGAGCGCCACCCCGATGTTCGCGCCTTGCTGTTGCTGCATCTGCTTGACCGAATGCCGCTTCACCACGTGTCCGATCTCGTGCCCCATCACGCCCGCGAGCTCGTCCAGCTTGTCGGCGCGCTCGATGATGCCGCGATTCACGTAAATGAAGCCGCCCGGCAGCGCGAACGCATTCACGACATCGGTATTCACGACGAAGAAGTGCCAGTCGAGATCACCCCTTCCTGTCAACCTCGCGATCGAGTCGCCGAGCTGGTTGATGTACTGCTCGACCACGGGATCATTGACGACGGGGAGCTGCGAGTTGAGCTGAGACGCATAGCTCTGCCCCATCTGCACTTCCTGCTGCGTGGATATCGCGCATCCAGCCATCGCGGCGCTCAGCGCCATCAACACGAACACTCGTTTCATAGGATCCTCTGGTCGTGACATTCATCTGCAAAGGCATAACTCATACCGACCTGCCCGCTACTCCTTCTCTTGTACCCCTCTCTGCGTTTTCTTCTTCGCCTTTGCAGTTTGTGATGCAGACACCTTTTCCTTGCTCGCGACGCTGCGGCGCGTAGCCGATCGCGTGGCTGCACCCAGCAGCAGCAGCGATGATGCGGCTTCCCGCTCCACCTGCTTCATCGTGCACTGACGGGGCGCCTTGTCCGGTCGCCACCGCAGAAGGCCGGTGCCGTGCCGGAAGCGCCCTCCGGTGAAATGATCGTACTCCACTTCCACCACCAGCTTCGTGGCCAGTGGCTCCCACTCGCTCGTTCGCGCCGTGCTCCACCGGCTCGGCCCACCCGGCGCCTGCCCTGTGAATCCGGGCTTCTCGATCATCGCCTCGAGCTTCGGCGTGAGATCCGCACGCTCCTTCGTCGACATCGCAGAGCAGAATCCGACGTGGTTGAGCAATCCCTTGTCGTCATAGAGACCGAGGAGCAGCGAGCCCACGATCTTTCCCTTGGACGCGTACCGAAAGCCGCCCACGACGCAGTCAGCCGTGCGCTTCTGCTTGAGCTTCTGCATCCCGGTGCGCTCGCCGGTCTGATACGGAAGGTCGAGCCGCTTGGCGATCACGCCATCGAGCGCGGAGCCGACGGACGCGTACCAGCGCTTCACCGTGCGCTCCGCCGTCGTCGCCGGTGAGAGCCGCACCGAGCCCGCACCCGCGAGATGGCGCATCGCGAAATCCTCCAGCGCCGCACGTCGCTCGACGAGCGGATCGTGCACGAGCGATCGTCCTTCTTCGTCCACGAGCAGATCGAACACGATCAGCATCGCTGGATGCTCCGCGGCCAGCGTGCGCACGCGGCTCGCGGCCGGATGGATGCGCAGCAGGAGCTCATCGAACGACAGCATCTTGCCCACCGGGATCACGATCTCGCCGTCGAGCACGAAGCGCGGAGCGTCGATCGCCTCGATCGCCTGCACGATGTCGGGGAAGTAGCGCCCGAGCGGCTTTCCGGCCTTCGACATGAGATCCACCTTGTCACCGTCGCGGAACGCGATGCACCGAAAGCCATCCCACTTTGGCTCGTACTGCCACTCGCTGCCGACCGGGAGCTCGCCCACCTGCAGCGCCTCCATCGGCGCGAACTTTCGCGGTATCGGAAGGCTCACAACACACTCTCCAGCTTGAAGCGCCCGCGCGTGGCGAGCAGCGGTTTCCAGAGATCGCCGAGCTGCTTCACTCTCGCGGGCACGTTGTCGACGCGAAAATCCTCGATCTCGATTCCCTTCTCGATCTCGGCCCACGTCACCGGCGTCGACACCGCCGCCTTTGGCGTCGGGCGCGGCGAGTAGATCGATGCGAGCGTGCGGCCCCACGCATTCTGGTTGTAGTCCACGAGCACGCGCCCGCGCGGACGCTGCGCGATGCGGTATTCGGCGGTGATGAGCTTTGGAGCTCGCGCCCCCATCACGCGCGCGAACTCCTTCGCGAACGTCCATACCTGCTTCTGCAGCGGCCCGCGCACGATCGGGACGTAGATGTGGATCCCGCTCGAGCCGGTGGTCTTCGCGAGCGGTGACATGCCGAGCGCTTCGAGCGCCTCGCGCACGAGGAGCGCCGTCTCGCGTACGCGCGCGAAGGTGGCGCCCACAACGGGATCGAGATCGAAGTGCAGGTAGTCCGGTCGATTCACGTCATCGCAGCGCGCGTACCATTGATTGAGATCGATGCATCCCAGGTTGACCACCCAGAGGAGCGACGCGAGATCCTGCACCATTGGAAAGTCGATGATGCTCCCGGAGCCGTGCTCGATCGCGCACGTCTCGATCCAGCCGGGGCGCGGCGACGGCGCGCGTTTCATGAAGAAGCACTTGCCCGTCGCGCCGTTCGGATAGCGCTTCATCACCATAGCCCGATCGCGCAGATGTGGCAGCAGCACGGGCGCGACGGACTCGTAGTAGCGGAGCAGATCGCCCTTGGTGATCCCGAGCTTCGGCCAGAACAGCTTCTCGAGGTTCGTGAGCGACACGGAGTTGCCATCAGTTTCGATCACGGCATCGCGCACGCCCGCAGGTACGAGCGACGACGCGCGCCGCGTGGCTGGGCGGGACTTCGCCGTGGCGGCCATCAGCGGATCGGCACGAGCTTGGGCGGCCGCGTCCCGCGACGTATGGCGCCGGCCACGGGGATGTACGCGAGCTCCCGTTCCTCGCGCACGCTGCGCAGGAGCAGCCCGCCGCGGCTCATGTCCCCCCGGCCGACGAATGCTTCCGGAAAGTGGAGCCGGTCCCCGAACGCGGAGGCGAGCGTGCCGACGTACTTGTCCGTCGCGATGCTGCCGAGCAGAATGGCGGGAGCCGATCCGCTCGCGGCAGCGAGAGCGTGCGCGTCGCGCTCCAGAGGCCCGAGGAAGCGGTCGGACTGCTCCGCGATGTTCACCCCCGCGAACTCCTGCATGTCGGGGAGGGTTAGTACAGTATCGGGGTCGACGAGCCCGCGCGTGGGCGTGATCACGACCGCGCCGGGACCGCCGCTCGCCGGATGGCTGAAAGCACGGGCGTAGGCGATCTTGCCGCGAAAGTACAATCCGCTCAGAAAGGCGAAGAGCTCGCCGATGGGAACGCCATCCTGCCGCAATCGAACCGCCAGAGGGAAGGCGGCGCCGGGATTGAAGAGGAGTTTGGCACGCTCTCCACCGCAGTAAGCCGGGGACAAAAGGAATATTCGGGGTGCGGTCATGCAGGGGGAACGTGCAAGTCATCCGCCAGCGGGGCGGAGGCACGAGGCGTGGGCAACGGCAGGTGCGAAAGCGGTGGGAGGATTGTCTCAACTGGCGTACACCAGCTGTCCGCGCGGGGTGACATTCTCAGCGCTTTCGTACCATCAAGCGTATGAACAACAATGACTTGCGACTCGGCACAAAGATCGCTTACGTAGCGAGACAGCGAGTCGGGTGCACCGCTGCCACAGCGGGCCAGGGATTCGGGATGCTACAGGAGGATCCATGATTTCCGCCATACTGCCGTTGGTCCTTTCGGTCGTGACCGCGTCGGTGCCTGCGAAGGCGCCCACGCCAGCGGTGACGGGCGCAGAGCCCGCGATCCGCGTCAAGCTGAATCATCAGAGCTACAATCGCGGCGATCGAGCTCGCGTGACGGTTCGGCTGCGCGATGACGGCTACGTCCTCGTGCTGCACCAGGATGCCGACGGTCACGTGCGCGTGTTGTTTCCGGTCGATCCGGGTGACGACAATTTCCTGAAGGCTGGCGAGGAGTACGAGATCCGCGGCCGCGGCGATCGCAACGCGTTCCAAGTCACGACCGCGGGCAGCGGCACGGTGTACGCAGCCGTCTCGATGGATCCGTATCGACTGGACGATTTCGTTCGCAACAATCACTGGGAGTACGGCCGACTCGGGGACGACTCGGGCTCGAACCGCGATGCCGAAGCGTCGATGACGAACCTCGTCGAGCAGATGGCGAACGGCAATCACTTCGACTACGACGTCACGACGTACACCGCCGAAACTCGCTACGCCTCGAGCGGCGGGCACGCGTACATCGTTTCGGGATCGTCGTACTACGGCTGCATGTACGGCTCGTGGGATCCCTGGTGCGATGGCTACTACCCGTCGCCTTCGTACTTCAGCCTGAGCATCGGCTTCGGTGGTTTCGGTGGCTACTACGGTTATCGCGGATACGGCTATCCGTATTATAGCGGCTACCCGTACGGGTACGGCTACGGTGGTGGCTATGGCTATGGTTACGGTAGTGGCTATGGCTACGGTGGTGGATACGGATACCCCTACTACGGCCACTACTATCGTCCGGGCTACAGTTACGGTGCCGCGGGCTACGGCTACCAGGTCGGTCACGGCTGGTCCTACAACCACAGGCCAGTCGTACTCGGACCCGGCGGCGCGTACTCCGGCGGCGCACCGGCGTGGGGACTCAGCTCGGGCAGCTCGCTCGGCTATCACAACCGTGGCTCCTTCGTGAGCTCGCGCCCCGGCACGTCACCACTCTACGGTGTCTCGCGCTTCAACACCCAGCGTGGTCCGTCGCGCGGCATCGAGTCTCCGAATCGCTTCGGCGGTCGGCGCGAGATTGGGGTGAACGAGCAGCCAGGCTACCGGACTCGCATCGAGAACACGCGTCCGACGGACCAGACTGGAATGCGTCCCGGCCCGCGCAACGACGGGGTGGGAATGTCGCATGCGAATGGAGCGCCGACGTCGGCGCCGACACGCATAGAGACGCAGCCCCGCGTGGAACCACAGCCCCGCGTGCAGCCACAGCCGCGCGCGGAGCCCCGCTCCGAGCCGCAGCCGCGCGCTGAACCGCGCCAGGAGCCGCGTGCAGAGCCGCGTGCGGAGCAACGCCCGGAACCGCGCGCCGAGCCGCGCCCGGCACCGCGCGCCGAGCCCCGCTCGGAGCCGCGCGAGCAGCCCCGCGCCGAGCCGAGGTCGCGGCCTCCGGAACGTAGCGGTGGCGGAGGTGGCGGTTTCGGTGGCGGTGGTGGCGGTGGTGGACGCCGCGGCGGTGGTGGCGGTGGCGGACGGCGGCCGTAACCACGGCTCGATCATCACGGATGAGAAAAGCGGGACCCGGCGATCGGGTCCCGCTTTTTTTCACCTCGCGAGCACGAGGCTCAGCGCGAACGAAGTCGCGGGCGGCGAACGCGGAGAAAGAAGATTCCCATGAGCATCAACCCGACGCCGATCATGGCGAGTGCCGGAAGCATCGTGGCTGTCTTCGGCGCGATCATTCCCTCCGCAACGGCTTGATCCGCAGTGATCGCGGGGAGCGGCGGTCCGGCTTCACCAGTCGATGTGCGTGTGAGTGGCGCACCGCCCGCTGTCGGGCCATCTCCGCGCGACGGCGCCGCAGCATAGTCCGCGGCGCGACGAGGATTTGCGGAATCGCCCGGCGCGATGTCCGTCGAGTCCGACATCGTCGTGAGTGCTGACGGAGCGCCGGCGCCCGGCGCTGCCGGGCCAGCGGCGAGTGCGCCCGCGTGATGAAACGGAATCACGGCTGCCAAAAGCCCCGCGAACAGTCCGCCGCCGATGGCGTTCGCGATGCGACTGCTTTCCGCTCCGGGAGCGGAGCATTGGCATTCGTCCTGCGCGTGCAGGGTAGTGACAGGCACCCCGAGAGCGGCGACAGCCACAGCCACACCTACCGAATACTTCGTAACATAATGCATCAACACCTTTGTTCGTGTCGCGATGCGTTACAGCGTGGGACCTAGTTTCGGTCGTTTCAACATGGGCATGATACACTACTTGTCAAGGAGAGCTGTCTCCCCGCGGGCCGAAAGTGTCACTGCGTTAGCATTGGCTTGACTGTCCGTTCTCACGCTTGGCCATCTGGGCCAGCTGCCATCCCCGGAGGGATATCCAAATGCGTCATCAGGAGGGCACGAGCTTCATCCCTGCAGGAGTGCGCAGTCTGGCGCTAGTTGCAGCGCTACTCGCCTGCGGCGCCGCGTTGCCTGCTCCCTTGTTGGCGCAGGACGCGACTGCTCCCCCTCAGCAGTCGAGCGTTGCCGATAGTTCGCGCGCACCGGGACCACCATCCAGCGTGCCGAATGCGAAGCGCATTCGACGCGTGATCGACGAGGGCACGCACGTCGTACTGACGGATGGAACGGTGTGGGAGATTTATCTTCCCGACCGTCCTTCCGTGAACATGTGGAGATCGGGCGACCTGCTCGTCGTGCGCGACGCGGCGGTGATGCAGGGAGAGTTCGACTTCACGCTCAAGGATGGCCGCACGCGAAAGCCGGTATCCGCCCGGCTCGTCGGCGATCTCAGCTCGCGAAGTTAGAGCGCGGCCGGTCGCTGGCTAACGCCGGTGACCGGCTTTCTTTTTCGACGTGCCGGCGCTCTTCTTCTTCGAGGCGCCCGACTTCTTCTTGCTCGCGCTCTTCTTCTTAGCCTTCGCCTTGGTCTTCTTTCTCGGCAGCGTCACCTTGGCCGAGACGATGGTGCCGCGGCAGTTCTCTGAGCCGCAGAGGCATTTGTACAGCTTCTCATCGGCCTTCGTCGTTTTCGGCGTCCGCTCGTAGTTGTAGTCGTACGCGAGCTCCTCGCCTTTCCGGATCGTGCGATTCGTCTCGATGTAGACGCGGCGCTTCTCGATCACCGCGTCGCAGTTCGGATCGCACGAATGATTGATGAAGCGCGACTCGTTGCCGCCGTACGTCGCGTCGATGACTTTCCGGCTGTCGACCGAGAAGAGGAAGGTGTGGTGGTCCTTGACCTTCGTGTCGTCGTAGCGACGATCCGACTCCGCGGGCGTGATGTTCTCGCCCACGTACTCGATGAGGCGAGTGCCCTTGCGAACGTCCTTGAGCGCGAACGCGCCCTTCCCGTGAACGCCGGAACGCCGGACGAGGAAGTATTTGTTTTTCATGCTGGCTGAATGTTACGAGGGTCGGAGCTGCCGCGCGCGCCGCGCGGCACGTTGGCTCAGAGTGAGCTGTCGGCGCGTGCTGCCACCTTCACGGAATCCTTTTGCTCCGTGAGGGTGAAGTCCTCGCCCGGATTGATGTACTGATCCTGCTCGGCGCGGTACTGCGTGTCGTACAGTTGCTTGTAGCGTCCACCCAGGCGCAGCAGATCCGGCTGCGTGCCACGCTCGATGATCTCGCCGTTCTCGAGCACGAGAATCTGGCTCGCGCTGGCGATCGTCGAGAGGCGGTGCGCGATCACGAACGTCGTTCGTCCGGTGCGCAGCGAGCGCAGGCCGTCGCGGATGAGCGCCTCGCTCTCGCTGTCGAGACTCGACGTGGCCTCGTCGAGGATCAGGATCCGCGGATCGGCGAGGATCGCGCGCGCGATCGCGACGCGCTGCCGCTGACCGCCCGAGAGCCGCACACCGCGCTCACCGACGATCGTATCGTAGCCGTTCTCGAACTCAGAGATGAACTCATCGCAGTGGGCGATGCGGCTCGCCTCGCGAATCTCCTCGATCGACGCTCCGGGTTTCGAGAACGCGATGTTCTCACCGACCGTACCGTCGAAGAGAAAGTTGTCCTGCAGCACGACGCCCAAATGCGAGCGGTACTGTCGCAACTTGAGTGACTCGAGAGCGCGCCCATCGATCGTGATCGTGCCGCGCCGCGGATGGTTGAACGCCATGATGAGGCTGATGAGCGTGCTCTTTCCCGAGCCGCTCGAGCCCACCAGGGCAGTCGTGGATCCGGCAGGGGCGTGGAAACTCACGTCGCGCAGTACCGGCGTGTCCGGCTTGTACTCGAACCAGACGTGGTCAAAGCGCACATCGCCTACGAGCGTCGGCACTTCGCTGTGCATTTTGTCGTTCTCGTCCTCGGTCGCCATGCGGCGAATCTCACGGATGCGGTCGAGGCCAGCGAAGGCCTCGCTTATCTGCGTGCCGATCGATGCGATCTGGACCAGCGGCGCTGCGAGCAGCCCCACGAACACCGCGTACATCAGCAGGTCGCCAAGGGACATCGTGCCATTCAACACGGCGCGACCGCCCATGATGAACATGACGATCCCGACGATGCCGATGATCAATGTCGAGAAAGCGGTCACGAGCGAAATGCCGACCAGCGTCGAGGCGATATTGCGGAAGAGACTGTGAATGCCCACCGCGAATATCTTCTGCTCGCGGCGTTCGGCCACATACGTCTTCACGATGCGCACGCCGCCCATGGCCTGCGCCAGACGCCCCGTCACCTCGGCGGTGATTGCGCCCCGTTTGCGGAAGATCGGACGAAGCCGCTTGAACGCGACCGTCATGACACCGCCGAACGACAGCAGGATGACGAGCGTGACCGTCGTCATCTTCCAGTTCAGGTAGAACAGCACGGCGAGCGCGACGACTGCCGTGATCACTCCTCCCACCAGCTGCACGAGCCCCGTGCCGACCAGATTCCGAATGCCCTCGGCGTCGGTCATCACGCGTGAGATGAGGATCCCGCTCTGCGTCGAGTCGAAGTAGCTCACCGGCAGGCGGAGGATGTGCGCCTGTAGCTTCTTGCGCATGTCCGCGATCGCGCGCTGCGCCGCGATGCTCATCACCTGCGCCAACCCGAACGACGTCGCCGCTTGGACCAGCGTCGCGACGCCAGCGGCCGCGGCGAGAGGTAAGAGGAGTTGCGTCTGGCGCTTACCGATGACGTTGTCGATCAGGAATTTCGAGCTCGCGGGAAGAACGAAGCCGGCGAGCTGATTGATGATCATGAGCGGGAAGCCGATGGCGAGCTGCTTCCGGTGTGCCCAGATCAGCTCGCGGGCTTCAGCCCACGCATTGTTGTAGTCGGTCTTTCTCTTTTCCTCCGCCACGCGACCGCCTGTGCTTCGAGATTTCTGAAAGATAGTTCCCCGTCAAGGATGAACGCAGCGCGAACGTCGCTCGTGCCAGCGAATTGGCCTGCGTGTCTATCACTGGTCGATCGTGACGCGTACCTCGTCCGTCTCGACTGATCCTTGCTGTCGATGCGCCGCTGCGATCGCGCCACGAGCTTGACCGTGCGCGCACCATCGGCGCACGACGCATCCATCGCGAGGAAGGTGCGCGCCGAGAGCTCCGCGAGCTCGGCGAGTCGGATGCCGTCCATCGCCCGAAAACTTTTCGCCATCGTGACCGTATATCGTGTGGGCGGGGGCAAGCATCGTGCGTGGCGTGAGTACGATCGTCACCGGATCCCGCCACGCGATGCGCCCGGGCACTGCAGGCGTTACGGAATTGATCGAGCGCGGATCGACAGTTCGGCTAGCGACCCGGTCACCGGCTGGTCGAGGGTGATCTCGATGGCGGCCGCCCGACCGGCGGTGTCGGCTGAATCACCCCGAGCACTCGGAGAGGCGACGGCGGCGCTGCCAGGAGGCAGTGGCACCCAGCAGGGCGACACCGGCTTTAAGTAGGCGCGTGGGTTGCAGTTGAAGTCAGAGCGCTGTAACGAACTGATGCACTCTTCGGAATGAAGTGTTCTTTGTTCTTACCGAACAGGCTTGCTAGTGTATCATGTGCAGGCACCGGAAGAACGGAACGTGTCGCAACGCAATAACATCGATCGTAAGGCGTCATGTCGAGCTTGTTGTCTGCTAATCCGCTCATGGTAATTGCCTTGAGTGTCGTGCTGCTCATCGCCACCGTTTCGATTGGCGCGAGCGGCGTGTTCCTCGCGCGCAAACGCGCGGCGCGGCGGCATCGTCATGGCGCGCTCCCTCCGATGATGGTCGCGGTTGGCCGCGATAGCCGCGACCGCCGCGACCGCGAGATCGTCCCTTCCAACGGCAAGGATGCAGTACAGGTGCTCCCTGGCCATCTCGAAGTCGAGGTGGGAAGCAACGTGGGAGAGGCGATCCGGTTCATGCGACTGAAGGGGGAGCCGGCCGACATCACGATCGGCGCGGCCGAGGGTCCGCGTCACCGGCACATCAAGCTGCCGGCGGACACGATCAGCCGCACGCATGCGCGCATGCAGTATCACGACGGACGGTGGCGCATCACGAATCTGTCGTCGAACAATCCGACGCTCGTGAACGGGCAGGAGCTCGGCGCTCCCGCGCGCACGCGCCTGCTCGACGACGGCGACGTGATTCAGATCGGAGAGATGCTGCTGCGCTTTCGCGCCGACTGACAACGCGAACGCGCGCTCACTGCAGCGCGCTACTCCTCGAGCTTCGCAGCCTCTTCGGCGAGCAGCGCCGCCAGCCGCGACTCCAGCGCTCCGCTGCTCGTACAACGAACGGTTTCCCCCTGCCTGTCACCAATCCGTGCGACCGCATCGACTTCGGTACGCACGGTCGACAGGCTGCCGTCGATCGGAACGATCTGCGAGACCAGCCGCACCCATACCTCGTAGCTGTCCGCCGTCGCGACGCCGAGCATGTTCCCGCATTCGAAGAAGTGTGAGAGCCGCTTCTTTCCAAGCTTGTAGCGATGGGTTCCGTCGCTCCCGAACACCATCTGCCTCGTGTCGATGATGTTGGGATCCAGGCCAAGATCCGCGAACGCCGCCGGATATGCGGACCAGGCGCGCTCCGACGACAGCTCGAGTGTTTTCTCGGACACGTTGTGCTCCCGCGTCCACGCGATATCGAGCGCCGAGCCCTCGAAGTTGATATGCGTGACTTCGGCCTCGTCTCCCCCTTTCGTAGAAGGCTCCGGCTTCTGCGCCGCGGCGGCAACGCCGATGCAGCTCGCGAAGATCGCGATCGAGACACTGACGCGCATTGTTGTCTCCCTAGGTTTGCGCCCTGTTCCCCTTCTCTACTTCGCCGCGCGCTGGGCCTGATCGGAGACCATGTGAGCGATGCGCTCCTCGAGCGCACCGGTGCTCGCGCACCGCACCACCTGGCCGGAGGTGGCGTTCGCGTGCGCCGTTGCCTCCGCCTGCGTCCGCAGGGCCGAAAGGCCGCCTTCGGCCGGAATGATCTGCGTGATCACGCGAACCAGAACATCGTAGTCGTCCGCGTTGGAGATGCCGGCCGTGGAACCGCAGTCGAAGTAGCGTGACATGCGCTGGCTGCCGAGGCGGCGGCGATAGTTCGCGCCGGCGTTGCCGAAGACGTGCTGCTTGGAGTCGACGAGTGTGGGCTCGATCCCGAGCTCGCCGAACACCGCGGGCACGGCGGCCCATGCGTGGTCGACGTCCACCAGCAGATTCGTCTGGTCGTACGTCCGCTCGCGATGCCAGTCGATCTGAATGACTCCGCTCGGCGTTTCGACACGGGTCATCTCGATGCGCTCCTGCATCGATGGAGAATCGGTGTTCTGGCCCTGCCCCGTTCCGGATCCCGACCCCGAGGCGCACGCGCACAACACGAGCAACGCGGCGAACATCGGAATGCGCATCAGCGACCTCCCATGTGGACACATCGTGTGACCGGTGCACGAGGGCGCACCAGTCGATTCCACATAGATAAGGTCGGTGTACGGCGGCGCAAGAGAGGCCGCACGACGAGGCTACATCGCGGCGGGCTGGAGATATTTGCCGAGCCAGCCCTGCACTTCGCTCCACCAGAGCTTCTGGTTCTGCGGCTTCTGCACCCAGTGCGCTTCGTCGGGAAAGACGACGAGCCGCGACGGGACGCCTTGGCGCTGCAGCGCACTGAAGAAGGAGAGATCCTCGGTATACGGCACGCGATAGTCGAGCTCACCCGCGGTCACGAGCGTCGGCGTCTTGAAGTTCTTCGCGTACAGGTGGGGCGACCACTTCCGGTACTGCTGTGTCATGGCAGTCGAGTCCCAGTACGCGCCGCCGTATTCCCATGTCGGAAACCACAGCTCTTCCGTGGCGCCGTACATGTTCTCGAGGTTAAACGGCCCCGCGTGGCTGATGAGCGCCTTGAAGCGGTCGCTGTGTCCCGCGATCCAATCCACCATGTAACCGCCGTACGAGCCACCGGCCGCGCTCATGCGCGTGCCGTCGAGCCACGGCGCCTTCGCGAGTGCGGCGTCGAGGCCGAGCATGAGGTCGGAATACACGGCGCCGCCCCAGTCCTTCGAGATAGCGTCCACGAATTTCTGTCCGTAGCCGGGGGAGCCGCGCGGATTGATGATCACCACGCCGTAGCCCTGTGCTGCGAACATCTGGTAGTTCCACCGTCCGTGCCACTGATCGAGCCACGGAACCTGCGGTCCACCGTGGATGAGCAGCACCACCGGAAACTTCTTCCCCTGCGCCCACTGCGGCGGGCGCAGGATCATCCCCTGCACGCTGTCGCCATTCGCGCCCTTGAACCAGTAGTCCTCCACCGGATACACCTTGAGGGTCGCGAGCAGCGCGTCGTTCTCGTGCGAGAGCTGGTGCAATCCCGAGATGCCGGCGCCCAGCGTCGCCACGAACACCTCCGCAGGACGGTCGGCGGCGTCCTGCACCCACGCCATCGTGCGTCCGGCGCGATCGAGGGACGCGGAGGAATTGTTGCGCTCCGAGAGCACGATCTGCGGCGCGCTCGCCGCACCATTCGCGAATGTCGAGCGATAGAACTTCTCGCGTGACGCGTCGACCGTCTGGATGACGATCGTGTGCCCGTCGGTGGCGAATGCGTAGCTGTCGGCGTTGCGATCCCACTGCGGGAGCAGCTCGCGCGACTGGTGGCTCGCGCGATCGTACGCCATGAGGCGCCAGCGATCGGACTCGAATCCCGCGCGCGCCTGCGAGTGGTAGAGAATCAGCTTGCCATCCGGCGAATACACGGGATTCTCATCCGCGCCCTTGTTCGCCGCAGTGATGACGGTGGGCTTCCCGCCCGTGGACGGAATCGTGTAGAGATTGTTGTCGGTGCTCCACGCGTTCTCGCGGCCCGCGTCCTTCGCCGTGTACGAGAGCTCGTGGCCATCGGGCGACCACGCGTAGCCCTCGCTGCCGCCGAACGGCCCAGGCGGCACGTCGTAGTTCACTCCCGTCGTGAGATCGAGGAGTCCGCCGCCATCCGCTCCCACCACGAACAAATGCGAGCGCGTGCCGTCATCCCACGCGTTCCAGTGGCGATACATCAACTGGTCGGCGACGTGTGCCTTTACGGGGTTCGCATCCGCGGCCTTCTGCCGGGTCGCGTTGCACGCATCGTCGGAGCACTCCGGATATGCGCGCGACGTGAACGCGATTCGGTCGCCACTCGGCGACCACTTCGGGCCCGTGGCGCCACCGGAAAGCATGGTGAGCTGCTTGCGCGACCCACCCATCTGATCGGCTACCCAGAGCTGGTCGCCCGCGATGTACGCGACGCGTTTGCCGTCGGGCGACCACCGCGCCTCGGACGCGCTCGTGGACGCATCGGGGAACGCCGTCGCAATGCCGCCCGCCGACGCCACTTTGTACGTGAGCGACGAGCGGCTGTTGGTCGCCAAGCTCGTCGTCCGCACTGAATACAGCACCGCCGATCCACTCGGGGCCATCTGCGGATCGAACACCGATTTCACCGACTCGAAGCTGTTGATGTCGACGGGTTGCTGCTGTTTGTCTGCCGCCTTGTCCTGGGCGGCGAGCGGAGCGGCCGCGGCAAAGAGCATGGCGAGCGCCGGCGATACGTAACGGACAGCGAGGCTGGGCATTTCGGGGGTCCTATCCACGGGTCAATTGCTGGAGCGGCGTTACGGCCTCAAAAGTGGCGCCCGGGGGCTGTGCCCGAAAGCGCCTCGTCAACGCTCCCCGACGTTGCCGTCCAACCGCTCTGTGCGTCTTTCTCTGGTACACCAATAGTCCCACATGCATCCACGCCCGGAGTGAACGGCATGAGCCAGGTTGCTGAGCGCAAGCGCCCCGATCCATATGCGGACGAGAACACCATCGTACGCCGTAAGCGCGGGGTCACCATCGGTGCCTATCAGGGACTGACGATCGCAGCTCTCGCGTGCCTCGTCGGCGCGCTGTTCTTCCTCGGCGTCAATTCGGCTGCACAGAAGGGCGTGTCGCTCGTGGCGCTCGCGGTGGCGGCGGTGTTCGTCTATGCGATGGCGCGCCGGAAGAGCCGCTCGGTCGAATCCGACCGTACGCAGATGCTCGTGACGGTGTGGCTCGTGGGCACCGCGATGTGCTGGATCGCGATGGCGGTCGTACTCTTTCTGCCTCCGAACCTGCTCTGGGAGCGCGGTCCGATCTACGCGACGGCCATCGGAGCGACGGGCGTGCTCATGACGGCGGCTGGCGCGTTGACGCTGTCTTCGCTCTACGGCCGCGACTGGGCGAGCCGAAAGGGACGCGCGAGCTGATCGCTCACTGCGGCCGCAGCCAGACGAGCAACACGCCCACCATTCGGTAGCTCAAGCCATACAATTCGCGCGTCGCGGGCCCCACCCGGACGCGCGCGGAATCGATGCGCGACGGCGTGAGCGTATCGAGCGGCGGATCGAGCACCACGCGGTGCCCGTTGTACGTCCCCGTTCCCTTCTTCTCACCATCGACCACGACCATCACCTTGTCGCCGCGCGCGAGCAGCGGCGTCTCGCGTGGCGCATCAGCCGCGCCCTCGAGCTCGGGCGCCAGCTCCGTTGGATTGGCTGCATGGTGATGGCAG
The DNA here is from genome assembly GCA_040006175.1 of Gemmatimonadota bacterium. GTDB lineage: Bacteria > Gemmatimonadota > Gemmatimonadetes > Gemmatimonadales > Gemmatimonadaceae > FEN-1250. The sequence goes on along the minus strand of JBDTXN010000005.1, from coordinate 25,020 downwards.
CCTGCGGCCAACGCAATGGCGAGCGAGAGCGCGCTTCCGCGCGCGATTCGGTTTATTTCTGAACTCATGATCACGCTCACCTTGGCCCGCGGGAATCGTTCGAAGGAACTGTCGCCGTCGATTGCACGCCGCGCAATGAGCGCGTTGTGCGCATTGACAGCGGCTGTGATGCTGGCGCCGGTGTGCATCGCCTTCGCTCCGTCCGCGTCGCGAGCGCAGGCGGTGCCCGGAACCCAGGTGACCGGGGAGAACGATGCGCTCGACATCTGGCTCCCGCAGAAGCAGCGCCCCGACGGTGAATACACGAACGGACTTCGCGTCTCGCTGTCGCGCAGCACCGCGCCGATCTGGGGCAGACTCGTGCGCTCCGCCGCGCCGTGCACCGGCCGCGAGACCGGCGCTCAGCGCTGCCTCACGACGGAGTTCGCGATCGCGCAGCAGATGTACACGCCGCTGCCCCTCAATCACCGCGGCTTCGATTCGACGGGAAAGACGGTCGTGCACTCTCCGAGCCCCGGCGATCGTGCCTTCGCCGGCTGGCTGCACGCCGACGTCACCGCGAACATCATCTCCGAGAAGCGGCTCACATCCTTCGCCATCGTCGCGGGCTTCACCGGCCCGCAATCGGGCGCGGAGGCGCTGCAGCGGGGCTTTCATCATCTCATCGACCAGACCGATCCGCCGGGGTGGAAATTCCAGCTTCCCTTCCGCCCTTCCGCGAACGTGTCGTACACCGATCATCTGCGCGCCGCGCTCACTGCAAGGAACGGCCGCGACGTCGCCGACGTGATTCCGTCGTGGAGCGCGCAGCTCGGGAACGCACGCACGAGCGCGAACGGCGACGTGCTCGCGCGCGTGGGCTGGCACCTCGCGCATCCGTGGAGTCCCGCCGCGCGCGAGCGCGCCGGCGCGCGCGACTTCGGCATCTGGGTCTACGCCGGCCTGCGGGAGACGCTCGTCGCGTACGACCAGCTTCTCGATCGCAGCTTCATCAAGAACGACACGACGTATTCGGTGGATCGCGTTCCCTGGGTGAGCAGCTATCGGTTCGGCATCGCCGTGCGACGGCATTCACTCACCATCACGTTCGGCGGAACGCACGAAGGAAAGGAGTACGACACGGAGGAGGTCCCGAATCACTCCTACGGCACGCTCATCGTGACAGTCGACCGCGGGCTCGAGCGCTAGCGTCGAGCACGTCCGACCCTAGAGGATCCTGGACCCTCGCCAGGTGAGCGTCCACTCACGTGTCTGCCCGGGCTCCAGCCAGTTTGCGCTCCGCCATTGGCCCAGCGACTCGGTGAGCGAGTCCGGCGCACCGATGCACGGCTCGAACGCGAGATTCTGGTAGCCCTTCCCGCGCGCAAACGGCGACCATCCGCCGCGATTCAGCCAGAGCCCGAAGTGCGTGACGCTGGCGGTGTCGAACGACACCTCGAGGCGCGCATTCGCCTCCTCCACTGCAGCGCGTCCGGTGCCCATATCCATGAACAGCTTGCACGCGTACTTCCGCGCAATCTGATCGGGTATGCGGAAGTCGTGATTCTTCCCAGCGGCCACCGCGCGCGGCCACCGGTGCTCGGCGCCCGGTCCACCCAGCTCGATGCCATGCTGCGCCCAGACGCGCACGCGCGCGCCCTCCGGAAACTCGAGCCGCGTGTTCTTCGTGAGCGGCAGCAGCGGATGCGCGGACCAGAGGAAGGGCAGGCGGTCGAGCCCATCGTTCGTGACCGCGTAATGCATCTCCACGCGGTCAGCCGTCACGTAGATCGCGCGCGCGAAGCGATACGGCATCCGCTTGCCTACCCAGCCGCACACGGCGTACGTGCCGTCGTCCATCGTCTTGAGCTCGAACGTCGTCGACTGTGACCAGAGCTCGCCGTGGTCGGGAAGCGCGAGTCCGCTGTAGGCGTTCGGCAGCGAGAGCGCGGCGTATCGCCCCGAGATCGCCGGGAGCGTGCACGCCCCAACGGTCGGAAAGCACTCATCGTAGCCGCCGGAGTCCGCCGTTTCGACGTACGACGCGCCATCTACGGGCGTCTGGTGCGGGATGACATCGCTCGTCCAGAGCCACTCGCGCCCTGCCATCTCCATGCTTGCGATCTTGCCACCGAGCGCGGGGATGATGACGACGCGCGTGGTGCCAGCGCGAAGCTCTGCGGATCCGAACGTAGGACGAGCCGCGGCGGTCACTCTATCGATGCCGGATCGATGCCTCGCGTGGCGAACACGCGCGCGACCGTGTCGCCGATCTTGTTGTTGGGAGTGCTCGCGCCTGCGGTGAGTCCCACGCGCACGCTCCCTGGCTGCGCGAGCCACGCCGACGACACTTCCTCGCCGCGCCCGATCGGCTTGTGCCTGATCGTCCCCCGCTCGGGGTCGACCGCTTCCGCATCCTCGATATGGTACGTCGTCACGTGCTCGGCGCAGATCGCTGCAAGCGAGATCGTGTTGCTCGAGTTGTAGCCACCGACCACCACCATGACATCGAGCGGTTCGGCCAGCAGCTCCTTCACCGCATCCTGGCGGTCCTGCGTCGCGCTGCAGATCGTGTCGAATGAGCGAAAGTCCGCAGCGCGCGCCTCGGTGCCGCGGGCGCGCTCGATGGCATTGCCGACCTCCTCACCGATCGCGAGCGACTCGCGCGCGAGCATCGTCGTCTGGTTGGCGACGCCGATGCGCTTCAGATGCAGATCCGGGTCGAAGCCGGCCGACAGGGCAGCAGAAAATTTCGCGTAGAAGGCCTCGCGATTGCCGCGCCCCTCGATGTACTCGCACACGATCTGCGCCTCGCCCATGTCGCGCACGACGATCCAGTGCGAGCCCGCGTACTTCTCGGCCTGCGAGGCAGTCGCGCGCGTCTCCTCGTGGTAGTGCTTGCCGTGAATGAGTGAGGTCAGTCCGTCACGAGCGTAGGCATCCACGCGCTTCCAGACGTTGAGCACGGAGCCACACGTCGTATCGACCATGACGCATCCGGATTCGCGCAGCGTCTGGAAATCCTTCATCGGAACGCCGAACGCGGGGAGGATGACCACGTCCTGCGGCGTAACCGCAGCGTAGTCGAAGCCCGCGGTGGATGGGACGAGGATCTCGATGCCCATCTCCCGCAGGCGCGCGTTGACGTGCGGATTGTGAATGATCTCGCCGACGAGGAGGATGCGTCGGTCGGGAAATTTCGTACGAGTTTGATAGGCATATTCGACTGCGCGCTCGACGCCATAGCAGAAGCCGAACTCGCGCGCGAGCCGCACGGTGGTGTCACCGGCCGTGAGCTCGTAACTCCTTGTCTGGAGCAGGTCTACGAGTCTTCCTGAATAGTCGGTCGCGAGCGTCCCCTGGACGTCCGCTTTCAGACCGAATCCCTTCCGGAAGTACATCGCGCTCTCGTTCGCAGCCATGCATGCAATCTAGCCGTTCGCTGGAGCCTGCGGAACGCGGTTGCACCTCAGAAGGTGAGGCGCCGGTAGATGTCCGTTTGATCCCCGCTCTGCACTGGAACGACGTCGTCAGGGCGGGGCGGGATGCCGAGCCCGGGGAGCAGCGCGATGCCGTCGGTCTGCGCGGCGATCTCGAGGGTGAGAGTCGCGCCGCGTGGAATCGTGAGCCCGAGCGTGAAGCCCGAATCCGAGGGTGCCTCGTAGGCGAAGGTCCATTGCGGCATCCTGCGACGATAGCGCGTCGTGTCGACGACACGCCCATCCACGACGGCCGCGAGCACTGTTCCACTCACCGCCCGCAAGTCGACGTTCAACGTTCCCGGCGTCGTCACGATTCGCAGGGTCAACCGCCGTCCCGCGCCGGTCGTCGAATCTCCGATCACGGTTGCCACGGGTCCGGTGAGCGACACGCGCGGCGCAGGACGCACCGCCACTCGCATTTCCTCACCGAATACGTTCGTCAGCCAGGAAGGCGGGCTGCTCGCCGCGGGGTGTGGGCCTGGCGAGATGAGTCGTCGGGATGTTCCAAGTGCGGCAGCGCTCCATGCGCTCCGCTTCTCGAGCGAGGCGGGAGTGAGGAGCCATGCGTCGTTCGTCCCGGCGTCTGCGGCGTAGACGAGCATCGAGGGCGCGGGATGCCTCCTGCTGTTGCGCACCGTCATCGCGCCGAGCGCAAAAAACAGCATCGCCCCCACGAGCACGCCCAGCGGGATTCGCCAGCGGCGCTCGGCCACGATCGCATCGAACTGCGGCGCAATCAGCAGGGCGAGCAAGGGGATCAAGATCCCCATGATCACGCCGCCTGCGCCGATCAGACCAAGTAAAATGAGGCCGACACTGTAGGTGATCGGCACGAGCAGCGACATCGCGATCACGGTCGCCACCCAGAGTGACACGCCAGCCGTCCAGTCGCGGCGTCGCTCGAGAAGCGCCGCAACCGACGCGGCGACCAGAGGCCAGAGGAGAAAAAAGCTCGCGCCGGGTGCCTTCCAGCTCACGAACAGCGTGAGCAGCGCCCACACGATCAGCACGCCCGCATTCGTTCCTGCAGCGCTGCCCCATCGCCGGGCGAGTGCCCAGCAAGCGGTCGCCATCGCAAGCGCGAGCAACGCGATCGCGACAGCGTACATGCCGCTCAGCGCCGGCGTCCCACCCAGCGCCGCATGGAGGCGCGTCAGGCCGAGGCCCGCGAGATATGCGGCGCCTGCGCCCAGGGCTGTTGCGAATATCGTCGCGAGCACGCCCAGAATCGGATCGCGGATCCAGCGGCGCTCGCGACGGAGGATCGCCGCCAGCGTGATCGCAACGAGTATGGCGCTCATCGCGGCAAGCGGGATGGCGGCGCCCTCGGGATACAGTACGAGTCCGAGAATCGGCAGATCGAAGAAGACGGCGTCACCGGTTTGGGGGCGCGGCAGCGAACCGCTCGCGAGAGCGCGTGTGATCGCGAGCGCCTGCGAGCCCTCGTGCTGGATGCTGCCCGCATCGAGCTGGGCGACGTTGTCCTGCGTGGTGTGATAGCGGTCGACGCCGGTCACGAAGGCGAAGTTGAGCGCGGGGCGGCCGAGAACGGCGAGCTCGGAGAGGTCCGTATCGTTGGGGAGCGATCGATAGGCGGTAACCATGAGCGAGGTGCCGTTGACGTCCGGCGCGCCTCGATAGAAGCGTACGAGGTCGAGATTCCCCGGCCCGGTCTCGAACATGTAGGCCCGGCCGGTCGTCCCGCGGCAGTCGAAGTTGAGCGTCGCAGCAACGTCTTTCGCCCAACGGTGTTCACGAACGAAGGCGGCGGCGCCGATCAGGCCGACTTCCTCACCGTCGGTGAACAGCGCGATCACATCGTGCTGGAGTGGCGCTCCGGCCCGCAGCGCGCGGAGGGTCTCGAGCAGCACCGCCACCCCAGAGCCGTCGTCACCGGCCGCCGGGCCTGCCGGGACGCCGTCGGTGTGGGCCATCATCATTACGGCCGGGCCTCCGGAGCTCGTGCCCGCCATTCGCGCCACAATGTTATGAACGCGTCCCGCAACCTGGTATCGCGTCCCGACGCCCGTCGCCTCCTGCACCTCGGCCAACACGTGCAGAGCCGCGAGCTGTTCGAGGACGTAGGCACGGACGCGAGCCGCGTCCCGACTCCCGGTCGGGTGAGGCCGCTGCGCGACCATCCGCACGTGACGCATCGCCCGTTCGGCCGAGAATTCGGATTCGGGCGCACTCGCGGAAACTGGAGCGGGCGGGTGGCCGGCCCGCAGAATCAGCGCGACGACGAGCAGTATGAGCACGACGGCGCGAAGGAGCGCGGGTCGCGAGGGTGCGTCCACGGTGTCTCCGGGTTGGCGCAGCGGATGCGGGAGCCGCGAACATAGCGCAGAGCCGGGCGCAACGCTTCCGTTGCGGCCGAGCTCGCTGACATCGGTTGCTGGCGGGGCGCTTAAATTTCATGCAGAATGACGCCCGATCCCCCAGACACCGCTCCCCTCCTTCGCCCAGCGCCCATCGCGAAGGGCGATGCGATCGGAATCGTGGCGCCGTCGTATGCGCCGCGCCCCGGCTGGCTGCTTCGAGGCATCAAGGCGCTCGAGCACGCGGGCTACAGCGTGGTGCTCGACCCCGAGATCGGCACGGGACGGCGATTCAAGCGCGTGGAAGACGAGCGGCGTGCCGAGAACTTCATGGGAGTGTGGCTGGACCCCAAGGTGAAGGCGGTGATCGGCGGCACCGGCGGCTACGGCGCGGTGCGCATGCTCCCGTATCTGGAGCCGGAGGTGTTCCGCCGGAACCCGAAGATTTTCGTGGGCTACTCGGACATCACAGCGCTGCATCTCTGGCTCATGCGCCGATCGGGGCTGCGCACCTTCCACGGTCCGACCGTCGACGACCTGATCCCCAGCACGCGCGACCCGACGATGGCGTCGCTGCTCACGGCGCTTTCCACTCCGCGCCCGACCACGCGCATCGGACGCGGGATAGCGCGCGTCGTGCGTCCGGGGCGCGCAACCGGGCGGCTCATCGGCGGCAATCTCTCGCTCGTCCAGCAGACGATCGGCACGCCCTATGAAGTGGACGCACGCGACTCGATTCTTTTTCTCGAGGAGACCCGCGATCCGATGAGCGTGCTCGACGAGCGGCTCGTGCATCTCCGTGCCGCAGGACTACTCCGCGCGGTACGCGGCGTGATCATCGGCAAGCTGTCGATCGACCGGAGCGAGGAGGACGAGTTCGAGAACTTCTTGCTCGATCTGCTGTCGGACCTCGACGTGCCGGTGCTGACGGATTTTCCGGCCGGCCACGAGATGCCGAATCTGACGATCCCGATCGGGACGGATGTCGAGCTGGTGGCGGAGGAGACGACAGGGTGGATCGCCTACCGCGAGGATGCGTTGTCGGGAGGAGAGGACCAGCGGTGATCGAGGTGGTGACGGGAGACATCACGACGCTCGATGTCGACGCGATCGTGAATGCCGCGAACCGCGCACTGGCGGGCGGCGGAGGAGTGGACGGCGCGATCCACGCCGCGGCGGGGCCGGAGCTGCTCGCGGCGAGTCGAGCGCTCGGGCCCATCGAGACGGGGAGCGCGGTGATCACGCCGGGATTTCGCCTTCGCGCGCGCTACGTGATCCACGCAGTGGGCCCGATCTGGAAGGGCGGCAAACAGGGTGAGCCGGAGCTTCTCGAGCGCGCATACGAGACGAGCTTCGAGCTCGCGTTCGATGCGGGCGACGTGCGCAGCATCGCCTTCCCTGCGATCTCCGCCGGCGTCTACGGCTACCCTAAGGAGCGCGCGGTCGAGATCGCGATGCGTGTGATGCGGCGCCACGAAGGGGAGTTCGCGCGCATCGTGGCGTGCGCGTACGACGAACGGATGGCTGCGCTCTACCGCGAGGCACTGTAGCTTCCAGGGCGTACGCGAATTTCCGGAGGTACCGTGCGGCTGGCTGAATTCATCGCTACGAGTACGGAGTCCATTCTGCTCGAATGGGTGGCGTTTGCCGCATCCTGCGGACCCGCCGCGAAGCTCATGGACGATGCCGCCCTTCGCGACCACGCATCGGAGATGCTCAGGACGATCGTCAAGGATCTTCGAACATTTCAGAGCGCAGCCGAGCAGTCGGAAAAATCCAAGGGAAATTCCGACTCCACCCCTGCCGATCCGGACACGGCTGCGGAGATACATGGGGCCGATCGCGCGTGGAGCGGCTTCTCTGTCGGTGAGATGGTATCGGAGTACCGCGCACTCCGGGCATCGGTCATCCGCATGTGGATCAAGGCCAGCGGGTCGCTCGCGGACAGAGATCTCGATGATCTCGTACGGTTCAACGAGGCGATCGATCAGGCGATCGCGGAATCGATCACTCGTTACACCGACGACCTCGACAAATCGAAGGACATGTTCCTTGCGGTGCTCGGTCACGATCTTCGCACGCCGTTGGGCGCGGTGATCATGTCGACACAGTTCATGCTGGACACCGGCGACCTCGTCGAGCCACAGCTGACACTCACTACGCGCATCGCGCACAGCGCTCGCCGCATGAACGAGATGGTCAACGACCTTCTGGACTTTACGCGCACGCAACTCGGCTCCGGCGTTCCGATCGTGCGCGCGCCAATGGACCTGGCGAAGATGGTGCGACATGCCGTCGACGAAATGGAGGCCGCCCGTCCCGACACCCTGTTCCAGATGCACAGCTCGGGCGACGTATGCGGCGACTGGGACGAGGCGCGCATGGGCCAGGTCTTGGCCAATCTTCTCGGGAATGCGGCGCAGCACGGAGCCGCCGGGAGCCCGATCAGCGTCAGCCTCCGTGGAGAGCCCGAAGAGGTCGTCGTGACTGTGCACAACTACGGCAAGGTGATTCGTCCCTCCGAGATATACGGGATCTTCAGCCCATTCAAGCGGCTCAAGAGGGGAGTGACCATCGAGCATGGTTCCGGCAATCTTGGTTTGGGACTCTACATAGCGGACCGCATCGTGAAAGCGCATGGCGGAACGATTGACGTGGCGTCCACCGCTGACGAGGGAACCGCGTTCTCCGTGCGCCTCCCGCGAGACCCTCTGGCGCCGACCGCGCCCATGCGTGCGACCTCGCAGACCGACAGGCGGGCATCCTCGAAGAGCCCCAGCCCGAAAGCATCGATCACGAAGTAGCGCACTGCGGCCGGCTCTGCTGTCAGAGCGCCGTGCGCGCCTCTTCGATCGACATGACGTAGCGGTCTACGAGCTGTCGGAACTCCGGCGGTAGCGCGGACTTCTCGAGCGCGATGTTGACGCAGACGAGCACGAGATGCGCAGCCGCGACGAGCGTCTTCCGGTCGTCGCGCAGCAGATCGACGTTGAATGTGACCGAGGTGCGGCCGATCTGGCTGAAGTACGCGGCGAGTGTGATCTCGTCGTCCAGCCGTGCAGGAGAGTAGTAGTCGAAATGCATCACCTTTCGCGGCAGCCACACCTTGTACTCGGCGTGCAGCACGCTGAGGGGCTTGCCCAGGGAGCGGTACAGATCGGTCTCGGCCACATCCAGAAAGCGGGTGAACGAGCCGTAGCGGGCGATGCCGGCGAGGTCGATATCCTCCCAGCGGATGTGCTCCGTGGTAACGAACGGGGTCTTGGCGGGCATACGGGGAATCTACCCCCGCCCCTCTCGACCTGCGAGAATTCAGGGGTGGCCGCGGAACAATCGCCGTCACGATAGCCTTGAGAATGGCCGGCATTGCCGCAGCCCGGCCCCCAACTTTTTCGGAGCGTGTCGTATGTCCGAGCGCAATGGCGCGATCAAGCCGATCGCGATCTACCACGAGCATCCGGACTGGTTCCGCCCGCTCTTCGCGGAGCTCGAGCGGCGCTCCGTACCGTACGAGCGTCTCGACGCGGCCGCGCACACGTACGATCCGGCGGAGACCTCGGTGCCCTGGTCGCTCGTGTTCAACCGGACCTCTCCGTCCGCGTACCTGCGCGGACACGGGCAAGCGACGTTCTACACACTCGACTGGCTACGCCACCTCGACCGCATCGGCGTTCCGGTGGTCAATGGGGCGCAGCCGTACACCGTCGAGATCTCCAAGGCGATGCAGCTCGACATCCTCTGCGAGCTCGGGCTGCCGTATCCGCGCGCACGCGTGATCAATCACGCGAGCATGGCGCCGCGCGCCGCGCGCGGCCTTCGCTTCCCCGTGCTCGTGAAGGCGAACATCGGCGGCAGCGGCGCCGGCATCACCGGCTTCGCGAACGAGGAATCGCTCGGCCGCGCCGCGGCGGATGGCACCATCGACCTCGGCATCGACAGTGTCGCACTCGTGCAGGAGCAGGCCCCAATGCAGGATGCGCACATCACGCGCGTCGAAGTGCTCGGCGGCAAGTTCCTCTACGCGATCGATGTCTACCCGGACGTCGGCTCGTTCAATCTCTGCCCCGCCGACGTGTGCCAGACGACCGATGGCCGCGAGCTGGTGCGCGGCGCGTGCGCGGTGGATCTCGCCAAGAACGGCATGCGTGTGGAGGCGGCCAATCCGCCGAAGGAGATCATCGCCCAGGTCGAGCGCATCTCGGCGCGCATCGGCCTCGACATTGGCGGCATCGAGTATCTCGTGGACGCACGCGATGGGAAGCACTACTTCTACGACGTGAACGCGCTCTCGAACTTCGTTGCGGATGCGGTGAACGTGATCGGCTTCGATCCGTTCGCGCGGCTCGCCGACTATCTCGAGGAGCGCGCCGGCTTCCGCGGATCGCTCGTCGGCGCGGCCTGATGCGATACGGCTACTGGATGCCCGTGTTCGGCGGATGGTTGCGCAACGTTGCCGACGAAAAGATGGAGGCGAGCTGGGACTACACGAAGAAGCTGGCGATTCGCAGCGAGGAGATCGGCTACGACCTCACGCTCGTGGCGGAGCTCTTTCTCAACGACATCAAGGGGATCGACGCGCCTTCGCTCGACGCGTGGTCCACGGCCGCAGCGCTCGCGGCGGTAACGAAGCGGCTCGAGCTCATGGTCGCGGTGCGTCCGACCTTTCATCTCCCCGCGATCTTCGCCAAGCAGGCCGCGAACATCGATCAGATATCGGGGGGACGGCTGTCGCTCAACCTCGTCTCGTCGTGGTGGAAGGATGAGGCGCGCCGATTCGGCGTGCGCTTCGACGAGCACGACGACCGCTACGCTCGCACCGAGGAGTGGCTGGGCATCGTCGATGGTGCGTGGCGCGAGCACCAGCTCTCGCACGAGGGTAAGTACTACACGGTTGACGAGACGATCGTCGAGCCCAAACCTCTCGCGCGCGGCGCGCGCACGCGACCGACCGTGTGGGCGGGCGGCGAGTCCGAGGCGGCGAAGACGCTGATCGCTCGCGATTGCGACGCGTACGTGATGCACGGTGATCCGCCAGAGCGCATTGCGCCCAAGGTGGCGGACCTGAAGAAGCGCCGAGAAGAATTCCAGAAGCCGGCAATGCAGTATGGGATGGCGGCGTACGCGATCGTGCGCAACAGCGACGCCGAGGTGAAGAAGGAGATCGCGCGAATCACGAATGTGGCGGAGGGAACGCCGGGGTACGGCAACTACCGCGACTGGATCGCGAACACCAAGCTCGAGCAGCAGGTGTCGCTCGAGGACTACTCCGTTTCGAATCGCGGCCTGCGCGCCGGGCTTGTTGGCACGCCGGAGCAGGTCGCGGAGCGCGTACGGGAGTTCGAGGCCGTGGGTGTCGATCTGCTGCTGCTCCAATGCAGTCCGCAGGCCGAGGAGATGGAGCGCTTTGCGGAGCAGGTCATGCCGCTCGTCGTGAAATCACGACAGCCCGCGGCGACCTCGGCAGCGGGTGCATCGAAGGCGCAACCGTAGAGCCCAGGCAGTGTACAAGGGAGTGGAAAGCCGAATCCCGCTATATTTCAGCCGTCCCGTAGCCCTCCGGTGTCTCGTGCGCGATTCGTTGTCCCGCCGCACTTTCCTCAAATCTTCCGCTCTCGCGGTCGCCGCGTTGGCTACGTCCGCCAGCGCAGCCGCGGCGGCTCCGCTCCTGCGCGGGCCCGACAACGAGCCCGATGAGGAAGTGAAGAAGGTGCTCCGCGACAAGTTCGGATCGCGTCCGATCCGTGAAGGACACGTGACTCTCGACGTACCGGATATCGCGCCTGACAGCCGCGAGGTACCGCTGCTCATCGAGAGCGATCTGCCGATGACCGCGGACAACTACGTGAAGGGCATTCACGTCATCGTCGATCATAACCCGGACATCTATCTCGCGGGATTCGAATTCACCGCCGCGATCGGCGCCGCCACGCTCGACACGCGCATCAAGATGCGGCGCAGCTCGCACGTCAGGATCATAGCCGAGACGAGCAAGGGCGAGCTGTGGACCACGTCGCGCTTCGTCTATACGTCGCTCAACGGGTGCGTCTGATGCACGACGACATCGGCCAGGGAAAGATCATTCTCCCGACGAAGATCACGCGCGATGCCGTGATCAACGTGCGCGCGCTGCTCTCGCATCCGATGCTCACGGGGATGAGTCGCGATCCCGCGGGAATTCCGATCCCCGCGTACTTCGTGAACGAAGTGGAGGTCACGTACGGTGGCGAGCGCGTGGCGCACTTCCAGTGGACATCAGGCATCAGCCGCGATCCGTTCGTCGGCTTCTCGCTGCGCGCCACGAAGGAGGCGCCGCTGAGCGTGACCTGGAAGGACAACAAGGGCGGCGTCTACACGCAGCACGCGGACGTCAAGTTCACGACCACTACCGCTCAGGCAACGCGCTAGCGGCACGCGCCCGTCCGGGTCCAGACGACGATCGGGAAAGCCTCATCATTGGTGATATGACGCGTTGCACGAGAGTTCGCGCTCTGCTTGCACTCACCGCACTGCTCCTGGCGCTCGCGGGCATGCCGGCTCGTGCGCAGAAGATTCCGCCGACTCTCACCCTCGACTCCACCTCAGCGGCCGCACTCGCGAGGCGGCAGCCGCGCCAGCGGCCCGACACGATTCGCGCCTACCCCATCCAGAAGCTCGGCAGCGGCGCCTACGCCGTGCTCGGCGACACCGGGCAAGGCTCCGAAGGCAGATCCAACGCGGGATTCGTCGTCACGCGCACAGGGGTGGTGGTTATCGATGCGCTCGCGAGTCCCACTCAGGCGAAGACGCTGCTTCGCACCATACGCACGGTCACGCCACTGCCGGTCCAATGGCTCATTCTCACACACCATCATCCCGATCACACGTTCGGCGCGATCGTATTCAGGCGCGGCGGTGCGAAGGTGATCGCGCACCCGGATCGACGCACGCTCGCCTCCGAGGATGGCGACGACGCAATGGTGAGCGCCTGGACCGGCGTGCTCGGCCTCCGCGAGATGCAGGGCTTCGCGTTCGCGGACACGCCGGACGTCGCGATCACGCACGACACGACGCTCGTGCTCGGCGGACGCACCTTCGCGATCCAGGTTCCGGGTACGGCGCACACGCCCGGAGATCTGGTGATCTGGGTTCCGGACGCGCGCGTCTTGTACGCGGGCGATCTCCTGATCGAAGATGGTGTCGCGATGGTGGTGGACGGGAGCTCGGGCGGACTGCTTGCCGCGCTCGATCGCCTGGAGGCGTTACATCCCGCGCAAGTGATGCCGGGACACGGACGCATTCCCGAGGATCCGAGTGCGCTCGTTCGCACGACGCGTTGCGAGACGCTGGGCCTTCGCGCGAAGATGCGAGACGATGTGCAACAGGGCGTGGCGATGAGTCGGTCGCTGGCCTCGCTGTCGCCCGCCGACCGCGATCGTCCCGTCTCGCGCAATTCGCGCGTCCGGAGAAATGCGGTTCGCATTTACGCGGAGATGGAGCAGGAATTACTGCATTCAACGGGCGATGCGACGGCGAAGAGTGACTCTGTCGCGATGCTGTCCTGTAAGCACTAACAGGTGGATTTTCCCCCGCTTGCCGCTCGTGAAATCATGGGATAGAATTGTCTCCCTTTTCGTAGTCAGGGAATGATTCACGCCCCCTTCGCAACAACGCTCGCGCCTTCGTTCGTCTTCGTCGGCGAGCGCCTCTGGCTCGACTTCATCAACACGGATGACGTGCGTCGCGGCGCGCGTGTGGATGTGCTGCGGGATTTCGAGCAGCTCATTCGATGGCTCGAGGCGACATCGATTCTCGACGGCGAGCGGGCGGGCGGCATTCGTCGTCGCGCGCAGCAGCAGCCCGCTGGTGCGACAGCGTCGCTGGCGGATGCGCGGCGCATACGCGCATCGTTGCGTGCGCTGGCCGAGCGTGGGGCGCAGACCGCAGACGTGCGCACGAATGCGCTGAGCGAGATCAATCGGGTGCTGGGTCGCAGTGCCGGCACTCGTCGCGTGGAGCAGCGCGGGGACGGAAGCTTCGTGCGGAGCTTCGTGCCTGTGGGCGATGCGTTCGCGGGACTGATGATTCCCGTAGTCGAGTCGGCGGCGGACGCGCTCGTGACCGGTGAGCTCGTCCGCGTGCGGCGATGCGCGGATGGGCGCTGCCTGCACGTGTTCTTCGACGGCACGAAGAATGGCCGCCGCCGCTGGTGCGACATGTCGACCTGCGGCAACCGCGCGAAAGCCGCGCGGCACCGCAGGCGAGTGACCGAGAGTGCGCTCGCCGCGCGGCTCTCGTGAGCTGACACGCGGCGGGAGCGGTGCTGTAGTCGGATCAGAATTCCGAACGTCACCGGTAGCTGCGTGAAAAAACGCACGCGGATTCACCGCGTGCGTTTTTTCATTCCTCGCTGTACTCCGGTCAGTTCGCTATCGCGGGCCTCTGCTTGATATAGCCCATCTCCACGGCGTAGTCCGCGAGCTTCTTCTGGAGCACGCGGCGTCCGCGGAAGAGGCGCGACTTCACCGTGCCCTCGGGAATGCCGAGAATGTTCGCGATCTCGGCGTACCGGAGCCCCTGCACGTCGCTGAGCACCACCGCGAGGCGATAGTCCTCGGGCAGCGCATCGATTGCGCGCGTGATCTCATCGTCCATGAAGGAGTCGTAGAACTTCCCCTCCGGATCCGCGTCGCCCACGATCTCGTACGCGCCGCGCCCTTCCTCGTCTTCGGGGATGCGCACCTCGCGCGCGTCGATCCGTCGCTTCCGGCTGACGAACGCGTGATAGAGAATCGTGAAGAGCCATGCGCGGACGTTCGTCCCGAGCTGGTACTGTTCCCACCGGTCGAAGGCGCGAAGCATCGTCTCGGAGACGAGATCTTCTGCTTCGTCGCGCTCGTGCGTGAGCTTGAGTGCAAAGCTGTACAGCGCGTCGAGGTGCATGAGCGCTTCGCTTTCGAATTGCGCACGGCGCTTCGACCGATCATCGGTCGACGGCACGCGCGTGCGCTCCATAGATGCTGGCGCCGCCGTTATCGTCGGCATTCCTTCCCCCACAGGCTGCATGTTCATTGAATGGCCACCCCCCCTTCCACCGCTGCCGGTTCGCGCTCGCGCGCATACGAGCGCACCGACCGCTTGAGCTCCGTCGCGATTCCCGCCGCGCTGGCCGCATCGCCTTTCACGCGAGACATGAACCACGCCCCCTCGAGCGTCGCGACGATGAATCGCGCGAGGCGCGCGGTATCCGCGTCCTCGCTGAGTCGTGGTCGCGCTTCCCACAGCACCGCCTCGATCTGATCGGCCCACCGCTCGAAGAGCGCATCGACGAGCTGCCGGAATCCTTCGTGCTGCGCCGCCATTTCGGTGGCGAGCGCGCCGCACGGTGTGCCGGCTGTGCAGCCATGCTTTGCGGAGATGACCGCGTCAATGAAGCGGGTGAGTCGCTCGATCGGCTCGACGGCAGGCTCGCGCAGCGCGATCAAACCGCGCTCTGCGAAGCTCTCGAACTGGAGCTTGAGTACCGCATACCCCAGCTCTTCCTTCGACTTGAAGTAGTGGTAGAAATGCCCTTTGCCACACAGCCCGGACTCCCGAACCACCTCATCGATCGAGGTGTCGTTGAACCCCTGCCGCCGCATGACCGCGGTTGCGGCTTCCACTATTTGCGTCCGACGATCCTTCATGGGGCGGAGTATAAGACTGCACGGTCCATAAGTCAAGTAAACGCTTGAATACGTCGTAAGTTGCTGGACGACAGCTACTTACCTGGTATAGGTAAGTACCTGACTGTTCGGGTAGGTATTGTCAGACGGTAGTTTCTGACTCGCCGGTCCTAACAGGTTGTGCAACATCGATTTGCGCCGCCGCTCGCGCTAGATTCCCCCCTTCATGGACACCACCCACGTCACTCGCAGCTACCTCCAGCTTCGCTCGCGAAACTCGCTCCGCGGCGTCCCGCTCTCGGAAGGTTTTCGCATCGAGCAGGCGTCTCCCTGCCCAATTTCATTTTTTCGTTATCTCTACGAGGAAGTCGGCCGCGAATATCGCTGGAGCGATCGCCTCACGTGGACCGATGCACAGTGCGGCGCGCATCTCGCCAACCCCGGCGTCTCTATCTGGGTGCTCTACGGACACGGCGCGCCCGGCGGATATTTCGAATTGAACAAACAACACGACGGCTCGACCGAGATCGCCCTCTTCGGTCTCATCCGCGACTACATCGGCCTCGGATTGGGGAAGCAGATGCTCACCGCTGCTGCGGAACGCGCCTGGGCGCTCGGTGCGTCTCGCGTATGGCTGCACACGTGCACCCTCGACTACGCGGCTGCGCTTCCGAATTACCTCGCGCGCGGCTTCGAAAAGTTTCGAGAAGAGGAGTACGAGATTCCGCGCTGAGCACCTCACGCTCGCGCAGATTGCGCTGACTCAGCGCGTGCGGCGGCGGCGACGCCCCGGCCCACCGCCGCCACGCTTCCCCCCGCCACCGCGTGGCGGGCCACCGGGCTTCCGCCCGCCACGCCTCGAGCCTCCGCCGTCGCGCCCACGCTCCTGCACACGCTCCGGCGTATGCTCCCGCTCCACCTCTTCCGGCATCCACGGGCGCGCGAGCAGCTCCTGCAGCTCTTCCAGTGTTGCGGCCCGCAGCGAGCCTCGCGCGCCACGGTGCACCGCGAAGCGCAGCGGGCGGTCGAGCGATGGCAGCTCACTCTCGTGGAGCGTTCGCGCCATCTTCTCGGGCAGACGGAGCCGGGCGACGCCGCCCACTCCGTCCTCGACATCGTAGTCGATGAGAACTTCGTTGTCGCGCACCGTCGTCGCGCTCGGGAGCGCGAGCCACCGCGCGCGTACCGCGGCCGGCACGACGCTGTCGGGATCGATCTCGAGCGTCGCAGCCCGGAATTCATCCAGCGAGCTCACGCTCTCGAGCATCTTCGCGTAGATGTCCGTGAGCTCCGCGAGTGAGAGACGAGGCGTGATACCGCCGCTCCGCCGGTACACGTCGCGGATCTGCTCGATCGCCGCACGATTCCGCTTCACCGCCGGATGCCTCGCCTCGAACCGCGCGAGCGACTCCGCGATCCTGTGACGGGCGAGCGGCGCCAGCTCTGGTGGAAAGGTCTCGATCGGCTCCTCGTCCCGCCCGAGCTCGAACCCGAAGTACTTGATCTGGCTGCGCAGCACCAGCGGCGACCGCTTGCGATGCGGATCGAACACGAGCTCCGGTGGCTCGTGTGTCGCGTATTTCAGGATGAGGTCGTACGGGATCTGTGTGCCCTCGATCGCGGCGCGCGGAATCCCCATGCGATCCGCGAAATAGCGAAGCTCGCCCGCAATCGCTCCGTAGCTCGAGCATACGCTCGTCTTCGATACCCGCGCCTCATCGCCGCTGGCCGTGCGCTCCTCGAGCACGAGATCGAAGGGCATGATGCGCGCGAGCAGGTCCGCGAACTGCCTCGCGATGCGCTCGCCCGCGATCGGCAGCTTGTCGGGCAGCTCGAGCTCCAGGCTTCGATAGATGCTGGCCATGCCCAGTGCAGCATCTTCCACAGTCTTGACGAGGGCGCCGCGCTCTTCGGCCCATTCCTCGATGCCTTCTGAGAACAGATAGCGAGGAAGCCCGTATACCTCGCCCGTGTAGCCGTGCGCGGCGTACGCATCCGCGAAGAGATTGTACGCCGTGAGATTGTCGCTCCCCGGCACGAGCAGCCCGCGCAGATCGCGCTCCTCGCGCGTCATCCGGTGCAGCGACTCGATCGATGCCATGATGGCGACGTACGGCACGAGCTCCTCGCTCGCGTGCACGAGCAGCTCCGCCCACGCGCGATCCACGGGGAGCGCCTCCACCGCTGCACCGTACTGCGACAGTCGCCCGTTCTCGATGATGCCGCGCGACTCGAGCAGCTGCACCGCCTGTCGATATGCCGTGCGATCGAGCGGCACCGGAAGCTCGAGCTCATCCGCGCGCACGCCCAGCCCGGCACACGTGAGTGCGACGCGCTCCGAATCCCCTGCGAGCTGGAACTCCGGCTCCGTTGGTCGCAGCGTCTTGAAGCGAATGTCCCGGTCGCTCAGGATGAACACGCGCCCCCCTGCCACTCGACCGTGCACGCGTCCCGCCATCTGCAGAATCTCGTTCGCACCGAGGTGGACGCGCGTGAGCACATTCTTCCCGCCCTCGATGAGATTGGTGAAACGCATGTCCTCGATGACGACCGTGTCGAGCCCGTGCACGTTGAGCGCACTCTGCCCGGCAGCCGTCATGCTCAGCAGATACGGCTTGCGTACATCACCCTCGAGAAAGGGGCGGATGACTCGAATCGGCTCGCCGCCATGATAGAATGCGGCGTTGATGCGCGGATGGCGGCGCTGCACGAAGCCGGCGACGTCCTCTACCGCGGCCCGGGTAGGCAGGAATACGCCGACACCTCGCTTCTCCTTCTGCACTTCGCGCAGAAACGTCTCGTCCAGAAAGTCGAGCGTCTTGCGGTGTACGACGTTTACCTGCGCCGCCTTGTCGGGATCGAACGCAGTGGTCTCGAGCACCGCGGCCGAGTCCAAGTAGCGCGCGTAAAAGGTCGGATCGACGGTGGCCGACAGCCAGATGAATCGGCATCCGACGCGCTTGCCAAGTGCGAGACAAAGCTCGAGCTCGGCCGACGTCTGGTGGATTTCGTCGACGACGAGCGTGTCTCGCGCGAAGATGTCGCCATCCTGGAACCAGCGCCGCGCGATGCCGGTCGTGACGATCACGACATTCCAGCTCGGCGTTTCGGGCGTTGCCTCGCGCTCACGATTGACTACGCCTACCCGAAGATCCGCCGTACGAAGAATGGTCTCGGCGATCGGGCGAATCGCGAGCGTCTTGCCTGTGCCCGTGCCGGCGACGATGCCGAAGCCTTTGCCCGCGCCGGCGAGTTCCAGAATCTCCTCACCGTGCTCACGCTGCAGCAGCGTGTCGAGATGGAGCTGTACGGCGAGCTCGATCGTCTCGCACGCCGCGCGCGTTGGCGCGATGACGATGATGCGTCCCGTCGGTGGTTCCGCTGCCGCGAAAGCTTCTCGGTCTGGCGGAAGGTAGTGATCTCGAACGTGACGCAATGTCGTTCGGCTACCCTGGTCTGCGCGAAGAAACTGACGACTGGGGAGGACGCTGCGATTTTTCCGGATGCTGGCGTGGCGGCGCGGCTACCCGCTCCTGCGTTTGCGGCGCGGACGGCGGAGGCGGTACGTGGCTGGCTTCACGCTTTGCCTGTTCCTCGCGTTGCCGCTGTGCTTCCTCCCGCTGCCGATCCTGCGCTTCCCGCTGCTGCTGCGCGATCCGCTGACGCTCCTGCTCATCGCGCTGCTGCTGTGCCGCGCGATCCTGCTCCTCGCGGGACGGCAGATTGGGGGCCTGCAAGTTCGACTCCTTCGTCTGCGCGGGCGCGAGGTTCCGATCGCCGGTCGGCGAGTCGCTTCCGAAGATGACGCGCGCGTTCAGCGGGCGCTTGCGGATGGCCGTGGCGCAATCGGTTGGCGCGGGCTGATGCGACGGCGGTACGCCGTCGATCCAGATGCGGCACATTCCCGGCGGCGGCCGATGAGTATCGGGCACTCCGTTGCCGGCGGACTGTGCGTGCAACGTTGCCGCGGAAAACGCAAAGCCGGCAAGGAGTATGGCGAGATGCTTCATGGAACTCCCAGTGTCGTGTAACACACCCTCCAAAGGCAGGGGGAGTGCCACGACTACCGGGCTGCGCGTTCCATGTAAGCTGCTGCGCCACAATGGGTTGTGCGACGCCGGCATTTCGACGGAGATGGCCCTGTCCTCCGAGCGGGACACTTTCGTCCCGCGAGCGGGACGTGCGAATGTCGCTCAACTTGTCAACGCGGCGTGCGCGGCGCCATGAGGAGCTCAGTAAGAATCGCTGCGCCGGCTCGCCGACGGAGGAAGCAGAACCACCGGCACGTGCTGCGAGCGCGCCGCGCTGAGCAGCATGTCGAGCGCATCGTTGGTGTCCCACGGAACGGCCGCGACGAGCGCATCCTGTTGCTCCGTCATTCCGATCAGCGCGATGTGACCGGTGCCGTTGGGCGCACACACGATGGCTGAGTAGCGGAGAGCGTCGAATGCCTGCTCGACGAGCTCGCGTGGAACCTCGCTCGCCGCATGCGTGATCACCACACGCTGCGATCCATCGTCCAGCCGATCACGCACGATCCGCATCACCTGCTCGCCCGTGTCGTGATCGGAGAGTGAGATACTTTCGGCGGCGCGTGTCTGAGCGCGTTCACGCAAATACGTGTGTTTATTCGTCTCGGTATTCTCGATCACTCGCATCCGACCTCGCTCTGCGCGTAAAACTGAGCTCTCTTTTCCCGACAGTCGCACCGTGATGCACAACTTGCGCTAGGCCAATACACCGCGAGCAGATGAGGTTCCGAAATTTCACCAGGCTGCATCGAGGTGATCGTGTCGTCACCGATGCCGGTGACGCGCGTCACACGCTCAGTCACCGAACGAGATTCCTGTCGCGCGCGCTGTAAGCATCACGTCATGATCGAGCTCCACTCGCTTCGGCGCTTTCAGCACTTCGGAGATCGGAACGCATACGATGTGCGGCGACTGCAGCGCGACCATCTCGCCCCATCGCTCCTCGGCAATCGCGCGCACCGCTGCACCGCCGAATCGCGTGGCGAGCAGACGATCGTAGCCTGTCGGCATGCCTCCACGCTGCAGGTGACCGAGCACGAGCGAGCGACATTCCTTTCCGGTCCGCTTCTGAATCCCGCGCGCGAGCGCGTCAGCGATGCCACCCACGCGACGCGCCTCGCCGGGTAGCGAATCGCCAAGCGTAGACTCCTTGCCGCCCAGTGGAAATGCACCCTCGGCAGCGACGACGATCGAGAAGTGCCGGCCAGCGCGATCTCGATTGCGGATTTTGTCGCAAACACGTTCGATATTGTAGGGAATCTCGGGAATCAGAATGACATCCGCCGTTCCGGCGAGCCCGCTGTATAATGCGATGAACCCGGCATCGCGCCCCATCACCTCGAGAACTATTACGCGATCGTGACTCTCTGCCGTCGTGTGCAGCTTGTCGATCGCATCGATCGCCGTCGAGACGGCCGTGTCGAATCCGAAGCTCGTGATGGTGCAGCTCACATCGTTGTCGATGGTCTTCGGCACCGCAACGATCTTCACGCCCTTCTCGAACAGCTTCTGCGCGATCGCGAGCGAGCCATCGCCACCGATCGTGAGGATCGCGTCGATTCCGAGATCGTTCGCGCGATCGACCAGCTCATCCGAACGGTCGATCTCGACGATGCTGCCGTCGGGCTGCCGCTCGGGGAAATAAAATGGATTGCCGCGATTCGTCGTGCGGAGTATCGTGCCGCCCAGGTGGCCGATGCCGCTCACGGTCTCACGATTGAGCGGAATCACTTCGTCTTCACCCAGCAGACCGGCGTACCCGCGCTTGATGCCGAGCACATCCCAGCCCCGGTCGAGGGCGGAGAGGACGGCGGCGCGTATGACGGCGTTGAGTCCCGGAGCGTCTCCGCCGCCGGTGGAGATTGCGATGCGCATCAGCGAAGGAAAGAGAATGCTCGATGAAGGGATGAACCGGTGCAGCATACTCGCTGCCGGTTTCTATATATCCCGCTCACCTGGCTATGGGAATCTATGCGAAAGGGTTTTACGCTGCTCGAACAGCTCATCGTGCTCGCAGTGATCACGATTCTGTTTACGCTCATCGGTCCACGAACGCTGTCCGCGCTCGATCGTTCCGCCGTCCGCAACGCACGACGAGAGCTCATTGCCGCACTCGGTGCTGCCCGTGCGTCGGCGCAGTCGCGTGCGGAGCGAGTATCGGTCGCGATGGACAGCACCGCCGGCCTGCTCCGCATTCTCGCGGGCGCGGACACGCTGCTCGTGCGTCCGTTGCGCGCGGAGCTCGGGGTCGTGTTCGCATCATCGCGCGATACCGTCACGTACGGCGCGAGCGGGCGTGGATACGGCGCTTCGAATTCCACCATCGTGCTGAGTCGTGGCTCGGCCGCGGAAACGGTGTACGTTGCGCGGCTCGGGCGTGCGCGATGGTAACGACTATGCCACTGATGCCGTCACCGTCGCATCGGCGGCGACGGTGCCGAAGTCGTATCCCGGCACTGAAATGCGAGGGATCGGCTGCCCCAGCGTGCGCTCGATGAGGCGCACCATCGAGATCTCATCGGCGGCCATGAAGGTGAACGCATCGCCCGTTGCCGCCGCACGTCCCGTGCGCCCAATGCGATGCACGTAGTCCTCGGCCTGCGCGGGAACATCATAGTTGATCACGTGCGAGATCCCGGCGATGTCGAGCCCGCGCTGCGCGATGTCGGTGGCGACGAGCACGCGAATCGTCCCCTTCTTGAACTGGTCGAGCGCATCGGTGCGCTGCCCCTGCGACTTCTCCGAATGCATCGCGAGCGCGGCGATCCCCTCGCGCTCGAGATTGCGCACCACCTTGTCCGCGCCATGCTTGGTTCGCGTGAACACGAGCACGGAGTCGAGCTCGGTCTTCCGCAGCAGCTCCACGAGCAGCGCGCTTTTCCGGTCGCGCGGAACCGGATACACGGCGTGCGTGACGGTGCTGGCGGCCTGCGTGCGCATCCCGACCTGAACCACGATGGGCTTGCGCAGATACTTCCGTGCGAGCGCCTCGACCTCGGGCGGCATGGTCGCGCTGAAGAGCAGTGTCTGCCGGTACTTCGGGATCTCGGCGACGATGCGATTGAGCTGCGGCGCGAAGCCCATGTCGAGCATGCGATCGGCCTCGTCGAGCACGAGCACCTCGAGGTCGTCGAAGGCGACGTTCTGCCGTTCCATGTGATCGAGCAATCGTCCCGGCGTGGCGACGATGACGTCGACGCCGGCGCGCAGCGCCTGCTCCTGCGGGCCGAGCGGGACGCCACCGTACACATCGACGATCGCGAGCCCACTGTGCTCGGCGTACTTTGCGAAGCTCTCCTTCACCTGCACCGCGAGCTCGCGGGTGGGGGTGAGTATAAGTGCGCGAGCGCGGCGGGGTCCGCCGAGCAGCCGTTGAACGATCGGAAGAGTGAACGCGGCGGTCTTGCCGGTGCCGGTCTGCGCGAGACCCATGATGTCGCGACCGCGCAGTATGAGCGGAATTGCGCGAGCCTGGATCGGCGTGGGGGTCGTGTAGCCTGCATCGGTCACGGCGCGGAGCAGCTCCGGCGCAAGCATCAGCTCGGCGAAGCTCGCCGGCGCGTCGTTTACTGGTGTGTCGATGATCTCTGTCAAAGTACTCTCGAACCTGGCGCCGGGGCCGCAAATTCATCGCGTGTGCGATGAGGCCGGCGCGCTGCGAATGTCGCGAGGCACGTTCGTGCCGCGCCTGCCGCTCCATGCCCCCGAGGTAAAATCGAGCGGGGTGCGGATGCGGTACAGCGACCTGTGGTGCTCTAGTTTCCCTGCCCCGCTCCGGGGGCAGACTGCGCGAGCGCCTGAGAACGCAGGGGTTGCTTCGTGCGAATTTTCTCTTGTAGGAAGAAAGATAACTTCTTTGGAACCAACGCGCTACGTGAGATTGATCGGGCGTCCCGAGTGCCGGGCGATGACGCCGAGGCGGAAGGTGACGTCGCTCCAGCGCTCCTCAGCGGTGGCCTGGAGCTCCAGCGGAAAGCCCGGCCAGGCGAATGGATTATCGGACCGCATGGTCGCCGTACGTTTGGGTGGGTGCCACACGCCGCCCGAGTCGCAGTCGTCGATGAGGCGCTCGTAGAGCTTCGTCCAGTTGTCGTTTCGTCGCAGGAAACCGAGGCGCGCGAAGATCTCCAGCCAGAACAGCGCCGAGGGCATATCGGCGTCCGCGGCGTTGCGATGAGGGAGGGGATCGCCGAGCACGAGGTGAGGCTCGAGGACGATCTTGCTCCCGACCATGGTTGCGGCTTCCTGGCGCGGCTGCGATTGGGAAAGCTGCGTATACAGCCGGTCGAGCAGATCGTAGTGCTCGCTCCTGTACAGCGGCATGTGCGCGAGCATGATCAGGGCATGCACCGATGGGGGCGACGCGCCCGGCGCAAGCACGTGATGGTTGCCAACTCGCGTGAACGGCTTCTGCGCGAGAGGCGACTTCAGAAAGGCATCCACGCGTTCGAGAATCCGGCGAGCGGCGCCACGGAGGCGCGGGTCGTTCTCGTAGCCGGCTTGCGCGAGGGCGGCCGCAGCCGCCTCGCGCAGCACGCCTCGGCCATGGCGCACCATCGCGAGCTCCATCTTGCTCTTGCCGCCGAGCTCGTACAGGTACGCGGGATCGTCGTCCTCGGCGAGGAGCCGGAATAGAACGCGGCGCGCCTGCAGGAGCGGGGGCGACTCGCGGTCCCAACCGTATTCGAGCAACCGGCGAACGGCGCTGATGGTCCCAACTCCCTTGTAGCGCTCGCTCCGGGAGGTGGGTATCGCGAGCATGTTCTGGTTCCAGGTACCGTCCGAGTGCTGGGAGAGGGCTAGCTCGATTGCGGATTGGTATGCGTACGGGAGGGCGGAGAAACTCCTCGATCCAGCGATCGGGAGCCTCGCAACTTCTATAGAGGCGCGATACTGTATTGGAGCTGGCGCGAATTCAAGGAGCCAAGAGAGCGGAAATTCTAGCGGACTTGGAGGGGCCAGCGGGGCGGCGGGGACCGCTGGCGGTACAGGGGGCACGCTTGGCGTCGGACCACTCGGAGTCGGCAAAGCTGTCACTGCGCCCTCGGAATTGTTCGTAAGCCATTGATCGGCAACGTACTTGGACCGCTAAACCGCGGCGGTCCAGTCCGGCGCGGAACGATACCATCTTTTCCAGGAAACGCTAGGTCAGCGCTTTGCCATTAACGCCGCCTGCGAAGCAGCGTCTACCTCCTCGAATGGCGCGACGCCCTGGTCGCTGCCCAACGATTACTGGAGGATATGATAATGCTTCGCAACACCCTGGTGGCACTAGGCATGGCCCTGACGCTCTTTGCCGGCGCGTCGACGATCGCGGGCGCGCAGGTGGCCGTGACTTCCGAACGGACGGGTGACGTTCGGCGCGACTCGCGAGACATCCGCTCCGACCGTCGCGATCTGCGCAGCGACCGTGGCGACATCGCACGCGATCGGCAGGACATTCGGTCCGACAACCGTGACCGCCGCGCCGATCGCCGCGACCTGCGCCGGGACCGGGCCACGGGTCACTACGCAGAGGCGCGACAGGATCGACGCGAGTTGCGCCATGACCGTAAGTCAGAGCGCGGGG
>JBDTXN010000004.1:0-52884 GCA_040006175.1 Gemmatimonadota bacterium | reverse complement strand
AAGAGAAGCGCGCCGTCCTCCGCCGCCTCACCGAAGTCGACGGCCTCGAGCGCTTCCTCGGGCGCGCCTATCAGGGCTACAAGCGCTTCTCGATCGAGGGGAACGACACGCTGGTCCCGATGCTCGAAGCGGCGATCGAAGGCGCGGCCGCCGCGGGCGCGCGCGAGGTCGTGATGGCGATGGCGCACCGCGGGCGCATCAACGTGCTCACCCACGTGCTCGACAAGCCGGTGAGCGCGGTGTTCGAGGAGTTCGAGGGGAAGTACGCCGCCAATGCCGCGAGCGACACGGGCGACGTGAAGTATCACCTCGGCGCCGAAACCGATCGCGAGCGAAATGGCGGCGATCGCGTGCACGTGTCGCTGATGCCCAATCCGAGTCACCTCGAGATGGTGAACCCCGTGCTCGAGGGCGTCGCGCGCGCCCGGCAGCGCGTGCCCGGAACGCTCCGTGTGCTCGACGAGTCGAGCGTCCTCCCGATTGCGATGCACGGCGACGCCGCATTTCCGGGAGAAGGCGTCGTGGCCGAGACGTTCAACCTCTCGAACCTGCGCGGTTATCGCACGGGCGGCACGCTGCACATCATCGTGAATAATCAGATCGGCTTCACCACCGACCCGAGCGAGGGGCGCTCGACGCACTACGCGAGCGATCTCGCGAAGGGCTTCGAGGTTCCGATCCTTCACGTGAACGGCGATGACGCGGAGTCGTGCATCGCATCGGTGTGGCTGGGCCTCGCGTACCGCGAGCGCTTCGGTAAGGATTTCCTGATCGATCTCGTCGGTTATCGTCGATGGGGACACAACGAGGCGGATGAGCCGGTGTACACGCAGCCGATGCTCTACGCCGCGATCAAGGCGCACCCGACGACGCGCGAGCTGTGGGGGCGGCGGCTCACCACCGAGGGCGTGATCCAGCCGGGCGCGATGGAGCGGCTCGATGCCGAGGTCCAGACGCAGCTCGAGGCGATTCACGCCGAGGTGAAGGCGAAGGCGGCTCCGGATGCGGAAGGCACGGATGCCGACGCAGGGCAGCCCGTGGCTCCGGTTGCGACCGCGGTGCCGGCGGAGCAGCTCATCTCGCTCAACGAGCGGATGCTGAGCTGGCCCTCGGATTTCCATCCGCTGCCGAAGCTCGCTCGCGTGCTCGAGCGTCGTCGTCCGGCGCTCGTGTCCGACGGCGGAATCGACTGGGGGCACGCGGAGGCGCTCGCGTGGGCATCGCTCCTGGTGAACGGCACCTCGGTTCGCATCAGCGGGCAGGATGCTGAGCGCGGCACGTTCTCGCACAGGCAGGCGGTGCTGCACGACCACGAGACGGGAAAGACGTACACGCCACTCCAGCACTTGGCGGAGGACGCCGCGCCCTTCGAGATCTACAACTCCCCGCTCTCCGAAGTCGCGGTGCTCGCGTTCGAGTACGGCTACAGCGTCGCATCGCGCGACACGCTGGTACTCTGGGAGGCGCAGTTCGGTGACTTCGCGAACGTCGCGCAGCCGATCATCGATCAGTTCATCACATCGGACGGCGCGAAGTGGGGACAGGATTCGGGAGTCGTGATGCTGCTCCCGCACGGGTACGAGGGGCAGGGCCCCGAGCACTCGAGCGCGCGACTCGAGCGCTTCCTGCAGATGTGTGCGGAGAACAACATGCGCGTGGCCTATCCGTCCACGCCGGCGCAGTACTTCCACATCCTGCGGCGGCAGGCACTGAATCCGAACCGGCGCCCGCTCGTGCTCATGCAGCCCAAGAGCCTTCTGCGTCTGCCGCTCGCGGCGTCGCATCTGGCGGATCTCGTGTCGGGAACCTTCCAGCCGGTGATCGACGATGCGCGGGCGGCGAAGGATCCTGCGAAGGTGCGCCGTCTGGTGCTGTGCACGGGAAAGATCTACTACGACCTCATCGCGGCCGCGCAGGTGAGCGGCGCGGGCCAGGATCAGGGGAGCGGTGTGAACGGCGAGCACCTGGCCATCGTGCGCGTGGACGAGCTCTATCCCTGGCCGCACGAGGCACTCACCGCGGTGCTCGAGCGCTACACCGAGATCGAGGAAGTCGTGTGGACGCAGGAGGAACCGCGCAACATGGGCGCATGGAGCTTCGTCTCCCCTCGCCTTCGTGGCGCCGTGGGCAACGCGATGACCATCCGCTACATCGGGCGCCCCGAGCGCGCGAGCCCGGCGGAGGGATACGCCGCGCCGCACGCCGAGCAGCAGGCGAAGCTGATGGCGGACACTCTGGCACCCGTCGCGAGCAAGCGATCCGCGCCGCGTGCAACCTCCGGCGCGCGCTGAGCGTTAGGCTCGCATGAATGACACGCTCGTGATCTCGGGCTCCGAATCCTCTCCGTGAGGCTGCGAGCCGGGCTGTACGCACTCGCTACCCTCGCCCTCCTCGCGCCGCGTCCCTGCATTGCTCAGGAGCGCGGCGCGACGGCGCTGGGAGATGTGCTCGCCGGACTCCCGGTGTCCGTGCGCGTGCTCGTGATCGCCGCGCATCCGGACGACGAGGACACGCGGCTCATCACGTGGCTTCAGAAGGGGCGGCATGCGGACGTCGCCTATCTTTCCCTCACACGCGGGGACGGCGGCCAGAACCTCATTGGCAATGAGCTCGGCGAAGCGCTCGGCGTCATCCGCACGGAGGAGCTGCTCGCGGCCCGGCGCATCGATGGCGCACAGCAGTACTTCACGCGCGCGTACGATTTTGGATTCTCGAAGAGTGCGACGGAGGCGTACACGCACTGGCCGCATGACACGCTCCTCGCGAACGTCGTGACCGTCGTGCGGGCGTTCCGGCCGCAGATCATCATCGCGGTCTTCTCCGGCACGCCGCGCGACGGACACGGGCAGCATCAGGTGTCGGGGATTCTCGCGCGCGAGGCGTACGATGCGGCGGGGGATGGCGCGCGATTCCCGGCAAGCGCGACCGCAGGACTCGCCCCGTGGACGCCGCTCAAGTTCTATCGCACGACATCGTACTGGCAGGGCGCAGGCGCGACGTTCCACTACAACGCGGGTGAGTACAGCCCGCTGTTGGGCCGGAGCTACGCCGAGATCGCGGGAGAGAGCCGCTCGCAGCATCTCTCGCAGGGATTCGGTGCGTTGCAGCGCAAAGGATTCGTCGCGGGCTCGGTGCGCCGCGAGAGCTCGCGCGCGCCGGCGCCAGCCGATCCGAACGCCGAGCGCTCGATCTTCGACGGAATCGACACGACGTATCGCCGGCTGGGCGCGCAGGTGCCTGCGGCGCAGCGCCCCAGAGTGGACTCGCTGGTCGCAGCGCTCGGCGCCGTAGCGTCGCGCTCCGATCTGCGGCATCCCGAGACGTTGGTCCCCTCGCTCGAGCACGTCCAGAAGCTGGCGAGCACCATCTCCGTGGGCGCGCGGGGCGATGTGGACGCATCGCTCGCGATGCTGCGCGATGCGACCTCGCGCGCCACGGCGCTGGCGGCGGGAATCGGCGTCGAGGCAGCGGTGCCGCGCGATGCGCTCGCGCTCGGCGATACGATGGCAGCGACGGTGACGGTATACGACCGCAACGAGAATCGCCTGATGGTCGATTCGGTGTCGTTGAGCGGGAGCGCGATCTCCGCGACGGCCGTGGGCGGATCGGATGCCAGGGCCGCCGCGCGCACGATTCCGCGCGACAGCTCGTCCACGTGGACGTTCAACGTGCGTGGCACCGCGCTCACAGGGCCGTGGTGGCTCACGCCGCCGCGTACAAGTGATCTCTTCGCCTCACTGGTGAGCACGCGGACAGCCGAGGAGAGTGCGTCGGGCAGCGCGCTCGCCAAAGTGTATCTCGCAGGAGGTACCGTGGTGCGCGCGCCGCTGGTGCTTCGCGTGGCGAATCCTGCACGCGGCGAGGAGCAGCGTCCCCTCGCCGTCGTGCCCGCCGTTTCCGTGACACTCGATCGCGCGGTGGGCTTTGCGCGCGCGGGAGCGCCGGTCGATCGCGAGCTGCGTGTCACCCTGCGCTCTGCATATGAGAATGCGCGTGACGTCAACGTGCGCCTCGATCTCCCGCAGGGATTGCTGGCGGATACCGCCTCGCGCAGCGTGTCGCTCGCGCCGAACGGCGTCGCGCAGACCGTCGCCTTCCGGGTGCGCGGCACGCTGCCGGCGGGCAGGCACGTGATCACGGCGGTGGCTGAGAGCGAGGGAACGAAGTTCGATTACGGTTACGTGCCGATCCGCTACGAGCACATTCGGCCCCAGATGCTCGTGCGTCCCGCGACGATGGCGATCGAGGCCGTCGATGCGCAGCTCCCGCACGGCGTGAGCGTCGCCTATGTGCAGGGGGTTGGCGACAACAGCGCGCCGCTGCTCGAAGAGCTGGGCATCCCGGTGACGGTGCTCGATGCGCACACGCTCGCGAGTGCCGATGTCTCGCGATTCACGACCGTCGTCATCGGCACGCGTGCGTACCAGTCGGATCCGACGCTCGCCGCGCAAAACCCGCGGCTGTTCGACTGGGTGAAGCAGGGCGGCACGATGGTGGTGCAGTATGGCCAGGGCGAGATGGCGCAGCCGGGGATGATGCCGTATCCCATCTCGCTCTCGTCCCCTGCGGCGCGCGTGACGGATGAGGGCTCGCCGATCACGGTGCTCGCGCCGAACGATCCGCTGCTCTCCACGCCCAATCGCATCACGGACGCGGACTGGCGCGGTTGGGTGCAGGATCGCGCGCTGTACATGCCATCGACGATCGATCCGCACTATCAGACGGTCATCGCGACGAACGATCCCGGAGAGCCGCAGAATCCCGGGGGCATTCTCCGCGTGGCAGTAGGGCGCGGCAGCTACATCTACACGACGCTCGCTTTCTTCCGGCAGCTACCCGCGGGCGTGCCTGGTGCGGCGCGCCTGTTCGTGAACTTGCTCGGCCCGCCGATCACTCCGCCGAGTGCGGCGGCTCGCGCGGTGTCGCCATGAAGGCGGGCGCACGCGGGATCGCAAGCGCGCTGCTCGTGGCGCTCGCAGCGTGCGGCGGCGATGGGCGGACGGTGCTCACCGTGTATTCGCCGCACGGCAAGGATCTGCTCGAGTACTACGAGGCGGCGTTCGAGAAGGCGCATCCCACGGTAGACGTGCAGTGGGTGGACATGGGATCGCAGGACGTGCTCGACCGCCTGCGCAGCGAAGCCGCCAACCCGCAGGCGGACGTCTGGTTCGGCGCGCCGACCGAGGTGTTCGACCGTGCGGCGGACGCCGGGCTGCTTGCTCCCTACAAGCCGACGTGGGCCGGCGCCGTTCCGTCCGAAGCGACGGGTGAGTCGGATCTCTGGTACGGAACGTATCTCACGCCCGAGGTGATCGCGTACAACAGCGATGCGGTGAAAGCCGCCGAAGCGCCAAAGGATTGGGACGACGTGCTCGACCCGAAGTGGAAGGGGAAGGTGATCATTCGCGATCCGCTCCCCAGCGGGAGCATGCGCGCGATCTTCGGCGCGATGATCGTGCGCGGCATGGGCGCGGCCGGCACGCCGGACTCGGGCTACGCGTGGCTGCGGCGCCTCGATGCGAGCACGAAGGAGTACGCGCTCGATCCCGGGGTGCTCTACCAGAAGCTCGGCCGCCAGGAAGGGCTGATCTCCCTGTACGACATGCCGGACATCGCGTCGCTGCGCGGACGGTTCAACATCCCGGTGCAGTACGTGATCCCGAGCAGCGGCACGCCGGTGCTCGTCGACGCGATCGCGATCGTGAAGGGATCGAAGCACGCGAACATCGCGCAGCAGTTTTACGAGTTCGTCAGCACGCCGACGGCGCTCGAGTACGCAGCGCAGAAGCTCTATCGCATTCCGGCACGTACGGACATCCCGCTCGATTCGCTGCCGCAGTGGGTGCGCGACGCGAAGACAAACATCAAGCCGATGCCGCTGGACCGGGCGCTCCTCGCCAAGCATCTCGACGAGTGGATGCGCTACTGGGACGCGAACATCCGCAACCGCAGCAAGAAGAGCTGATGGCCGGCACGGCGCGGCTCTCGCTCGACACGCTCACGCGCCGCTTCAGGGAAAAGCTCGCCGTCGATGCGCTCTCGCTCGAGATCGCGAGCGGCGAGCTGGTGGCACTCATGGGCGCGAGCGGATCGGGGAAGACGACGACGCTGCGCATGGTGGCAGGCTATGAGCCGCCGGATTCGGGGAAGGTCTGGCTCGAAGGGAAGGACATCACTACACGCGCGCCTCGCGTACGCGGTTTCGGAATGGTCTTCCAGCACTACGCGCTCTTCCCGCACATGACGGTGGGGCAGAACGTCGCGTTCGGGCTCGAGGCACGCGGCGTGTCGAAGGCCGAGCGCAGCGCGCGCGCGGCCGCGGCGCTCGCGAACGTGGGCCTCGATGGCGCCGCGCCGCGCGCCATCCAGTCGCTCTCCGGCGGCGAGCAGCAGCGCGTCGCGCTCGCCCGCGCCCTGGTGATCGAGCCACCGGTGCTGCTGCTCGACGAGCCGCTCTCGAATCTCGATCCGAATCTCCGCCGCAGCACGCGCAACGAGCTGCGCGCTACGCTGCGCCGTTTGGGACTGACCGCACTTTTCGTGACGCACGATCAGGAAGATGCGTTCGCGGTCGCGGACCGCGTGGCCTTGATGGAGAACGGCCGGCTGCTCCAGGTCGGCGCGCCCGAGGAGCTGCACGACCATCCCGTCTCGCGCGCGGTGGCCGAGTTCATTGGACGGGCGACGTTCGTGCCGGGCGAGTACGATGGTGTGAACGTGACGGTTCGCGTCGCCGGCGGTGCGACGACGCTCGCCGCGCGCGCGCCCGCAACGCTCGACGGCGCGCGCAACGTGCTCGCCGTGCTGCGTCCCGACGCGCTGGCGTTCGCGAAGGATGGCAGCGGCTGGGCTGGCGTCGTGACGGATCGCCGGTTCGCCGGCACGCAGCTCGTCTACCGCGTGCGCGTGGACGAGCGCACCGAGGTCGAGCTCCAGAGCACCGATCGCGACGTGCGCGAGGGTGACAACGTGCGCGTGCGCATCACGCGCGAGCCGGTGCCGTTGGTGGCGACGTGAAGCCCGACCAGCGAACGTCATGGGCGCTCGCGGTGCCAGTGCTGGCATTGCTGCTCTGGTCCGTCGTCTACCCCAACGTCACCATCATCGCCGGAAGCTTCGAGCACGGGCTCGGCTACTGGCGCGAGTTTGCGAACAGTCCGAGCGACCGTGAGGCGCTGTGGACGACACTCGAGGTGGCGTTCGGCTCTGTGATCGCCGCGGCTGCCGTCGGACTGCCGCTCGCGTTCGTGTTGAGTCGCGTGGAGTTTCGCGGACGGAAATTCCTGCAGGCGGTCGCGACGCTGCCTGCCGCGCTGCCGCCGCTCGTGGGCGTGATCGCATTTCTCTTCCTGTACGGGGAGAGCGGCGTCGTCACGCGAGCCGTTCAGCGAGGTCTCCACCTGTCCGAACCGCCGTGGCGGCTCACGGGCGTATGGGCGATAATTTTCGTGCATGCCTACACCATGTACGTCTACGTATTTCTCTTCGTCTCCGCAGGGCTCGAGCGACTGGATGGTACGCTCGATGAAGCAGCGGCAGGACTCGGAGCCTCGACGCCCTTCCGCCTCCGGAAAGTGACACTCCCGCTCGTCACGCCCGCGCTCGCGGGCTCGATGCTTCTCGTATTCATGAGCGCTCTCGGCTCCTTCTCCGCACCGTACATCTTCGGCGGCGGGTTGCGCGTGCTCTCGACGCAGGTCGTCGCCTCGAAGCTCAACGGCGCGATGGGAATGGCGTACGTCGAGACGACGGTGATGGCGATCGCCGCCGTCGGTGCGCTGCTGCTGCTTCGCTGGTTCGAACGGCGGCGCACGTACGCGCTCACGGGCAAGGGGAGCAACACGCGCATAGCGCTGCGTGGGCCGCTCGCGCGCATGGCGCCGCTCCTCGCTGCCGCACTCGTGTTCGTGCTCATCCTGCCGCACGCGATGATCGTGCTCGTCGCGTTCGCGCGCGATGGCACCTGGACCACCCAGGTGCTCCCGCCTCAGTACACGCTCGAAAACTTCACGCGCCTCGCGCGCGATCCGCAGCTCTGGCTGCCGGTGCGCAGCAGCATCTCGATGGCGGTGATCGCGACGATCGCGAACATCATCGTCTGCTTCGTCGCCGCCTACCTCCTCGTGCGCCGCCGCTTCGCGGGACGCGGTCTCCTTCAGCTGCTCGTGGTGCTCCCGTGGGCGATTCCGGCAACGGCGATCGCCATCGGCCTTGCGTCGACCTTCGACCGTACCGCGCCCGCGCAGCTGCGACTGCTGCTCGTCGGCACGTTCTGGATTCTTCCGCTGGCGTATTTCGTGCGCGGCATCCCGCTTGTGACGAGCGCCGTCGAGGGCTCGCTCCGCCAGATGGATCCGTCGCTCGAGGACGCCGCGCGCGGGCTGGGAGCGAGCTGGTGGCTCGCCATGCGCCGCGTCGTGATTCCCGCGGCACGCCCCGGACTCGCGGCTGGTGCCACGCTCGCGGCCATCACAGCGGTCGGCGAGTTCGTCGCATCGATCGTACTCTACACCCACGCCAATCGCCCCATCTCGATGGAAATCCTCGCGCAGCTCCGCAACCTCTCCTTCGGCACGGCGGCCGCCTACAGTGTGCTCCTCATCCTCATCGTTCTCCTGATCACGGTCGCTGCACGCATGCTCGGCGGACGCGCCGAGCGCGTCGAGACGATACCGACCGCATGACGAGACCTCAGGTCGTCATCATCGGCGGAGGATTCGCCGGGCTCACCGCCGCTCGCGGGCTGCGCAAGGCCGACGTCGACGTCACGCTCGTCGACCGTACGAATCACCATCTCTTTCAGCCGCTGTTGTATCAGGTGGCGACGGCGGTGCTCGCGCCCAGCGAGATCACGTCGCCGATTCGCTGGCTCCTGCGCAAGAACACGAACACCACCGTGCTCATGGCGGAGGTGGACACGATCGATGCCGAGAAGCAGCTCGTGCACGCGGATCGCGGCAAGCTCACTATTCCGTACGACTATCTCATCGTTGCGTCAGGCGCGCGCCACGCGTACTTCGGGCACGACGAGTGGGAACCGCTCGCACCGGGACTCAAGAGCCTCGAGGACGCGCTCAAGATTCGCCATCGCTTTCTCAGCGCGTTCGAGGAAGCAGAGAAGGCGCCAGCCGACGAGCGTGAGTCGTGGCTGCGATTCGTGGTCGTCGGCGGCGGCCCCACGGGCGTGGAGCTCGCGGGCATTCTTCCCGACATCGCGCATTACTCGATGCTCGATGATTTCCGCAACTTCGATCCCCGCAAGACGGAGATCGTGCTGCTGGAAGGTGGGCCGCGGCTGCTCACCGCATTCGAGCCGGATCTCGCCGAGCGCGCGCTGCGCGACCTCCGAGGGCTCGGCGTCGAGGTGCGCCTCAACGCGGTGGTTACACGCATTGAGAAGGATGCAGTGTATGTCGGCGACGAGCGCATCCCGACACGAACCGTACTCTGGGCCGCGGGGAATCAGGCTTCGCCGCTCGCGCGCACGCTCGGCGCGCCGCTCGATCGCGCAGGTCGTGTGGTCGTGCAGCCGGATCTCTCGGTGCCGGGCGCGCCGCACGTCTTCGTAGTGGGCGACCTCGCGGCGGTGCCCTACAAGAACGGCGAGCTCGTACCGGCGGTTGCGCCAGCCGCGAATCAGATGGGCAAGCTCGCGGCGAAGAACATCAAACGGATACTCGCGGAGCTCCCGACGCTTCCGTTCAAGTATCGCGACAAGGGCAACCTCGCCACGATCGGCCGCTATCGGGCGATCGCCGAGATCGGGAAGGTGAAGCTGCGCGGCCAGATTGCGTGGTGGTTCTGGCTCCTCATCCACGTGATGTACCTCGCGACCTTCCGCAATCGGATCATCGTGCTCGTGGAGTGGGCGTACTCGTATCTCACCTACCAGCGCGGATCGCGCCTGCTCACGGAGCGGGAGGGCGATGGCGTCTCGGCGATTCCGAACGAGCTGCCCGAGGAGAAGTACGAGGTGGCGTCGATAGGCTGATCGGTCGGCGCGCGCGCTCACCGGGTCAGTATCGCGTTCCCGGCTCCTTGATCACACGATCGCGGATCGGTGCGCCCGTGGAGTCGAGCTGCACGAGCACGCGATGCGCATCGTCGAACAGATACGGCGTGCGCGAGCGATCGAGCCGTATGAGCGCGGTGTTGTGCGCACCCAGGTCGTACACGGTCCACACCCGCGCCGTTGCGAGATCGGGCTCGTTGGTCACGAGACTCATGTGCGGACTGTGATTCGGCGCGTAGCGGACGAATACCATGCTGTGCGCAGTCGGGATGAGCCGGAGCAAGTCGCGGAAGTCGCGATGATATGCGGACCCCTCCGCCTTGTTCAGGCGAATGTAGCTCGCCATGCGCGTGTCGTACGGGAAAAGCATGAGCGCACTCACGATCACTCCGAACGCCGCGCCCGACGTCATCGCCGGAAGCTCGTGCAGCGGCCAGGCGAGCTTGCGGCTCGAGAGCACACTCGCCACGCGCCACCATGCTGCCGCTGTCACGAACGCGAGCACGGGCTGAATCTCGACGTAGTAGACGGTCCACTGCGGAGCATGGCCGACGCACAGATACGCGAGCACCAGCAAGACCGCGGTGCCGAGCGCGAACCAGATGGGCGCGCTCGCCGTGATCAGCCCGAGCGCAGCGAGTGGCAGAAGCATCGCGCGCGTCGCCCACATGTTGGCCGCAATCGCAACGATTCGTTCGCGCAGATTGTGAGGCAGCGTCGCGAGCGTGTAGTCCTTGTGCAGGATCTTCACGTACTCGTTGAACAGCGCCATGTCCGCATTGAGGGGGCGTAGCGGCTGCTGTCCCGTGAGCCCAAAGCCCATCACGTCGTCGGGGAAATAGTATCGCGAGTAGAGCCCATATGGCGCGAAGAAGGGATTCCCCGTAGTGCGCTGGCTCCAGAGCATCCAGATCCCGATGAACGCGAAGCCGATTCCGAAGGGCAGCCGCAGCTCCTTCCAGGAATTGCGCATCGCGATGCGCCGCAGCACCACGACCGCCACGGGTATCGCGAAGATCACCATCGTCACCGGCCGGCTCAGGAAGCCGAGCCCGATCGAGAACGCGAGCCATGCGAGCCACTTGGGTTGCTCCTCGTGCAGCCAGCGCAGCAGCGCGTACCAGCCGAGCATCCAGAGCGCGCTCGTCGACGTCTCGGAGAGGTAACCGGGCTCGAAGTCCATGATCCCGGGTGCGGTCATCCAGAGGAACCAGGCGACCAGCGCCACCCACGGATTCGCCAGCCTGCGCGCGACTTCGAATACGAGCGCGCCGCAGAGGCCCAGCAACAGCATCGGCATGAGCCCGGGAAGCCCGAGCCATAGTCCAGGGATCAGAACGAACGCGTGTCCCGGCGGATACTTGGGAGTGAGGATCGGCGTGACGAACACGTGATACTGCTCGAAAAACTCCGGCAGCGGCAGCCCCGGCGCTGTCCACCGTCCGCCCGCATAGATCTTCGCCTGCAGCAGATATGCGGCCTCGTCGTGAACCACGGCAACCTGATCCAGTCCGCCCCACAGCCAGGTCATGAACACCGCGGTGATCACCCCGATTACCACCGGCATCCAACGCGCATTCAGCACACGCGTCGCCCCATCCGTTGCGCGCGGGAGTATGATGAATCGCCCCAGCAGCGCAGAGAGGAGAAGAACGAGCAGGGCCTGTGTGTCGGTCATCGATCGCTCGCCGGCGCGTACCGGCGGTTGAACGGAGAGGTCACCGCTTTCGTGCAAGCACGAGATACTGGCCGCCGATTGGGAGCGGTGAGAGCACGCGCTCGAGCGGCCGCAGCGCGCGAAGGAGATGCGGGAACACGAAGAGGAAATCCGTGCGCACGATCTCGAAGCCGGCACCGCGCAGGAGGCGACGCGTTTCGGGCGGCGTCATCGTGATCGCATCCCTGTCGAACGGCACTCGGCTCATGATGTACCGCGTCCCCGGATTCCACGGATTGTTCTCCCACAACGCGAACATTCCGCCCGGTACGAGCGCATCGTAGACGTAGCGCGCGGCCGCGTCACGATCTGCCACTGGTATGTGATGGAAGACGCCATTGCAGAAGGCGAGGTCGAAGGTCGGACCTATCGGCTCGTCGATCAGCGCGAAGGTGGTTCCATCGCGCTTGTGCACCTTGCGCGCTGTTTCAAGCGATGCAGCGGATACGTCGACGCCGTGCACGAGCTTCGCATTCAGCCCGTCGAAGAGAAACGGCACGCCCGATCCGGTGCCGCAGCCGAAATCCATGACGGTGCGCACCGACCACTTCGCCCTCGCGAGCTGCTTCGCGAGCCACCATACGCGCGCTGAGGCGTAATACTCCTTCGGCTCGCCGGTGACCGACAGGCCCATCGCGAGCGCCTCGTCGTAGTTGTCGGCATACGCGTCGAACTCGGCGTTCGCCGACTGCTGCGTCGTCTGCTGCATCGCGGGGGCGCTCACCGGCGTCGCATCCCCATGAGGCTGGCGAAGAAGCTCGAGAGGATGGTCTGGAAGCCGAGCGCCGTCAGCATCACGCCGGGGATCACCCAGCGCATCGTGTGCTCGTAGTTGAGCGCGCCGAAGTCCGCGCTCGACCACTGGTGCACCGCACCGGAGAGCAGGCCAAGTCCCACGAGCATTCCGAGCGCCCCGACGGACAGTCCACTCTCGAGATTCACGAGCGCGAAGAAGCGATTGAGCCGCGGATCCTCCGGCAGCAGCCCTTCCATGATCGCGAACACCTTCGTCATGAGCGCGAAGGCGATCGACTGGTAGCCGCAGATGATCGCGAGACTCGCGAAGAGCAGCGTGTGCACGTCGAACGTCATCTTGCCCAGGCTCAGGCGCGGCATTGCGAGCGCATAGCCTACAGTGCCGGCGAGAATGAGTGCGAGCCCCGGCATCAGGAACAGCCAGCGCGGTGAGAAGAGCAGAAAGAATCGCAGATGGCGCCAGCCGTCGCGGAACGTCTTGAGATGCGGCGGATGCGACGTGCGCCCGTCCGGGCTCAGCGTGATCGGGATCTCGGCGGTCTTCGCCTGGAAGAGGCTCGCCTTGATCACCATCTCGCTCGCGAACTCCATTCCCGTGCAGCGCTGGTCGAGCGCGAGCCACATGTCGCGCCGGAACGCGCGCATGCCGCAGTGGATGTCGTGGATCGGCGTGCGGAACCACCAGCGCGCGAGGGCGCTGAACATCGGGTTCCCCCACCAGCGATGCAGAAAGGGCATCGCGCCGGGCTTGACCGTGCCGCCGCCCGTCTCGAGTCGGCAGCCCTGCACGAGATCGTATCCCTCGCGCAGCTTCGCGAGGAACCGCGGAATCTCTCCCCAGTCGTAGCTGTCGTCCGCGTCGCCCATCATCACGTAGGTCCCGCGCGCCGCGTTGATCCCGCCCATGAGCGCTGCGCCGTACCCGCGCTGATCCACCGCGATCACGCGCGCGCCGAGTCTGCGCGCGATCTCCTGCGAGCCATCCGTGCTCCCGTTGTCCGCGATCACGATCTCGGCGTTGATCCCGCCAGAGCCGATCGCACGCTGCGCCTTCTCGATCACCGTAGCGATCGTGTCCGCCTCGTTAAGGCACGGCATCACGACCGAAAGCTCAGGTGTGGATGCGGTGAGCGGCGGCGCAAAGCGGGTGAATGGCGCGGTGGTCGTGCGCGTAGTCATCCCTTGCACTCCTCCAGCGGCATCGCGCGCATGTAGCGCCAGAGGTAGCCGACGTAGCTTCGTCGCCACTCGAGCGCACTGGATCCCGGATGCTCGCGCATCAATCGGTCGGCGTGCGGTAGGTTGTAATACGGGATGCCCACCCAAAGGTGGTGAGCGGCGTGATAGTTCATGTTCATCGGCGCGACGAACAGCCGCTCGAGACGGTTGCTGATGAACGTGACGAGACGATGCTCGTCGGCCTTGGCGTCGGACTCCGGATGCGAGTGCTCGACGAACGACCGGAGATTGTCGCCGAGGTACGTGAACACGAAGACGGGAAGGAGCCAGAGTGCCAGATACGCCCACCACCCGATCGCCCACGAGAGCCCGCCGATCAGCGCGACCTGCCAGCCAAGCAGAATGACCATGTCGCGCGCTGTGTAGCTTTCCGGCGTGGACGCGAGTGCGGTGCCGGGCTCGCCCTGCACTTCGGCCGCGTCGGGCGCGCCCCGCTTCTTCACTCCGGACTGTGGAAAGAAGACGTTCTTCACACTCGTGAACACGCTCGAGACGCCGGTCAGGAACGCCACCACCTCGACGATCTCCGACTTGTTGAAGCAGGCGTGGCGATGGCGGTCCGGATCATCCTGCGTCGCCAAATACTGGTGGTGACGAAGATGGTTTCGGTTGTTGATGCGCGTGACGGCGCCGAGGGCGCCGAGGATGCAGACATCGTTGAAGAGGTCGTTGCGCTCGCGGTTCGAAAACAACCTGCGATGCAGGCCATCGTGACTGATGATGAAGAGCGCGTAGTAGCGGGTGCCGATGACCGGGATCGCGAGCGCGACCACCCACCAGTGCGTCCACGTCGCGACGGCCGCCCACGCGCCGATGATCCAGAGCCAGCACCACGCCGTATCGGCCATTACGCGCGCAGGGCGCAGCGCGCTGAGCGAACGCACCTGCTCCGGGGTCAGGAGCGTGCGGCGAAATGGGTGATAGGGATCGAAGCGCGGCGCCGGCGCACGGGGCGAGATGGTCGCTTCCGGGGCGGCGATGCTGGCGAGCTGAAGCGTCATCTTGTTGGGCCCCAATGGTCTACGTCTTAGACGAGGACGCGACCCGCCCGGTCACGCTGTGTCGGGCTTCCTCGCGAGCATCAACACGGCACTCGTTCGGAAGCCCAGGAGCCCCCGCATCTTATCCCAGAGTGTGAAGCCGGCGAGGAATCCAAGGCTGCCGATCGGATCGAACAGCTTCGCCAGGCGGGGGTGCGGCGTGCCCTCGAAGCGCATCCAGTGATGCATCGAGTACATCCAGAAGGAGTGTCCGGTCTGGTAGATGGTGGCGACCGGCTCCAGACCGGCATCCTTCAACTGCCTCGCGAGCGTCGAGGCCGTGTACAGGTTCCAGTGGCGGGGGATGTGGTATCCGCCCCAGTAGCCGTCTTTGAAGAGCCGTTGATCGAGCGCGTCGAGATTCGGCGTTTCGATCGCCAGCACTCCACCCGGCGCCATCCACTTCGCGAGCTTCCGCACCACCGGCCCCGGATCGTCGACGTGCTCGATGACGTGGAACATCGTCACGAGATCGAGCGAGCCGTCGGGGACGACTGTGGAGTCTTCCACGCGCTCGCAGGCCACCTGGTAGCCGGCAGCTTTCAGCGGCTGGAGCACCGCCTCGTCGAGCTCGAGCCCGTAGTCCTGCGCGAGCGGCACACCTTTCTTCGCCATCACCTTGAGAAATCGGCCATCGCCACAGCCGACATCGAGGAACGATCGTGGCGCGCGCTTCAGATGCGCGAGGATCGCCTTCATCTTCGCGACATCGAGCAGCTCCTTCGCCTTCACCGCGATCGGATTGATCCTGGTCGCGTAGTTGTATGCGTAGTAGGTGGTCGGGTAGATCGTACCGAGCGTGGAGATAGCGGGGCGCGGATTGAGCCAGACGTGCGTGCACGCGTCGCACTGCACGAAGCGCCAACGGTTGCGCGACGTCTGCAGCTCGTAGTCGTAGCCCTCTGCGAACGTGTGAAAGTGCGACGCACCGCAGAGCGGGCAGCTCGGCACGTCCGTCGTCGCGATCTCGGGGATCGCGGGATTGTCGAATTCGGCGGGACGGGGCAGGGACGCGGTGGGCATGCGCTCGGAGCTGATCGAGATGTTATCGGGCAGGGCTGCCTCTCATCGACGAGCAACGAGCACCTGCGCAAACGCGCCCGCCCATTCGCGTTACAGCTACTCCGCCGCCTTCGCCTCCGCCGTCGCTTCGTTGCTCAGCGACACCACCTCGAACTCGGACGTGCGACTCGAAAAACGCCCGAGCTGCGAACCCATCGCGATCGTGCTCAACACGAGGCCACCCGAAATCCAGAACGGCGCCATCTCGCCGAGATGATCGGATGCCACGCCGGCCACGAGCGGATAGATCACGCGCGCGATGCCGCCGTACGTCTGCTGCACGCCCATGTACAACCCGCGCTCGTTCTCGCCGACCACGCGCGAGAGGAGCGCCGTCACGCTCGGGAAGTTGAGCGCCGCACCGAGGGGCACGAGGGCGATCACGACGGCGAACGGCGCCCAACTGAAATGCGGCAATGCGTTGAGCTTGAGATATGCAGTGAGCGGAGTGATCGCGAGACCAAGTCCAAGGGAGAGCGCTCCGAGTCTCGACGTGCGGACCTCGCCGAGTTTGTCGACTGCAGGGCCGAGCAGGAAGAGCCGGAAGATGATGCTCAGCCCACCCATGTACATGAAGAAAAAGCCGATCGAGTTCTCGGTGACGTCGAAGTGCCGGCTGAGAAAGAGAATGATTAGCGCATTCACCCCGTAGAACGCGCCCAGCCCCACTGAATACATCCAGATCAGCCGCGCGTACGGCTGGCCGATGTCCACGCCCGCCACGCGCATCACCGCGTCGATCGGTGCGCGCCCACCGCGCGTACGGAGGCGCGCCTTCGCGTCGTGCGATTCGGGGAGATAGCGAGACGCGAAAAGGATGTTCAGCGCGCAGAGCAGCGCGGCGATCATCCCCGGCCAGTGCGGACCGAGATTGTGCGAGAACGATGCGATCGCGGGGCCGATCACCACACCCGCATTCGTCGCCGAAGACAGCCAGCCGAGGCCGCGCGCGCGATCCTTGGGTGCGACGCTGTCCGCCACGTACGCCTGGATCACTCCCGTTGTGCCGCCGCCGGCGCCCTGAATGATCCGTGACGCGAGCAGAAGCCAGTAGGAGTCCGCGTATGCGAAGACGATGTACGCCATCATCGACGCGCCGAGGCCGCACAGCAATGCCGGCTTGCGACCGTACCGATCCGAGACGCGCCCCCACAGCGGCGCGCTGAGGAGCTGCATCGCCGAGAAGGAGGCGACGAGCGCCATCACGGCAAAGTCGGTCGCGCCAAATCTCTTCGCGTAGAATGGCAGGAGGGGGATGATCATCAGCGCGCCCACCATGTCGATGAACGCGGTGAACATCAGCACACTGAGCTTGCCGGCGTCTCCTGTCCGGAGGGCGTCCAGGCGCTTCGTCAAAAAAGATGGCACGCGGGAAAGCTACTCTCTGCTCAGCGCGGCAGGGGGCGCACGACCAAAAAGCGCGCGCCGTCTCGGCGTCGGCAAGTACACGACCTGACCGATCCGCCGGTTGCGCGACCCTCGTGGGCTTGCGAGAGTTCGTTGATGCGCGACCTCCTCGCCGCCCGCTCCCAAATGGGAGTGTCGCTGGCATTTCACATCATATTCGCGGTGGTCGGGATCGGCATGCCGGCGCTGATGGTCATCGCCGAGCATCGCTGGCGTCGCACCGGAGACGCGGGCTATCTGGAGCTGGCGAAGCGCTGGTCCAAAGGCACGGCGATTCTCTTCGCGGTGGGCGCCGTCTCGGGCACGGTTCTGAGCTTCGAGCTCGGGTTGCTCTGGCCCGACTTCATGCGCGTAGCCGGCCCGATCGTGGGCATGCCGTTTTCGCTCGAGGGCTTCGCTTTCTTCACCGAAGCGATCTTTCTCGGCATCTACCTGTATGGATGGGATCGCATCTCCCCTCGCGCGCACGTGCTCGCGGGCGTCGTCGTCGCCGCGAGCGGCGCGGTCTCCGGGATCTTCGTCGTGATCGCGAACGCGTGGATGAACACGCCGCGAGGGTTCACGCTGGTCGATGGGAAGTTCACCAACATCGATCCCTTGGCGGCGATGATGACGCCGGCGGCGTTTCCGCAAACGTTGCACATGACGCTCGCCGCGTACGCCGCGACCGGCTTTGCCGTCGCAGGCATTCACGCGGTGATGCTCCTTCGCGATCCCCGAAATGCGTTCCACCGGCGCGCGCTCACCATCGCGCTCCTCATCGGTGCGCCGGCCGCGCTGATCCAGCCGCTCTCGGGCGACATCGAGGCGCGCTACGTGGCGCAGCAGCAGCCGGCGAAGCTCGCCGCGATGGAGGGACACTTCCATACCATGCGCGGTGCGCCGCTCAGCGTGGGCGGATTCGCTAGCGAGGATGAGCAACGGACGAAGTATGCAATCGAGATTCCACACGGACTCTCACTGCTCGCGTTTCACGAGTTGGATGCGGAGGTCAAAGGGCTCGACGCGTTTCCGCGCGATGAGTGGCCGCCCGTGGCGATCGTGCATCTCGCGTTCGACACCATGGTCGGGTTGGGATCGCTCATGGCCCTGGTATCCGCTGTCGTGCTGTTCATGTTCTGGCGGAAGCGCGACATCATCAAGGAGCGCTGGGTGATGATCGCGGTCGTGCTCTGCGCGCCGATGGGATTTCTCTGCATCGAGGCGGGGTGGGTGGTGACGGAGGTCGGGCGTCAGCCGTGGGTGATCTACGGGATCCTGCGTACGGCGGATGCCGTCACTCCCATGCCCGGACTCATCGTGCCGTTCCTCACCTTCACCGCGCTCTACTGCTTCCTCGGCGTGATCGTCGCGCTGCTGCTCTACCAGCACGTACTGAGAAGCCCGCGCGAGGACGAAACGCTCCCGCGTCAGGCGCGCGCCGCGTGACGATCACGGCCGCCCTCCTCATCGCGGGCATCATGATGGTCGCGCTCAACGCGTACGTGCTGCTCGCGGGCGCGGACTTCGGTGGCGGTGTCTGGGATTTTCTCGCGCGTGGCCCCCGTCGCAAGGAGCAGCGCGATCTCATCTCGCATGCGCTCGCGCCGATCTGGGAGGCGAACCACGTCTGGCTGATCCTCGTGATCGTGATGCTCTTCACGTGCTTTCCCACGGCGTTCTCGACGATCGCGATCATGCTCCACATCCCGCTCACACTCATGCTCCTCGGAATCGTGTTGCGCGGATCGGCGTTCATATTCCGCAGCTATGGGAGCGACCAGGATGCGCCACAGCAGCGCTGGGGACGCGTATTCGCGATCGCGAGCATCGTGACGCCGGTACTGCTCGGCATGTGCGTTGGTGCCGTCGCGACGGGTGCCGTGGGCGGGACGACACTCACCGCCTCGGGCTCGTTCGCGGATCATTTCGTCAAGCCGTGGCTCACGCTGTTCGGTGTCGGCGTGGGGCTGCTCGCGCTTGCGCTCTTCTCCTTTCTCGCCGCGGTCTACCTCACGGTCGAAGCGCACGGCACCGAGCTGCAGGAGGAGTTTCGCCAGCGCGCGCTCTGGGCGGCGGGCGCCGTCTTCGTGATTGCGTTCGGCGTGCTCGCCGTGTCGTGGAGCGAAGCGCCAATGGTGCGCGAGATGCTCATGACCGGCCCGTGGGCACTGCCGTTCCAGATCGTCACGGGGTTTGCGGCGATCGCTGCCATCGCTGCGCTCTGGACGCACCATTATCGCCTCGCGCGCATCGCTGCTGCCGCGCAGGTGTCCTTCATTCTCTGGGGATGGGCCGCCGCGCAGTATCCGTACGTGCTGCCGCCGTCGCTCACGATAGGTGCGGCAGCGGCGCCGGAACGCACACTCGTGCTCGTGCTCTGGGCGCTCGCGCTGGGAGCGTGTGTGCTCTTTCCCTCGCTCTACTATCTTTTTCGCGTCTTCAAGATGCGGCGCGAGAGCTGAGCGGTGATTACGGCTTCTTGACGGGAATCGCGACGCCGCCGTTCTCGCTACTCAATCGGTTGAGCCCTGCGCGCGCTTCGTTCGAGTAGGCCTTGAACACCGAGTCGCCGTTCTGCCACATGTCGGCCACGAAGGCATAGGCATCTCGTGCGCGTGTCTTGTCTC
The DNA here is from genome assembly GCA_040006175.1 of Gemmatimonadota bacterium. Lineage (GTDB taxonomy): Bacteria > Gemmatimonadota > Gemmatimonadetes > Gemmatimonadales > Gemmatimonadaceae > FEN-1250. The sequence goes on along the minus strand of JBDTXN010000004.1, from coordinate 33,042 downwards.
CCAACCGTTCGGCGACGCGCCCCCGCTCGAGCTCCATGAGGACTCCGAACGGACTATTGAGCACGCCGACTTCGTCCAGCGCCGCCGCCGCTTCCGCGTTCCGCCCCTGTGAGTACAGCAACTGAGGGTAGGTGAGCCACTCGCGACCGCAGGCATGGCAGGCGCTGTCCGGTATCATCCTGAATTCATTGATCGCCTGTACCGTGTCGTGACGGGCAAGAGTCAGATATGCGTGACTGAGCTGTTGCACGTAGTCGATCACCTGAGCAGGTACCGGTGGAGGAACGACCTTGCGGACGGAGTCCGCGAGATGCATCACCTGACGAATCGGCAGCGTGTCACCGATTATGCCCCACACACTCACCGCGCACGGCACACACGTCGTTCGACTCAGCACTGCCTTCATGAGAAGGCTGTCGGCATTCCGCGCAGGAACTGCCCCCACCAACTCAGCTATCTCCACCGCTTCGGCTGTGCGGCTGATTGCAAGCGCCTCTCGCAGATGACCGCGCATGGTGAGGCCGAACGACAGCCGCCGCGCACGTTTTGCAGAGTCGGCAAAGTTCGGCATGCTCGCGCGCCTACCCTCGGCAGCGAGCCGAAGCAACCGAACAAACGTCTCCCCGGAGTCCGGCCATTCCTCAGCGGCCGCCGCGGCATGCTGGAGCTGCTCGGCTGACGCGGTGTCCAGCATGTGCCGCGTCTCTGCTGAACCTGCCGCAGCCGGGTCGGAAAGCGCGTAGAGCAGTCGCATTCCTTCGGCATCTACCTCAGTGGGACCTGCTGCGAGATACGCCTTGAGATATTTCCGACCGTTCGAGGTGCCGTATCGGAACGCCATCTCGATAGCGTGGATATATGCCGGAGTGAACGCCGAGTCGAGCGCGATGGCTCGATCAAAGGATCGGATGACTTCCGATTCAGGAACACCGACCTTCTTTCCGTAACCGTAGTGATACTGCGCGTCGCCGAGCGCGAACCACACTTCCGGATCACTCGGATACCGGCGCACCGCTTCATGTGTCGCAGCGAACAGCTCCTCTTGTGTTCCGAAGGGCAGCGGATCCTTCGCCTCCCCCAGTTGCGCGAATCTGTCGGCGGCGAGCACGAGCAGGCTGTCGCGCGGAGAGAGCCCCTTGTTGAATCTTTCCGCTCGCCTTGCAAACAGATTCGACACGGAGTCGGTCGCGCCGTTCAGCCACCCGCGCGCGAGCGCATCGTACATGAGCGCTATGCTGAACGTCGAATCACTCTCGATCGCGCGGTCGTAGCTTGCGACCGCGGAGTCCCAGGCGCTGTGCCTGAAGTATTGCTGCCCCTGAAGAAATGCTTTCAACGCGGGAAGCGATGTCGTTCCCACCGATGAGATTTGCGCACCCGCGAGCGCGCGAGATTTTCCCAGCTCCCGGAGCAACCCGATCGTGAGCGAGTCAGAGAGGCGATCCATGCGCGACGATGCATCCTTGCGCTCGACCTCTCCAAGCACGCGGCCCGAGCTCGCATCGAGGACCGACGCGGACGCGCGCACGGAATCGGCGCCCGACCGGATCAGGCTTCCGAAGACGGCGAGACGCGCACCCGTTGCCTTGCCGAGTGAGGTTGCTGACTCCCTGTCGGCACGACCGGTCCACCGCCGAACGACGACGGTGGGCGAAACCGTTCGCAGCGGACCGGCGCCGTCGAGGTTGCGCGAGAGCACATCTACCATACCCTCGTGCCAGAGCTTGAGATCTGCATCGACGACGTCGAACGGCGCAACGACTACGAGGTTCTGATCGAGCTGCACTGCGCGCTGTCGCCGCGAAACCACGATCCCCGCAACGACGAGTGCCGCAACAACGGCAACGCCCATTGCGACGAGCGAGACGCGTGAGCGCTTCGCACTCGCGGGCGCCGCGTCCAGCGCATCCCGAAATTCCCCGGCAGTGCCAAAGCGCTCCGCCGGTGTCTTCGCGAGCGCACGCGCGATCGCTGCATTCACCGCGGGAGGCGTGTCCCCGCGCAGCTTGGTCACGGGAGGGGCGGGCTGCGTGAGATGCGCGACGATCATGCTCTGCACCGATCCCGAGCCGCCGAACGGATGCTGCCCCGCGAGCATCTCGTACCCCACGAGTCCGAGCGCATAGATGTCCGCGCGCGCATCGACGTTGCTCTCACCGGCGGCCTGCTCGGGCGACATGTACGTCGGAGTGCCCACGGACATTCCAGTGCCGGTGAGGTTCCCGCCATCCGAGGCGTTCGCCGAGCGCGCAGCCACGATCGCGCGCGCAACGCCGAAGTCCGCGAGCACCGCGTGCCCCTCTTCGAGGAGGATGTTCTCCGGCTTGATGTCGCGGTGGACGATTCCCTGGCGATGAGCGTACGCGAGTGCGTCCGCCACCTCGATGAGAATGCGCACGGCGTCGCGCACGGGAAGCTTTCCGCTCTCCTCGAGGCGGTGCCGCAGCGACTCGCCGCGCACGAACGGCATCACGAACCAGAGGAGCCCATCTCCTGAGCCTGCCGCCAGAAGCGGGACGATGTTCGGATGCTGCAGCTGCGCTGCGACCTCGATCTCCTTCTTGAAGCGCGCAGCGCTGACTTCGCCAGCGAGGTCGGGCGGCAGAACCTTGATGACAACCTGCCGGTTCAGCGATCGCTCGAGCGCCACGAACAGCCGGCTCATCCCACCCCCACCGAGCTCGCGCTCGAGCGCATACGTATCGCCGAGCGCAGCCTGAAGCCGAGCAGGGAGGAGCAGATCGTTCACCAGGGAGCCTTTGTGAAAGCTCGCCTAAGATAACGGAGGAAGCTCAGGCATCGTGAGAGCTGCCGAATCGCGTGGCGTGCTTTTAACGAATCGGGTGCGCCTCCGTCTCACTGGTGCAGGCCAACATGGAGGAGCACATGATTCGCAGATGGAAGATCGCCCTATCCGGCATCACCCTCGCCATAGCGCCCTTGTCGGCATGCGCCAGTGCGCCGCGTGGTGAGCGCATATATGTCCGCGAAGGACCACCGCCCGAGCGCCGTGAAGTCATCGTCGGGCGACCCGGCTCGGACTGCGTCTTCATTCGCGGTCACTGGGTGCACGGTCCGAACGGGGGCTATGGCTGGATGCCCGGCCGTTGGGTGCGGCCGGAAAGCCGACTCAATCGTTGGGAGGAAGGCCGTTGGGTGCACGACCGTGGCGGCTGGTATTACATCGAAGGACACTGGCGGTAGCGGCGAACACACACGCGGAGGGCGGGCCGCCGCTTTCAGCCCGCGCGCTAACCGCGCACGCTCGCTGCGCGCTCCAGTTGGTCGGCAAGTGCCTCGGCATCGGTGACGGGCGTGTCGCACACGTTGCTGCGGCACACGTATGCAGCGGCCCGGCCATCGATCGGCCCGCGGTCGCGCAACAGCGGGAGCGATGCGCGCGCACTGCTCGCACGATTGGCTGCCGCCGCGAGCACCAACGACGGCAGGTAGCGCGTCGCGGTCTCGCGCACCAGCGCCTCGAAGCCGGGTTCCCCCGGCGTGCCCACGATCGCGACCTCCGTCGCGCCGTGAACCGCGAGATCCGCGGCGCCCAGCGCGTAGCCGAATGCGATGGGGTAGCGCGCGAGTGGCTCGCCGAGCGATTCGAGCACCCATCTGCCGCGCCGCACGTCCTCCTCACTCCCGGCGAGGTCGCCTAGACGCAGCAGCAGCTCCGCGGCGAGCGAGCTTCCGGCGGGCACCGCGTTGTCGGTGAGCTCGCGCGGGCGCGCGATCAGCGACTCGGCGTCGTGCGCCGTGTCGAAGAAGCCGCCGATCCCATCGTCCCAGAACCATTGAACCATTGCGGCACTTACGTCCCGCGCGCGCGCGAGCCAGCGCTCCTCGAAGGTGAGCTCGTACAGCGCGAGCGCCGCGAGCGCCACCGCCGCATGATCCTCCAGGAAGCCTGCGCCCTTCGTCACGCCATCCTTGTGCACGCGCATCACGCGGCCATCGCGCACCATCTCGCGGAAGAGGAAGTCACCGTGCCGCTCGGCCTCCTCTCGCCAGCGCGCATCGTGAAACGCGCGCGCGCCGTCCGCGAGCGCGCGAACCATCAGTCCGTTCCATGAGGCGAGAATCTTGTCGTCGCGGCCGGGGTGCACTCGCGCCTCACGCGCGGCGTAGAGCGCCATGCGCGCGTCAGCGGCGAGTGACTCGAGCGCGCCGGGCGCGAGCCCGTGCGTCGTCGCCACCTCCGACAGCGGACGAGGAACGTGGAGAATGTTGCGCCCCTCGAAGTTGCCGCGCTCGCTCACACCCCAAAGCTCGCGCACCACCGGCGCGTGTTCGCCGAGGAGCGTATCGATCTCCGCAGCGCTCCACACGTAGAACTTTCCCTCGTGTCCCTCGCTGTCCGCGTCGAGCGATGAGTAGAAGCCGCCGTTTGGCGCTGCCATTTCGCGAAGCACCCACGCGAACGTCTCGCGCGTGACGCGCTCGATCTCCGCGTCGCGCGTCGCCTGCCAGAGATGCACTCCAAGCCGCGAGAGCAGCGCGTTGTCGTAGAGCATCTTCTCGAAGTGCGGCACGAGCCAGCGGTCATCCACCGAGTAGCGGTGAAAGCCACCACCTGCCTGATCGTAGATGCCGCCGCGCGCCATCTTCACGAACGAATCGCGCACGATCGCGAGCTCGTGAGGAGCGCCGCTGCGCCGCCAGTGGCGGAGCAGAAAGTCGAGTGCCATGGTCTGCGGAAATTTCGGCGCGCCCTCGAACCCGCCGTTGCGCGCATCGTAGCGCGCCGCGATCCCGCGCGCCGCGGCATCGAGTTGTGCCGGCGTAAGCTCGCCCGCGCTCACCGCCGCCTGCTGTGCCGCAGCGTACAGCCCGCGTACGCGCTCCGCGGTGTCGAGGACGTCACCCCGCCGCGTGCGGTACGCCTCGGCGACCGAGTGCAGCACGCGCACGAACGACGGCATCCCGTATCGATCGGTAGGCGGATAGTACGTGCCGCCGTGAAACGGCACGCCTTCGGGAGTGAGGAACATCGTCATCGGCCAGCCACCCTGGCCCGTCATCGCCTGCACGGCGCTCATGTAGATCGCGTCGATGTCCGGACGCTCCTCACGGTCCACCTTGATGTTGACGAACAGCTCGTTCATCACCGCGGCCGTTTCCGGATCCTCGAACGACTCGTGCGCCATCACGTGACACCAGTGACACGCCGCGTAGCCAATGCTGAGCAGGATCGGCTTGTCCTCCGCGCGCGCGCGCGCCAGCGCCGTCTCACCCCACGGCTGCCAGTCCACCGGGTTGTCCGCGTGCTGAAGCAGATACGGGCTCGTCTCGCCGGCCAGCGCATTCACGATTCGATATCTCCAGGACGTGAGGTGAGAGCGAAAGCTACCATGCGCTTATCGTTCACCTCGATGCCTACGCACGAATCCGACCCGAGCGCACGACGAAGTGCATGGATGCTGCTCGCGATCGCAGTCGCCGCGCGATTCGTAGCCGCGTCGTTCGTGCCGCTCGCGCCGGACGAGACGTACTACTGGGCGTGGTCCCGACGCCTCGCGCCCGGATATCTCGACCATCCGCCCGCGATCGCGCTCTTCGTGCGCGCCGGTACCGCGCTGCTCGGCACCACTCCGCTCGGTGTGCGACTAGCCAGCGTCCTCGCCGGCGCGCTCGCGAGCGTGATAGTCGTGCGCGTGGCCCGCTCTCTTGGGGGCGATCACGGCTCACTTCGCGCTGCCGCGATCATCGCGTGCATGCCGCTCGCGCAGATCGGGCTCGGGCTCGCCACGCCAGACGCGCCGCTCCTCCTCTTCTGGTCGCTCGCGCTCGCCGCACTCGTCGCTGCACTGCGCGATGAAACTCCGCCGCGCGCGCGGCCGCTCGCATGGGCACTGCTCGGTATCGCGCTCGGATCTGCGCTCTCGGCCAAGTACACCGCGCTCCTGCTCGCTGCCGGAATCTCGATCGCACTCGTCTCCCACCCTGCGCTGCGCCGCGCGCTCGCGACGCCCGGGCCGTATCTGGCTCTCGCGCTCGCGCTCGCGGTGGTCGCACCGAACCTCGCGTGGAATGCGCAACACGACTGGGCGCCAGTGCGCTATCAGCTCGCGCACGGACTCGCAGCTCATCGCGGCACGGCGCTTGGTCACGAGCTGCGGCTCGTCGGAGCGCAGGTCGGCCTCGTGACTCCACTACTGCTCGCGATGCTCGGCGCGGCCGTATGGGACGCGCTTCGAACCAGGCGCGACCCACGACGCATGGCGTTGGCAGTCATCGCGTGCGTCACGTGGCTCTTCTTCGTGGTGACCGCGCTGCGCGCTGCGGTGGAGCCCAACTGGCAGGCACCCGCCTACCTCTCCGCGATCCTGCTTGTCTCTTCGCTCCCTGCACAGTCGCGAACGGGTTTTCGCGCGCCCCTCGTGCTCGCCGCCGCGGTCACGCTCCTCGTCTACGTGCACGCCGTCACGCCGTTCGTACCCGTGAATCCGGCGCTCGACCCCACAGGAGCTGGCTTCGGCTGGGACACGCTTGCCACTCGCGTGAGTGCGGCTCGAACCGCCGGCCCGCAAGTCGTCGCCACATGGGTGGCCGGAGAGCGCTATCAGGAGGCATCGGAGCTCGCGTTCCACCTGGCGGACCATCCCGTCACATTCGTCATCGACGTGAACGGCCGGCCGAGCCAGTACGACCTCTGGCCTTCGTTCGCCGAACGTGCGCGCACCGGCGATCGACTGGTTCTCGTGCTCGGCCTGAACACGAGCCCCGCATCTGACCCCGTCATCGCGATGCTCGCTCCGCACTTCGAGCGCGTCACGCTGCGAGAGGTCGTCGCGCTCCGCCGCGGCCAGATCGTGCGCGCATCGCGCCGGATCTGGGTGCTCGACGGCTGGCGCGGAAGCTGGCCGTCCGGCGGGCTCGCACACTGAACGGCATGCTCATCGCGCTTGCTACCCGCGCGTCTCCGACGCGAACTTCCTGTGAACGTCCCTTCCTCTCATTCACCGGAACACGCATGCCGGCCACTCTCGCAAGCGATCTCGCCCGCTATCTCGACGACAACGATCGCCGCTTTCACGACGAGCTGTTCGACTTCCTTCGCATCCCGAGCGTCAGCGCCCGATCCGAGTATGACGCGGACATGCAGCGTGCTGCGACCTGGGTGTCGAACAACCTTCGCACGGCAGGTCTCGAGAGCGAAATTCTCCCGACGCCCGGCCATCCTGTCGTGCTCGGCGAATGGCGCAAGGCACCCGCTGGTGCGCCAACGGTGCTCGTCTACGGCCATTACGATGTGCAGCCTGCAGAACCGCTCGAGCTGTGGACCACGCCCCCGTTCGAGCCCACGCTGCGCGACGGCCGCATTTACGCGCGCGGCTCAGTCGACGACAAGGGACAGCTCTTCGCGCACATGAAGGCGCTCGAGGCGCATCTGGGCGCGCGCGGCAAGCTTCCCGTCAACATCGTCGTGCTCGCCGAGGGCGAAGAGGAAGTGGGAAGCGATAATCTCGAGGCGTTCGTGACCGCCAATGCAAAGCGCCTCGCGTGCGACTACGTCGTCATCTCCGATTCATCGATGTTCGCGCCGGGAATGCCGTCGATTCTCTCCTCGCTGCGAGGGCTCGCCTACTTTCAGATTGATCTCGAGGGACCGACGAGCGATCTGCACTCGGGCAGCTATGGCGGCGCGGTGGTGAATCCGGCGATGGCGCTCGCACGCATTCTGGCCACGTTCTTCGACGGCAAGGGCCACATCGCGATTCCCGGCTTCTACGACAAGGTTCGCGAGTGGGATCCCAAAATTCGCGCGCAGATCAAGGCGCTTCCCTTCGACGAGCCGACCTTCCAAAAGGAAGTGGGTGCGCCCGCCCTCGACGGTGAGGCGGGCTACTCGATTCTCGAGCGCCTCTGGGCGCGCCCGACATGCGAGGTGAACGGGCTTCTCAGCGGCTACACGGCCGAGGGATCGAAGACGGTATTGCCGTCGAAGGCGATGGCGAAGGTAAGCTGCAGGCTCGTAGCCGATCAGACGCCCGCGGAGATCGAGTCGCTCATGCGCGCGCACATCGCGCGCGTCGCGCCCCCGGGAGTGAAGGTTTCGGTGCAGATGCTGCACGGCGGCCAGCCCTGGAGCGCCGAGCTGAAAGGGCCGCTCTACGATGCAGCCAAGCGCGCGCTCAACGCCGCCTTCGGTCGCGATCCCGTCGTAATCGGCGAGGGCGGCTCGATTCCCGTCGTCAGCGACTTCGCCCGCCTGCTCGGAGCACCGGTGCTCCTCGTTGGCTTCGGGCTCCCGGGCGAGAACGCGCACGCGCCCGACGAGTGGTTCGCGGACGAGAACTTCACCAAGGGAATGCGCGCGATGGCTTCGCTCTGGGACGAGATCGCAGCGGGTGTCGGCGCACGCTGACACCCGAGGCTAGAACTTCCACTCGCGAATCAGGAACGCGCCGAACGCGGCTTCCGATCGTATCGGGATCTCCGTCGAAAGCGTGGGCTGGTTGACGATGTAGCGCGAGTCGATACTCGCTTCGATGCGATAGCCCTTCGAGAGACGGCGCTGCACGACAAAACCCGGCGTCGTGCCCTGTCCGCGAATCTGCGTTGCGACATACGTCTGTCGGTCGACGTACTTGCCGGCCTCGACCTGCGTTCCCGCGAGAATCGTCTGGAACCCGTACTTCGTGACGCCCTGATCGGGTACATCCGCCGGTGTGATCGTAAAGACATCGGCGCCCAGCGAGCGCGCCGCCGTCGCTGCGAACTGGCGCGTCATGACGCCGAGCGCCGTCGCGGTGAGCTGGCGAGTCGCCAACGCTGCCGCGCTGCCGACAAGACCGCCACTCGCGGAGCCGGCCCCGGAGTTCGAGCTGCCGCCGGCCGAGCTCACGAGTGATGTCGACGACTGGCCGAATGCGAGATAGCTCAGCAGGTCCGACTGCGAGAGGGGCGGCTGCGCATCACTCGACAGCACGATCACCGGCTTACGCGCGGTTCCGTTGATGGCGATGTTGATGTTGAGCGCCGGGCGGCCGGCCGGCTGAATCGTGTACTGTGCGCCGAGCTGGAGCAGCGGGTTGATCTCCTCCGTGCCGGTGAAAATGGCCGTTCCGTGTGAGAGCACGAAGCGACGGCCGAGGAACTGGTACTCGCCGCGCTCGGTGTTCACCACCCCGTCGATCGCGATACCCTCGTCTTCCGTGCCTTTGATGAGCGTGAGCGGTCCCTGCGTGTAGATCTCCACGTTCGCGTCCGGCGACCGCGCCCATGTGTCGCGTGCGATACTCACGGCGACGTCCATCTGCATGTTTTCCATCATCGGCGAGTCCGTGGTCACGACCTTCTTCATCGCAATGTCGGACGTGTCCACCACTCCCAGCACCGCAGGATCGTCCGTGCTCACCTGCCGTGGGCCGCCTCCGTTCGGGATGTAGACGGTGCCGTGCACGATGCGGGCGCGGCCCGTGACGGACAGGCCGTCCATTGGCCCCTTCACGGCAATGTTGGCATTGGCGTGCAGCTCGCCGACGTCGTTGTCGAGCACAGTGGCGTCGGTGGCCCTGAAGTGCACATCGAATTTTGGATTGGCGGCATCCGCTATACCGATGCGTCCGCCGACTTGGAGCTGCCCTTCTCCGGAGCGCGCGAAGAGTGTGTCGATGACGATCTCCCTGCCCGTCATGTGAATCAGCCCGCCCATGTCCCGCGCGTTCACTCCGAGTGCCTCGAGCTTGAACGACGCGAAGTCGAGCCCGAGCTGTCCGAGCACCACCGGCTTCGTGCCGGTGCCGCGAGCGGCTACCGCACCAATGATGCGCCCGTGCACGTTCGACACCTGATCAGTGAAACGCGGCAGCGCGTCGAGCGGAAGCGAATCCGCAATGAAGTCGACCTTGAGCGGACGGTTCAGCACTCTCGGCGTCGTCGCACCGGCGAGTGCGAGATTGATCGGCGCATCGATGTCGATGCGCGCGAGCGGCGCCGAACCGTTGCGCAACAGCTCCGCGTGCGACACGAGTCTCTCGTTCGCATACTGAAATCCCTGCCGGAAGTCGGGGACCGAGGCGCCGCGGTACGATGCATCGGTGAGGCTGAACGCGCCGCGAATTTCCGGTGCGCGCTGCGTTCCCGCGAGACGGGCGCGAAGATTCACCATGCCACTCGCCGTGAGATCGCTTTCCGCGAGCCCGACGAGATTCGCGATCTGCAATCCGCTCACATCCAGCGCGAGATTCATTGGCCCGCTCACGGGTAGCACACCGTTCGCGTAGATGCGTCCGACGCTGCCGTTGCGCAGGTCGAGATTGTTCACGTGAATGCCGCGCTTTCCCCACTGCACGAAACCCGGCGCCGCCGACACCCAGAGCGCGCTGTCGAGCTGCAGCGAGAGTGCGCGCCACCGCACCTGGCTGCTGTCGAGCGCGAGCAGGAAGTCGGCGCCGGCACGGTACACGAAGCCGGAATCCTGGAAGATCGCGAGCTCCACCGTTCCCGAGGGCTTCAGGTACGTCGTCTGGAGCGTGGCGGAATCCAGCGCAAAGCCGCTCGCGGACAGCGAGTCGAACGAACCGCCCATGACGATCTTCATCTGCGACGTGCCGCCGTGTGCTACCGCGTATTCCACACGCCCGCGATTCAGCCCATTCCCCTGCGCGATGATGTGCTCGGCCGAAAGTCGCCCGCGCACATCGAAATCCGTGATCGAGCCGCGAACGATACCCGCCGTGCGAACGGAGCCGTCAACCGAATCGCGGTGTAACGCGCGCAGCGAATCGAGCTTGATCTGCGGCTGTGGACGCCCGGTTGCCCGGTACGCGACCTCGTTGCGATTCGCCTGCCGCGCCGAGTCGGCACGCGCGCGCGCAATCGCTGCTGCGAGCACGGCGGGACGCACCGGCACCGTGCTGCTATCCGGGTTCGCGATGAAACGACGGAGCGCCGCAAGGGTGTCCACCGAGACGATGTAGCGCAGCTCGCCCGAGTGCCCCGGCGCAGTCCCGATGTTTCCGTCGACGAAGAGCTGTGCGAAGGGCGTGTGGATCGTGACCGAGTCCATCTTCGCCATCCCGCCATCGACCGCGACGCGAATGTTCGCGGAGTCGACCGCGAGGCTGTCCACGGCCGAGTGCTGCACGTTGGCGGAGAAGGCGGCCTGCATCGTCTTCGGATCGAAGCCGCGTCCCTTCGCCATCGCGCTTGCGGTGAGCGATGTCACCGGCCCGCGCGAGGCCACGCTCCGCAGGTTGAACAGCCGGAGGCGCGTGTCGAGATCGTAGCCCTTCTCGGTGCTCGCGAGATCGAGCTTCCCGGTGGTCGTCAGCTCGCCGCCGTCGGGGAGGTGCATGTCGGCGGCGAGGTCGAGGGCGCGCATCGACCCACCGAGGTGCAGCGTGCCGCTCGCAGTGCCCCGGAGTCCGAGCGTGGGTGCGAACTTGCCAGCCGTGATCAGCGAGATGGGATCGAAGCGCATATCAGCCTTCACGCCGCGCTTGCCGCTCTCCACCACCTCACCCGTCGCTACCATGCGCGTGAGCTCGCCGCCTTCGTGGTGCTCGAGATCCGCACTCGCGGTCATCCGCCCCGCCAGCGAACCGTCCACCGTCACCTTCCCGGTGAGCAAACCACCGATGGGAAGCGTCGGGCTGAACACGCGCGCGAGCCCCATCTGCAGAGGCGCGATCGTGACGCGCAGATTCTGCGCGCTGAATCCGCGTTTGCCTGATCCCGCAAGGCCCACCACGAGCACCCGGCTCGTGCCCGATCTCGGATCCGCGAACGACACATCGGCGTCCACGCGCATCGCGGCGGGCGTGCCCGCGAGCGTGGTGCGACCGGTGAGGAAGCCGCGCCGCGGCACCTTCACCGTGGGCACGAGCTGCTCGATGGTTCGTGTGTCGATCGACTTGAATGCGAGCTGCGTGTCGTGCATGCGCAGCTCGCCTGCGCGCTGGCCCATCGCGAGGCCGAGCTGCCCATTCAACCTTCCGCCCTGCACCGCGATATCCATGTTGCGCACCACGTAGTCGCTCTCGCCTTCGTGGCGCATCGCAGCCGTGAGATCCATCGATCCGCCGCCGCTCGACGGCAGATACGGATACGCGAAGCGGAGGTCGGCGAGCGCCAGCGGCGCGGCGCGGAAGGTCGCGTCGAGATCGCCCGAGTCGAGCATGTACGTCACGTCGCCACGCAGCTGCGTGTTCGGAAGCGCGGCCGTCAGCCCCCGGAACCACAACGAGTCCGTCGACATGTAAATCGTACCGCGCATATCGCGGATCTCGGCATCCGGTGGATTGAACAGCGCCGCCGCCATCGCCAGCGTGTTCACCTGGAAGATGCGAGTAGTGCTGTCCGGATCGGCGAGCCGGATGCGCGGCAGTGCCGCGTTGACGTCTCCGAACTCCATGACGCTCTGGTAGCCGCCGGGCGCCTCGATCACCCGCTGGCGCGCCTTTCCCGCCAGCGTGACGCGCACGATGCTGTCACGAACGGCGCCGGGCAGCGTGTCGCCGGGCGTCCACGGCATGCGCACGAGGACGTGGCCGTCCGACATGCGCACGTTGCGCAGCGTGATCCACGAGCCGAAGCCGCTGGTCGTGTCCTTCTTCGTCGAATCGGCGCTCGCGAAGAGCGCTGTGAAGTTCCAGTCCTTGCCCGGCTTCTTGTCCAGCACGACCGACGGCTTCGTTACAGCGAGCGCGTCGATCATGATGTGCTTCGACAGAAAATTGCCGATCGAGTAGCGCGCCTGCACGAGCGGAGACGAGAAGAACGGTGCACCCGTGCTGTCGGTGATCGACAGATCGCGCAGCGTAAGCCCGTGCAGGAGATTCCCCTCGATGCGACCGATGCGCGTAATGCCGTGGATGCTTTTGTTCATCGAGCTCACGGCTATCCGCCGCACGCGCTCGCGCCCGAAGTCCGTGTTCGTCAGCCCGAGCACCGCGCCGATGATGAGCAGCGCGATGACGGCAATCGTGATTCCGGCGATCTTGAGGATCTTCCACATCAGAAGGCCTGCCCGATCGAAAGATGAAGCGCGAGCCGGTTGAGGATCTTCTTGATCCCGCCCCCGCCCTCTACTGGATTGTAGTTGCGCGGCGTCGTCAACTGCACGAGCCGGTGCGTGCCGTCGGCCTCTACCACTTCAGTGATGACCGTGAGCGAATCGGTGAGCGATGGCCTGATGCCGAGATCCACGCGAATCGGCCCCACCGGCGAGAGATATCGCACGCCGAAGCCGGGCGTGACGGAGCCCTTTCCGTTCGCAATGACCGACGCTCCCTCACCGACATACCCCGCATCCACGAAAACCGCACCCTGCAGGTTCTTCATCAGAAAGGGGAACCTGTACTCGACACTCCCCTCGACCAGCGAGGTGCCACCCGTAGGAAGGGGCGTGAAGTCGTTCACGCTGATGCTTGCGTTGGGATCACAGCTCCCGCTCCCGATCGTCGCAGTGGTACACCCCGCCGCGATCAGCTTCGCAGGATCGATCGTGAGGATGCGCGGTCCCAGCTGGTTCTCGCCGTAGCCACGGACGGAGTTCGCGCCGCCCGCATAGAATCGTTTGCGCGGATGCAGGAGGTCGTTCAATCCATCCACGCTCTGCGTATTTGCCGATGACATCGCCTTCACCCAGCCGGCGCGAATGTGCCCCGCGATCACCGCGCGTCCGTGCGGACGATAGAGCGTTCCGTCGCCGCTCGCGCGGTTGTACCGGAAATCCGACAGCGTGTACTTCGACGCGTGCTCGTAGCTCGCACGCGCGGTGTAGCCCGTGGTCGGATTGAGCGTGAAGTCCGTGCGATCCGTGAGGAAGTCGAGCGCCACGGGGGACAGCGCGTTGCGGTTGCGCAGAAGCCCAATCGTGTTGAGCTCGCAGACGCCGTAGTTCACGCAGAAGTAGACGTCCCCCGCGTTGACCTGGGTGAGCTCGTAGCGGTATACGAGGCTGAGCGGCGAACGCGGCATGACGTGCCGCGTGAACGACAGACTCGCGCCGTAGCCCTTGTCGATGTAGATGCCGGGCTGGCTCGTGCGATGCGCGAACACTCCGAAGCCGGCGGTGTTTCGCGGATCCCCGATCCAGCGCTGCGTGACATCGATGCTCGCTTGATAATTCGGATTGAGATATCCGTGCGACGCGTTGCCGGGCAGACCATTGTCGGCGAGCACATCGCGGAAGATCCCCGTTCCGTTGAGCGCCGGCGCGAGAAGGTTCGACACGGTGAGATGCAAGTCGAGCCGGCGCGCATCGCCCAGGAAGTTGTAATTGCTGAACCGCGCTTCGGTCTGAACGAAGTCGATCGTGCTGAAGCCCGCGCTGAGCCGCACATCGTGCAGACGCGATTCGGTGACGTTGATGTCGATGAGCTTCGCGCTGTCGCCCCGCGGCGGCAGAACGATCGTGGCGCGGCGATACAGATTCGAGTTGTAGAGCGACTGCTGGCTCTCGATCACGTTCTGACGCTTGTACACGTTGCCCGGCCTGAGCGTGATCATCTTCTTCACGATGTCCGCTGGCAGGGCCGAGTCGCCGTGCACCGTCACCGATTCGACCGTCGCGACCCAGCGCGGATCGATCTTGAGGGTTAGATCCGCCGTACGCGTGCTGTCGTGCACGTCGATCGTGTCGGTGATGATCGCGTCCGCGTAGCCCTTGTCCCAGAGCGCATCGCGCAGGCGCACGTGCGAGGTATCGAGGTCGATGAGGTTAAGCGGCTTGCCGGGGGTGACGAGCACCGTTCGGTGCAGGGCGCTCTTCGAAAGAATGGACTCGGCCTGCTGCACCGCGACCGACTTCACCAGCAGCGGTTTCCCCTCCGTCACGCGGAAAGACACGCGTACGCGATTGGTGTGGTTCTTCGCGCGCGAGACGAGGGTGTCCACCTCGGTCTCGCGGTAGCCGCGCTTGTAGTAATAGACCTTGATGCGCACGACATCACGCGCGAGTTCGACGTGATCGAGCGTGCGCGTGTCGTACACGAGACCGGATTTCGTGAACAGGCAGAACGGCTTGAGGAGCAGGCTCTTGCAACCGGACGCCTGTGTCGCGAGCCCGCTCGCCATGTCTCGCTTGTCGATCACCTTCGTCACGCCTGCGAAGGAGACGACATCCACTACGGGATGCGTGCGATCTTCCGGCGGCGTGGACTGCGCCAAAACGCCCTGTGCGGACAACAGCACGGGGAGGGCGAACACGAGAGGAACGTGCGCGCGCCGGGAGTAAGCAGGACGGCCCATACGCACCTATAGTGCAAGCGGTAGGCCGAGCCTCACCTCACGCGGCTAACGGCCGTACAGCGCCGCAGCCAACCACTTGTGGCGCTTCTCTACAGCCCCGCGAGCAGGGTGTCGTTGTTCGCCGTATTCTGGATTCGCTTGATGAGCCACTCCATCCCGGCCTGCGGCGGCATCTGCTGCAGCCCTCGGCGGAGGGTGAAGATCGCGTCGATCTGATCGGGACGAAAGAGCTTGTCCTCACGCCGCGTGCCGCTCGTCGCCACATCGATGGCCGGGAACACGCGCTTTTCGGCCAGCCCGCGATCGAGCTTGATCTCGCTGTTGCCCGTACCCTTGAACTCCTCGAAGATCACGTCGTCCATTCGCGAGCCGGTCTCGACCAGGGCCGTAGCGATGATCGTGAGCGACCCACCCCCGTGCTGAGGCGCCACGGAGCGCGCGGATCCGAAGAATGCCTTCGGCTTCGCCATCGCCGTCGCGTCCAGGCCGCCGCTCAACGTCCGTCCCGTGCCGCGCTCGGCCGTGTTGTGCGCACGCGCGAGACGCGTGATCGAGTCGAGCACGATGACGACATCCTTGCCGCTCTCGACCAGGCGCCGCGCCCGCTCGAGGGTCATGTCGGCGACATCGACGTGGCGCTCCGCGGGCTGATCGAAGCTGGAAGCGACGACCTCACCACGACCCCACGAGATCATCTCGCTGACTTCTTCGGGGCGCTCGTCCACCAGAAGCACGAGCAGCGTCGCGTCCGGATGATTGATCGCCACCCCTTCCGTGATCGCCTGCAACAGCATCGTCTTGCCGGCGCGTGCCGGCGCGACGATGAGCGCACGCTGTCCGTAGCCGATCGGTGCGATGAGATCGATGGCGCGACGCGTGAGCTCAGGGCTGATCTTCGGCGACTGGCCGGTCTCGAGCGTGAGCTTGCGCTCCGGATACGATGCGACGAGCGAGCTGAAATCGGGGCGGCGCAGCACGCTCGTGGCCTCGCCGCCGTTCACGGTGGTCACCTCTGCCACCGCGAGGCGGCCGCGCTGATCGCGCCCGGTGGTCGCTTCGATGAGATCGCCGCGGCGCAAGGCGAGCTGTCGCACGATCTGCGGCGGAACGAACGCATCGCTGGGGGAGGGGAGATAGCTCTCCTCCGCGCGGCGAACGAATCCGCCATCGCGAGCGGAATCGAACCATCCCGTCGTCGTGCCGTCCGCAACGAGCACGGAGACCGGCGCGTTCGGCTGCTGCTCGGGACGAGGTGCGTTGCGCTGCCTGCCGCGACGTCCGCGCCTGCCATTCGCGTTGTTGTTCATGTCGCGATTGCCGTTGTCGCGATTCCCATTCTCGCGATTGCCGTTTTCGCGATTGCCACGGTTGTCGTCGCGCTCGCGATTGCCCTGATTGCGGTTGTTGTTGAAACGGGGCTCGCCGCGATCACCGCGATCGTTCTGTTGCGGCGGATTGTAGGGAAGCTGGGGCTGCAACGGAGCAGCGGGAACTCCGGACGTGCCACCATCCGAAGACGGGCCTGAGCCGGGATCTGGAAGCGCGGTGTCGCTCGGCGCCGGCAGAGAGGAATCATCACGATACGGGCTGGACTCGATGTTCGAGTCGAGCGGCGGGCGATTGGGCGGACGGTGTCCGCGACCGCGCCGGGTGGGGCGTCGACGTTCGTTCATACTGCGAGAGGTGTCATGAGGTGAAGGCGTACATGCGTCATGGTGCCCGGCACTCGGGTATCCAATACGCTGGTCGAACCGTAAAGCTGGAGAAGGCGCCGCCCTGTGCGGCACGCGAGTTCATCCCGTTGCGAACAAATGCGCTGATCGAGATCGGCAAGCCGGGAACTGCTGCGAGGACCGATATGAGCACCAACTTCGGGGCGCTCATCCAATCCGGCCGCGGATACATCACGCGCGTCGCTGTTCGAGACACGAACCACGCATTGCTGTACGTGAAGCGCGCTGGTGACGAGTCATCGTCAGAAAGCTCGCTCCGCACTCGTGGTACGCGGGCATTGCCAAAGTATTTCGGGTCACCGTCGGCGTGCCGACGATCGTGAGAGTATCACCTCTTTTGAGCCAATGCGCAACCCTCTGGCGCATTCCGGCTCGCAGCCTCTCCCCCCACGTGAGGGCTTCAGGTGACATGGCGTAGCACCACGAAGGGTAGACCCTACGTCACCCCACCCTCCACCCGACACGCTATCTGGGGAACATCTTCTCGTTGACCTTGCTGTCTATCCCTCGGACCAGCGCGATCAGGCGCCGCACGAGCTCCGTCATACGATCCACCGCCGCCCGGTGCTCCGGATCGAGCGTGGTTTCCATGGCCAGGAGCTGTGCTTCAGCCAGGAGAGCCGCCAGTGGGTTGTTCAGGGAGTGCTGCACGAGCGCCGTCAATCTCTCGAGGTCCTGGCGGCGCTGCGCGTCCTGCGGTGTTGACGAGTCGTTCGATGCTTCAGTCACGGCTGACATGCCTCCTGCGGGAACGGTAAATTCCGGCGGACATGAGCCAATCATCACTCGATCCCGCCGCGGAGCTGTCGGCCGCTGTCGCAACATACACCGCCACCAATGAATACGCGGTGCTGCTGGACCGACTACTCGCGATCGCGGAAGTCACGGAACCCGAGGCACTGGCTGCTGCCGCGGAACCGTATCTGAACATTCCGGAGGTCTCGGGGCCGCTGTACGAGCGGATCGTCGCCGCACGCCCCGACAACGCGCGCGCGCTCGTGATTCTCGCGAACTCGTACTGGCTCACGGGGCGTGGCGCCGAGGCGACGGGCGAGTTGGCATCACGTGCGATGGCTGCGGATCCGGACAACAGGGGCGCGTGGCATCTCTGGGCGCTCACGGAAGGTATGCCGCGCGAGCGCATGGCGCGGTGGAAGCAGGTCGTCGAGCGGTTCCCGGAGGATGATCTCGCGCGGGCGAGTCTCGCGGACAATGCGACGGGACTCGCGTCCGGCGAGCGCGATCGCGAAGCGCTGCAGATCGCGATCAAGAGCTACGAGATTTTGCGTCGCAAGGCGACGAACCCCGTGCAGCGCGCGGCGGTGGAGCAGGCGCTCCAGACGCTCCGGAGCTGGACGCTGTAGCGCGCCAGGCTACGCGTGCGCGTCGCGAATTCGGAGCGTGAGCTGTCTCGTGAGATCCAGAAGCTCGCGCAGGTCGAAGGGCTTGCCGAGTGAGGCGCAGCCGCAGGCGGCGATCAGCTCGTGGGCGCGCTCGCTGCCGTCGCCGGTGGTGATGATCGTGCGCTGCCGGAGATGCGGCTGCACGGACGCGGCGATCTCGAAGAGCTCATCGCCACCCATTTCGGGCATGCGCAGATCGACCACGAGACAGTCGAAGTGCTCTCGATGCAGCAGCTGCACCGCGTCCTCCGCCGACTCCACGGCGCGCACGTAATAGCCGGCACGCCGGTAGCTGAGCTCCAACGCGCGGCATATGGAATGCTCGTCGTCGACGACCAACACACGCGTCGCCTGCTCATTCTCAGTCATCGGGCGCGGTCTCCCATTCGCTGCGTGCATCCTCTGGCCGGCACACCAGTGCCGCCATTCGCGTCGTGAACTCCTCCGTCGTGAACGAGGTCCGCATGGTCGACGGTGTCATTCCGGTAGCTGCCCGCACCTGCCGCGCGAATCTGCGGATCGAGCTGTAGCCCAGCTTCCTCGCGATGTCTTCGAGCAGAAACGCCGGATCCCCCATGTAGTGCTTCGCCCGCGTGAGCCGTGCGACGAGGATCATCATCCGGGCGGACGTCAATCCCGAGCGAAGAAACCATCGGTCCAGACTGCGTCGCGTCATGCCTGACATGCGCGCGAGCTCGTCGACATCCACGAACTCCTGCGGTGCTTCGAAGAGCCGCTTGATGGCGCGAACGAACGGAACAGGTGCGTCCTGAATGTGCGGAAGAACGTGTTCGAGTACCGAGTGGCTCAGCCGAGCAGCGGGGAACTGATCGATCATCTGACGAAAGCGACGGGGCTCGTCGTCGAAGCCGCGGAGCACGACGTGTTGAACGCCGAGCTTCGCGAGCATCACCGTCGCCTGCATCGAGTCGGCTCCGAGGGTGGTGTAGATGACCACCGGGAGCGTTGGATGCTGAGCGAGCAGTTCACGCGCTTGCCCCAGTTCGAGCCCACCCGACGTCCGCGGATCCAGAACGACCAGATCCACTGGACGCTCACGGATGGCGAGCAACAGCGCGCCCCAGCCGTCGACCAACGTGAGAGAGTGATCCCCGACGAGGGCAAGTTGGAGCTGGGCGGCGAGTGGGGCAGATAGACGGGCAAGAACTTCCAAGGCGGCCCACGCAGATTGTCCTAAAACAGCACATCCGTGTCCGAAAATGTGCGTTTACGACTCTGAGCGCCACCCTACCTTCGGATCAAGTGCAACGCCAATTACAACTTGATCCCTTCGAGGTCGCCATGATCCGCCGCCGAATCGCCCTGATCGCCGTTGTTCTGACCTCCTTTGCTCTTGCCGCGTGCACGTCACCGACTGCTCCGAGCCAAGATTGCGGCGTCGCCGTCGGCAGCGGTTGCGGCCCGAAGTGATCTTCTAGCGTGGCGACGAGGGGTTCCGGGCTGCTACCCGGAACCCCTCGTCCTTTCTAGCCTTCGACGCCTGCCATGGTCCGAATTTCGTGGATCGCATTAGCAATGCTCTGAACCGCGGGCGACCACATTCTGCTCTTCTCGATGACGCGCTGCTGGCGGTGTACACGTACCTCCTCTAACTCCAGCTCGTTCAGAAATTGCTCCGCTTCGATCAGCGTCTGACCCAGTTGGTGTGCAGCCGAGATCTCAGCAGCGCGCGCTGCCGCAGCTCGTGCCAATGAAGGCTTGGCGAACGCGCGATAGCCCTGCGCCAAGAACAAGTAGTAGTGCGGCGCAAGCGTGGGCGGCAGTGAAACACCATCCAGCTCACGGCGATAGTGTTCGAACAGCGGCTCGCGCCGCTCGTAAACGGCCACGTCGAGCAGGTTGATCGTGGCCGTCCAGCGCATATACTGCTCCTGTGCCGTCGCTGCGACCACCAGATAGGCGTCGCGAGCAGCGCTATACACGCCGAGCTGTACGAAGCTCGTGCCCAAGTCATTCAGCACACGGTCACGGGCCATTTGGCTACGTACGCCCTTGAGAGCCTCGTACTGCAGCACCACCGCCTCGTCGAAGCGGCCGCGACGATTCGCGACGAGTGCGCGATCGTGTGTCGCCGTGGCGCGAATCTCCGACAGCCCTGACTCTTTTGCCTGCAGAATGGTCTCGTCGAGCACCGTCTCGGCGTATGGCAGATTACCGCGGTCAATCGCGACGTTCGCTTCCTGAATCCGCGCGCGCAAAATACTCATCATATCGCCGACCATCGTCGCGACCTGGGACGCTGAGGCGAAGCAGGCAAGCGCCTCTTCCCACTCCGCGAGTACGCGGAGGCAGCGCCCCAACTGCATGTTGGCGCCGATCACCGTCTCCGAATCCTCGACGGGCGTGGCGTAGGCCAGAACCGTCCGATAAACATCCGCCGCCAGCGGCCACTTCGCCGCATGCTGCAGCGCACGGCCATACGCCATCAGTCTCGGCGCCACCGTCACGATACGAGGGCCCTGCGCCGTCACCATCGACTCGACGATGCTCGAGAGCAGGCGCCGGTTGGAGTCGCGAACATCCATGGAAGCAATCTGGACGCGAACGGCGTGCAACTCGGTCGCGTCCCCGGAGACCACTCCCGCGCCGGTCTGCATCCAGCTGTCGAACATCCGCAGCACCACCAGCGCCGCGCTCACGCTCCGCCATTCCGCGGAATCGTCAGCCAGCGTAGCGAGCTGTTCGAAGTAGGGCATGTGAGCGAGCGGTCGTCCGATGCTACTCATTTACTCCTCCATCTCGGTCGTTTCGCCTGGGGCGAGCGTCCAACTTGCAAGTGAGTATCGGAAGCAACAAGCACAATTTTAGGACTTCCGCATGACATTTTAGGACATTCTTTTATGTAGAGTGCGATTTAACCACAATTCTTAGCCACTGACCAAGTGTTGGTCAGTGTGGAGTCGAAAGTTCGTCGTACTACTTACTATGTAGACGCGTCCGGCAGGCTTTTGTTTAGCCAGGACTCCGTTCAGTGCGCGCCGTGGCTCAGCGCCACATTCGCCGCCACCGGACGAGCGATCTTCGTCGGATCGCCATCACTCACATAGCGCATGCCAATCGCGTCGAGTTGAGCGAGGGTGCGCTCGAGCGCGTTTCCGAAAACTTCGACGCGAGTGAGTCGCTTCGGATCGAATGCCGCGTCGTAGGGACTCCGCGCGGGACCGCCCGAGACCTCGAGCACCGCATCGAAATGGTAGCGCGAAATCTTCCCGCCGCGCGGATTCTGCCACTCGCCCTCTACGGCGAGCGCCCGATTCCTGGGCCACACGCCGAGCGGCAGCGCGAACGTGCGAACGCGATAGTCAGGCACCGCCGAGTCGATCGCCATCGTCCCCCGCGCGATCTGCTCCTGCACCACCGCATCGCTGTATTTCCCTAGGTTCGCGTGCCAGAGCGTGTGCCCGCAAAGCTCGAAGCCCTGCTTCGCGAGAAACTGAACCTTCCGGAACCGCCACTCGGACTTCTGCCCTTCGATTCCCTTCTCGCCGAAAAAGGAATGTCCCGCCGCGCCACCGGGCAGCATGCAGAACGTCGCCTTGTTCTGCCAGTCGGGGTGCTCCTTGTGAAACGCGAGCCAGATGCCGACCGCACTGTTCGGATCGATCTCCAGCGTTCCATTGTGATCGATGTAGCTGAACTGCGACGGGCCCGCATCATCGAAGGTGAACACGACGGGCGAGAGCCCGGCGGGAAGGTCGATCTTCTTGTCGATCATCTCCGAGACGGTCACCGGACGATAGCCACTCTCGTAGAGGAGCTCGAGGTCGCGACGAAAATGATTGCGCTCCACGTGCCAGCGCGTCTCGCTGTCGCCGAGCAGGTGGTACTCGAGAATGGGAATGCGTCCGAGCTCGTTCGGAGCACGATGATCAGTCGTTACCTCTCCATGCGCCGCACGGCTGACGGTCGCGCTACGTGAGGCGCCCTGGCACGCCAGCGTGGCGAGGAGCAGAGAGAGCATCGTGCGTGGGACACGAAACATTGACATCCTTGAATGGGGCAGGTGGGGCCGGAAGAATAATCATCCCGGCGCACAAGTGTAGTCCTGCCGGAGACGATCGATGTGGCAGCGTCGAAACTCCACACTCTATACAAAAAATTACACCACGCCCACCGGCGAGGTGGCAGTGAATCCGGGGAACAGTGCATCGCTGCGCGACGCGGCCAAGTGAGTGCGCACGACCTCCGAGAACACCGCGCGAAAATCCGTCGTGAGCGCGAGATCGCGGCCGTCGTTGAGCTGCTCCGGCGCGAGACCCGGCCAGCGTCCGTGCACCTTGTGTCCGCGCACCTGACCGCCGATCACGAACAGCGCGCCCGCGTGACCGTGGTCTGTTCCGCCGCTTCCATTCTGCTTCGCCATTCTCCCGAACTCCGACATCGTCATGATCACGACGTCGTCCATGCGGTCGCCCAGATCCGTCACGAGCGCGGCGATGGAGCGTGAGAAGTCTGCGAGGCGATTCGCAAGCTGCCCGGTGGCGCCTCCCTGATTCACGTGCGTGTCCCATCCACCCACGTCTGCAAACGCAATTTCGAGTCCGACGTTCGCCTTCACGAGCTGCGCGATCTGCCTGAGGCTCTGTCCGAACGGCGACGTCGGATAGTTGGCATTGTGCTCCGCCGCGTACTTCTGCGGGCTCGCAGACTTCAGCATCTTCACGGCATCGAACGTCTCCGCGCCGGCACCATGAATCAGGTCGGCCGACCCGGTGCGATAGAGCGCCTCGAGTCGCTGCACGTCCGAGCCGGTCGCTCGAATCGTGAAATCGTCGAGGCTGGACATCGCGATGGTCGGCGCCGGGCCCTCCAGAATTCGCGGCGTCTGCTGCGCGAACGCTACAGCGCGGAACGGCGACGCCCGCAGCTCGCACTCGGCGCACGTATCTTTCGCCGCGAGAAAGCGATTCAGCCATCCATCGGGCGTTCCCTTCACGTCCGGCGTGCCGGACTCCATGTAGTCCTGCGCATCGAAGTGCGAGCGGGTATTGCTCGGGCTCCCAACAGCGTGTACCGGCGCCAGCATCCCGCTGCGCCAGAGCGGCTCGAGCGGAGCCAACGCCGGATGCAGACCGAAGAAACCGTCGAGATCGATCGCGCCCTCGGCGCTACCCGGCCGCGCGATCGCGATGTTCGGGCGCAACGCGTAGTAGTGCGGATCGCCGTGCGGCACGACGATGTTGAGCGCATCCGCCGCTCCGCGCTGGAAGAGGCAGATCAGCACCTTACCCTTTTGCGTCTGCGGAACTCCCTGCGCGTACACCATGCGTCGCAGGAATGACGGAGAGAGCCCCATCGTCACGAGCGCCAGCGCGCCCGATTTGAGAAAGACACGTCGCTGCATGATCTACCGCCGTTGAAATTCGGGAGCGCCGAGCGCGAGTCCGACCATCGTCTCGAGTCCGCCGCGCCTGGTCGCGTTCGTGGTGCTGTCAGCGGCCATGGGATTCACTGCGCTCGAGAGGACCTTTCGCGTGTCCGGTGACGCCTCGCCTCCGAGGATGGCGCGAATCACACCGTCCACCTGCGCCTCGCGCGATACGTTGGCGAGCGCCTTCTCATCCGTCCACTCGGTTGGCGATGCGCCGGGAACGCGCCCCGACGCCACGAGCAGGCCGAAGTTGATGCGCGCGAGGATCGCGCCCGTGTTGATCCAGGCATCGCCGCGCTCGGGGTAGCCGTTCGGCGCGAGATGTCCGTAGAGCGGCTCGCCGAGCTTCGCGATCAGCTGCGAGGTGCGGGGCGTGCTGTCGGGGTGCGCGCCGACGGCTCGGAGGGCACTCACCACGAGCTCGAAGGGCGACTTGACCTTCGCCTTGTACGCGCCACGCGAGAAGAATTCCGGCGACGTGACGATCGCGCGCAGGCATTCGCGGATGTCGCGATCACTGCGGGTGAACGTCGCCGCTACGCGCTCGACCAGCGCAGGCGGAACCGAGTCGCTCACGAACCGGCGCACGAGCTTCGTCGCGATGAAGTGCGCGGTCGCCGGATGCCTCGCAACGATGTCGAGCACCTGCTCTCCGTCCTCGATTCCGCGATTCGCCGCGAGCGTGTGGCCGAGGAAGTGCTTCTCTCCAGCGTCGTGAAATGCGGGGCGGAACACGAACGCGCCGCTCTCGCGCGGCTTCTCCACGCTCCAGCCGGTGAACGACCGCGCCGCAACCAGCACATCGGCCTGCGTATAGCCGCCGTCCACGCCGAGTGTGTGAAGCTCGAGCAACTCGCGCCCGTAGTTCTCGTTGAGCCCGCGCGGACGCCCCTTCTTGCTGCCGTCACCGCCGCGTGCGTACCTGCGCGCAGCGAGCGCCGGCCGGTCCGCCTCGACGGTGCTCTCCCAGTTGTCCAGGTAGAAGAGCATTGCCGGACTCTTCGCGACGGCGCCGAGCAGGTCACGGAATTTCCCGAGCGCGTGCGGGCGGATGCCCACGCGCTCGTACTCGCCCAGGAAATAGCGCTCGGGTCCCTTGCCGGCAAAGACGGTGAAGTGATTCTCCCAGAAGTCGACCATGACTTCTTCGAGCTGACGGTCGCTCACGACCGCGCGCGCGACCTTCGCCGTTTGCAGCGCGGTGAGGAGCTGCCGCGACAGACGCCCGGCCGCCTTGGTGCGCATCGAGTCTGCGGACGTTGGATCGAGTCCCGCGAGCTTGCCCACGGCGCTGTCGCGTGCGACCGCTTCGCCGGGGCGCGCCATCCCCCGACGCTTCTCCCGGATCAGCTGCCGGGGCAGCGGATACTCGGTGAGCAGCTCGGAGGAGCTCTGCGCGAGCACCGGGAAGCGCGCCACGAACTGCTCCGTTGCGGCATTGTCGATCTCCTGTGGCGAGAGCTGAAGCGCGATCCACCTGTCGACGCCCATCGAGCGCACCCTGTCGATGTCGCCGGGCCGGGCGCCGAATCCGAGACGATTGAGCGCGTGTTTCACCTGCTCGTCGGCGGTCTGTTCGCGCTCGCTCTGCGCCGCGACCTCACCGCTCGCGGGGAGCGCCGCGACGGCGTGGTGCGCGGAGCTGCACGCGCCGAGGGTGCACGCGGCGGTGAGCGCGAGAGCGGGAAGGTGAGCGATGCAACGCATGTGCGAATGTCTCCAGCGAATACTCGGTAGACGCATGGCGCGCACACTCGTTAACACGCTCGATGCTCCGCGATCGCTAGTTTTCCTCTATGCCTCCAGCGCGTCGCGGACGTCCGCCAGCCACCCCGGTTCCCGATCCCACCTGGGGTGACCGGGTGCGCGCACTTCGGTATGTGCCGAAGCTGATCAAGCTCGTGTGGAATACCCACCCGCCGTACACCCTGATCATGACGGTGCTTCGCATGGCGCGCGCGTTCGTGCCAGTTGCGGCGCTGTGGATCGGGAAGCTCATCATCGACCGGGTCGTCGCGCTGCGCAGCACGCACGGGTCGGCCACCCCGCTCTGGCATCTCGTGGCGGCCGAGATCGCGATCGTGTTCGGCGGCGACCTGCTCGGGCGCGCATCGGCCCTCGTCGAGAGCCTGCTCGGCGATCTGTTCTCGATTCACACGAGCATTCGGCTGATGGAGCACGCCGCGACTCTCGATCTCGCGCAGTTCGAGGACCCTGCCTTCTACGATCAGCTCGAGCGCGCGCGCCGGCAGACAGTGGGACGCATCGGCTTGCTCTCCGAGCTGCTGACCATGGGTCAGGACCTGCTCACGCTCGCGACGCTGGGCACCGCGCTGGCGGTGTACAGCCCGTGGCTCCTGCTTTTGCTGGCGATCTCGGTGTTGCCGAGTTTTCTGGGCGAGACGCACTTCGCGGGGCTCGAGTACTCGCTGCTCTTCCGGTACACGCCGGAGCGGCGGCAGCTCGACTATCTGCGCTACGTTGGCGCGAGTGATGTGACGGCGAAGGAAGTGCAGATGTTCGGCATCGCGAACTGGATCGTCGAGCGGTATCGCGTGCTCGCGAGCAAGTTCTACGAGGACAACAAGCGGCTGTCCATACGTAAGGGAATCTTGAGCAGTGCGCTGTCGATCTTCGGCACGCTCGGGTACTATGCCGCGTACGTCGTGATCCTTGCGCGCACGATCGCCGGGAGCATCACGATCGGTTCACTCACCTTCCTTGCCGCCTCGTTCGGAAGAAGCCGCGACATCGTCCAGCGCGTGTTGTCGAACGCGAGCGACATCTCGGAACAAAGCCTCTATCTCAAGGACCTGTTCGACTTCTTCGAGATGAAGCCGACGATCACCACGGCGAGCGGGAGCCGCGCGGTGCCGGCGGTGATCAGAGAAGGGTTCGTGTTCGAAGACGTCGGCTTTCGCTATCCGGGGAGTGAGCGGTGGGCCGTGCGGCACATCAACTTCGTGCTGCGTCCCGGTGAGCGCATTGCACTCGTGGGCGAGAACGGGGCAGGGAAGACGACCCTCACGAAGCTGCTTCCGCGGCTCTACGACGCGACCGAGGGACGCGTTCTCCTCGATGGGGTGGACATCCGCGAGTACGACCTGGGGCAGTTGCGCCGCGCAGTCGGCGTGATCTTCCAGGATTTCGTGCGCTTCGACATGCGATTCGACGAGAACATCGGGGTTGGCGAGATCGAGCGCGTGCGCGGATACCTCGATCACGTCGACGGCGATGGCGCCGAGCCGGCTGTGCCTGCGGAGATCGTCGATGCGGCGGAGCAGTCGCTCGCGGCATCCCTGCTGCCGCGCTTCGAGGGAGGCTACCAACAGATGCTCGGCCGCCGCTTCGAGGGCGGAGTCGCGCTATCGGGCGGCGAATGGCAGAAGATCGCGCTCGCGCGCGCGTACCTGCGCGAGGCGCAGCTCCTGATCCTGGACGAGCCCACGGCGGCACTGGACGCGAGAGCGGAGTACGAGGTGTTCAGTCGCTTCGCGGAGCTCGTCGCCGGGCGAATGGCGGTGCTCATCTCGCATCGATTCTCGACGGTGCGGATGGCGGATCGCATCATCGTGCTACAGAACGGCGGCGTGGTAGAGGAGGGTACGCACGAAGAGCTGGTAGAGAGAGGCGGACTCTACTCGGAGCTGTTCACGCTTCAGGCGGCCGGGTACCGGTAATCGGGGCGGAGGGCCTGGGGGCCCTACTCCTTTATCAGATACCCACGGCCACGAACAGTCTGGATCAGCGGGTTGTGCTTGTCCTCGTCCAGCTTTTTTCGGAGATAGTTGATGTAGACGTCAACGACGTTCGTGAGCGGATCCACATCATGCTTCCACACGTGCTCGCTGATCATTTGGCGAGACACGATCCGTCCGGCGTTGCGGACGAGATACTCGAGCAGCGCGTACTCCTTCTGCGTGAGCTCGATCACTTTCCCCGCGCGCTCGACGCGACGGGCGACGGGGTCCACCGAGAGATCGCGCACACGCATTGTCGAGCTTCCGGCCGTGATCGCCGAGCGTCGCAGCAGGGCCTTCACGCGCGCGAGCAGCTCGGCGTACTCGAAGGGCTTCGCCAGGTAGTCATCCGCGCCCGCGTCGAGTCCGCTCACCTTGTCGTCGAGCGTCACGCGCGCCGTCAGCATCAGAACGGGGAATTGGTAGCCGCGTGATCGCAGCTCGCGCGCGAGCTCGTACCCGCTGAGCTTCGGCAGCCCTACGTCCAGAATGGCGATCGCAGGCGCATCGTCGAGCACCTTGTGGAGCCCATCTTCGCCGTCCGATGCCGTCCGGACTTGATAGCCCGCCGTGCTCAAAATGCGAGGTAGCACCGCGAGCAGATCTGGATCGTCTTCGACGACCAGGACAGAATCGTGCATCAGCACGTCGGACATATGCCCCAATTTTGTGGTGAGTTCGCGAGTGAGCCGAAGTTAATCGCTCTTGATCGATAGATGCGAGACGCGTTTCTTTCAAGGGTGAATGAGAATCGAGTGCGGGATGGAATCGGATTCGGCGTGATCGCCGGCGCCGCGACCGCCGGAGCCCTGATGGGTTTCGGTCACGCGCGGGGCGCGACGCTGCAACCTCTCAACGCCGTCGCCCACATGTTCGCTGGAAGTCGCGCGTACATGACGACGGGGTTCCAGCCGGCCATCACCGTCGGCGCGCTCGTGATTCACTTCGCCTCCACGATCATCTGGGGTCTTCTTCTCGCCTATGTCGCTGCACCGCTGACAGGATGGGCGCGCGCGATCGCACCCGTCAGCGTCGGGATCGTCGCGTATCTCACCGATCGCTTCCTCGCGCCCAACGGCCTTCGTCCCGGATTCGAGCAATTGCTCTCCAGCGGAGAAACGACCTTCATCTACGTCGTTTTGGCCGCCGCGCTGGCGGCAGGGCTGTGGGCATCCACGCGCAGAATGTCGAGCAGCTGAAACGAATCGTCGCGGAGTGAAACAGCGGTGTCACTTAAAGGCAACACTCGGTGTTGTTCGCTCTCGGCGGTGTCGCACGCCTGTATCATAGAGGTGTAGTACGACGCGAGAAGAGCGAAAGTGCCCGCAACAGAGCCGGGCCCCGCTCTTGCTCATTCGATAGCTCGAGCAAATGGCTCGCGGACGTCTGCGAACGTCCGGCGCACGCCCATTTTTTCACAGGAGGGAAAATGGACTTCCTCGTAATGCTCGAGGAAGGTGTCGATCTGTCCCCTGTGCTCGCGCGGGTGGACTCGGTGCCCTCGGCGTTCTCCTCCGAGCGTTGCGACCGTGATGTCGTGACCCTCTATGGCGTTCCCGAGACCGCTTCGCTCGCCCTGGCGCTCGCTGCCGCGGTGGAAAGTCATCGCACTGGCGTAGGCCCCGGCACTTTCCGCCACCTCGGCCTTCTGGTCGGGCGTGGAGCAGTGGGTGATGCGGCGTGGCGCGATACCGCCACGGGCGAGATCGTCACCCGCGATCTGGACATCCCACTCGATGTCCTCACTGCTACCGCGCAACATCTCGTCGCGCACTTCGGATCGAAGATTCAGCGGCTCGTCGCAGGTCTGAACATGCCGGACTGGCCGGAAGGCGCACGACGCGCCATCTCGATCACTCTGGATCCCGTCATCGAGCCCACGCGGGCTGCCATCGCGAAGATCGAGAGCGTGCTCGAGATTTTCCGCGAGACGGACGGAATGGCCTTTGAACTCGAGGGTGACTAACGAACTTTCCAAGTCCGAACGAAGGATGAACGGGAGCGCCTCGGCGCTCCCGTTCGTGCATCCGGGATCGGAGGGTCTCAGGGGCGAACTGGAGATCGCCCTGTACCCGCCGTAACTTCGACGCCATGCGCACTCACCGATTACTCGCCTGCGCCGCAGCGCTCACATTCGCCGCGTCGCTCCCCGCCCTCGCGCAGTCCCCGCTCGGCGGCCTCGACGCGTACGTCGCCCGCGGCGTGAAGGACTGGAACGTTCCCGGCCTCGCGATCGCCATTGTGAAAGACGACTCCGTGGTATTCGCCAAAGGGTACGGCGTGCGTCGCCTCGGTACCCGCGACTCGGTCGATGCTCACACGCTCTTCGCGAATGCGTCCACCACGAAGGCGTTTACCGCATTCGTGGTCGAGCAGCTCGCCGACGAAGGAAAGCTTCGCATGGACGCGCCGGTGATCACGTACCTGCCGACGTTCCGATTATACGATCCAGCGGCGACGCGCGAGATCACGGTGGCGGATCTGCTCGCGCACCGCACCGGTGTTCCCGAAGCGGACTTCATCTG
This sequence comes from Gemmatimonadota bacterium, assembly GCA_040006175.1. Lineage (GTDB taxonomy): Bacteria > Gemmatimonadota > Gemmatimonadetes > Gemmatimonadales > Gemmatimonadaceae > FEN-1250. Next base: position 3,045 of record JBDTXN010000004.1, on the reverse strand, counting down.
GTACCAGGACACCTCGTCCTTCCCGGAGATCATGCGCCGGCTGGCCTTCGTGCCGCTGAATGCGCCGGTGCGTGCTCACTTCGAGTATCAGAACATCACCTACGCCCTGGCGGGCGAGATTGCCGCGCAGCGGGCCGGCGTGCCGTGGGCGCAGCTGGTGCGCGATCGAATCCTCACCCCGCTCGGCATGCGCGAAACGACCACGCGCACGCCGGATGAGCAGACGCATCCGAACGTGACCTCCGCGCACGACTTCGTGAACGACACCCTGCGCGCCATCGCGCGCGACGATGCGGACAACATCGCACCTGCGGGCGCGATGTACTCGAGCGTGTCCGACATGGCGATCTGGATGCGATTCCTCCTCGACAGCGCCCGGCTGGGCGGCAAGCGGCTGCTCTCGACACGCGGCTATGCCGACCTCTTCGCACCACACATTCTCGTCGACGACAAGGAGTTCTACCCCACCGCGAAGCTCACGCATCCCCGCTTCCAGGCGTACGGGCAGGGATGGTTTCTCGAGGATTACCGCGGCGAGTTCGTGGCTTTCCACACCGGCAGCATCGACGGGCTCTCGGCAATCGTCGGCCTGATCCCGGCAAAGCGCATGGGAGTCGTGATCTTCGCGAACCGCGATCATGCGGAGCTGAGACAGGCGCTCATGTACACCGCATTCGATCGCTATCTCGGACCCACCTCGCACGACTGGAGCGCCGAGATGCTTCCGATGTACGCGAAGCTCCGAGCGGAGCGCAAGGACGCGGAGCACCGGGTCGATGCCGCGCACGTGACCGGCACGCAGCCATCGCTCCCGCTCGCGCGATACGCAGGAGCGTACAGCGACAGCCTGTACGGCACGGCCACGGTTGCGTTGAACGGCGGGAAGCTCGTAGCCACGATCAACCCGCTCGCCTCGGTGAAACTGGTGCACTGGCACTACGACAGCTTCATGGCGTACTGGAACAAAGCGTATCGGGGGCGGCAGCTCGTCACCTTCCGGCTCGCCGACGATGGCTCTGTCGCGGGACTCACGTTCGGAGAGGGCGTCTACCTCAAGCGCGTGGCGCCCAAGAGTTAGATTATCCCGACACCTCTTACCTCGATGTCTCCATGAAATTCATCGTCCTGATCTACAACGAGCCGGAGCTGCTCGAGGCGCTTCCGCCCGCCGAGTTCGACACGACAATGCGTGGGTGCCTCTCGAAGGCCGACGAGATGAAGAAGGAAGGGAAGCTGCTCGAGTCGCGAATGCTGAAGAGTCCCAGCACCGCCAAGACGATCCGCGTGCGCAACGGTCGTACGACGACGCATGACGGCCCGTTTGCGGAGACGAAGGAAGTACTTGGGGGATTCAACCTGATCGAGGCGGAGGACATGGAGGAAGCGCTCCGTCTGGCATCGGAGTTTCCCTGGTCGAGCACCGGCAGCATCGAAGTGCGTCCTGTCGAGGACATCGAAGCGGTGCGGCGGCGCGTGAATGCCGCGCCGTCGATCTCGCACGCCGGGTCCAGCGCCGAATAGCTACACCGGCACCGTCGCCCTTGGCTGCTTGTAGGTGAACCGCTTCCCCTCGTAGTTGCGGAAGATCACCTCGTCATCCGTGATGGATTCGACGTACTCCGGGAGGAGCGGCACCTTGCCGCCGCCCCCCGGTGCGTCGATGACGAAGTGCGGCACCGCGAGCCCCGATGTCCATCCGCGAAGCGCCTGGATGATCTCCAGCCCGGTCTGGACCATCGTGCGGAAGTGCTCGCCCCCGGCCACCTGGTCCGCCATGTAGATGTAGTACGGACGCACTCGCGCCTTCAGCAGCTCGTGCATCAGCTTCATCATCACCCTCGCATCGTCGTTCACACCCTTGAGCAGCACGGTCTGGCAGCCGAGCACCACACCTGCGCGCGACAACCGGTCGAGCGAGGCGACCGCTGCCGGCGTGAGCTCGCTGGGATGATTGAAGTGCGTGTTCATGTAGATCGGGTGGTATTTCTGGACCATCTCGCAGAACTCCGGGGTGATGCGCTCCGGGAGGTGCGAGGTGATCCGGCTTCCGATCCTGATGATCTCGACGTGCGGAATCTCGCGCAGCTTCTCGAGAATGTATTCGATGCGGCGATCCGAAAGCATCATCGGGTCGCCGCCCGAGAGGATGACATCGCGAATCTCCGTGTGCTCCCGAATGTACGCGAATGCGGAGTCGTACTGATTCAGCGGGATCTTCTCCGGATCGCCCACCTTCCGTCGCCGCGTGCAGAAGCGGCAATACGACGCGCAGACCGGGCTCACCAGAAAGAGGGCGCGGTCCGGATAACGGTGCGTGATGTTGGGCACCGGCGAGTCGCCGTCTTCGTCGAGCGAGTCGACGACGCCGTCCACTATCTCCAGCTCGCGAATCGTCGGCACGTACTGATTCCAGATTGGATCGCCGATCTCCTTGATCTGCTCCAGCGCGGCTGGCGTGATGCGCACCTGGAATGCGTCGAACGCCGGGCGCAGCGCTTCGACGTCGATCACGTCGCGGCCGAACTTCTCGGCCAGCTTCTCGAGTGTGTCGACGCTTCCTTCGCGCAGAACCTTCTGCCACTCACTCATGGCGACCCTCCTGGCCGGCGCGTACCGCCAGCATCTTCGAGAAAATCACGCGGTCATCGTCTACCGCATAAAACCCGCGCACGCGTGCGCGTTCCATGTATCCGCCCCGCTCGTAGAAGCTGCGCGTCTGCGAGTAGGCCTCGCGCGAGGACGTCTCGATCACGAGCAGCCGGGCGCCGCGCTCGCGCAGCAGCTCTTCGACCGCGCGCATCAGCGCACTGCCGTAGCCGCCGCCCTGCGCGCGCGGATCCACGGCGATCCAGTAGAGATCGTAGCCGCCGTCGGTGCCTGGAGTGGGCCCCCAGCACGCGTAGCCCTGCAACGTGCCCTGCTCGTCGACCACGCCGATGAGCTCATATGACTCGGAGGATCGCATCCCGTCATCGAACAGCTCCATCGCGACATCGATCTCCGCCGGTGCGAATACGCCCGTGGCTTCGAGGATCTCGAAGATTC
>JBDTXN010000003.1:0-54637 GCA_040006175.1 Gemmatimonadota bacterium | reverse complement strand
GCAACCTTCCGACGAACTGCAGTCCGCTAGGCACGTAGAGCGCGAGCGCGACTACCGATTCGGAGCGATCGCGGCGCTCGCGCTGACGTTCAGATTCTCAGCCACGAGCAAGATCACCGACGTCCCCACGCCCACTCCGGCCTCCGGCCTGTACGGGAGAGTTGTCGCGCCTGATCTCAGCGTGCGCTGCGCGGTGCGCGAACCGGATTGAAGCGGTGTTCTGTCGGGGTGTCCCGGCGCAGCTGCTTGCCCGTCGGTAACCTGCGGCCACCTCCAGGATATCACCCACACTGATTTCGACTTTCGGAACGGACTTTGCTCCGTGCGCCTCACCTCGAATCCGACCACATGCCAAAAAAGAAGAACTCAGTGTCTCGGTCCGCACGCGCGTCCCGCCCCAAGGATGGTCCCAGGAATCCGAAGGCGGCGAAAGCCGCATCGCGCAACACCGACAGCGGTCCTTCACACCCGTCTCCTGCGACGGCGGGAGACGCGCTCGCCGAGAAGGCCGCGGCGACCGATGCGCTCGTGGCGCAGGTGCCATTCAACTCAAACAAGCCTAGTGAGTTCGGCCGCGAGAACGCCGTCTGTCCGGTGCGCGGCTTTTCATTCGCCGCAGCGGACGCTTCAGTGGGCGCAAGTACGCGCACGGAGGAAAACGCGAACGATAAGACGGGGCCCGCAGCCGGTGAGGGAGACGATCCCACCACCGACCCGCTTTCTCGTGTGCGTGTCGACAACACAGGGCAGGTGCTGACGACCAACCAGGGCGTCCAGGTAAGTGACAACCAGAACTCGCTCAAGGCGGGGCTTCGGGGACCGTCGCTGCTCGAAGATTTCATTCTCCGCGAGAAGATCACGCACTTCGATCACGAGCGGATTCCCGAGCGTATCGTGCACGCGCGCGGGTCGGGGGCACATGGGGTTTTCGAGTGCTACCGGCCGCTCACCGACGTCACGCGTGCGGCCCCATTCCAGGAAGCGGGGAAGCAGACGCCGGTGTTCGTGCGGTTTTCCACCGTGGCGGGCGAGCGTGGTTCTGTGGACACGGCGCGCGACGTGCGCGGCTTCGCAGTCAAGTTCTACACGGATGAAGGCAACTGGGATCTGGTCGGCAACAACATCCCGGTGTTCTTCATCCAGGACGCGATGAAGTTTCCCGATCTCGTGCATGCCGTCAAGCCGGAGCCGCATCATGCGATGCCACAGGCGGCTTCCGCGCACGACACGTTCTGGGATTTCGTCTCGCTGATGCCGGAGTCGACCCACATGCTGTTGTGGGTGATGTCCGACCGCGCGATCCCGCGCAGCTATCGGATGATGCAGGGTTTCGGCGTACACAGCTACCGGATGGTGAATGCCGAGGGCGACTCGGTGTTCGTGAAGTTTCACTGGACCCCGAAGCAAGGAACTCACTCGCTCCTGTGGGACGAAGCGGTAAAGATCCAGGGAGCAGATGCGGACTTCCATCGCCGCGACCTGTGGGAGGCGATCGAGGCGGGCGAGTATCCCGAGTGGGAACTCGGACTGCAGATATTCACCGAAGAGCAGGCGGAGCAGTTCAGCTTCGATGTGCTCGATGCGACGAAGATCATCCCGGAAGAATTGATTCCAGTTCGCCCCGTTGGACGGATGGTGCTCAACCGGAACCCGGACAACTTTTTTGCCGAAACGGAGCAGGCGGCGTTTTGCACGGCGCACGTGGTGCCAGGGATCGATTTTTCGAACGATCCGCTCCTCGCGGGCCGCATCCACTCATACGTCGACACCCAGATAACGCGACTCGGCGGGCCGAACTTTCACGAGATCCCGATCAACTCCCCGATCGCCGAGGTGCACAACAACCAGCGCGACGGACTCCATCGTCAAGCGATCGCGCGCGGACGCGTGGCGTACGAGCCCAACTCGCTTGCGGGCGGCGCGCCGTTCCAAGCCGGTGCGAAGGGGTTTGTCTCCTTTCCGGAGCCGGTGAAGGAAGACAAGCTGCGCGGCAAACCGGAGAAGTTTGCCGATCACTACACGCAGGCGACGCTCTTCTACAATAGCCAGGCGGAATGGGAGAAGGCCCACATCGTAGGCGCCTTCCGCTTCGAGCTCAGCAAGTTGACTGTCCCTGCAATCCGCGAGCGGATGCTCGCGTCGCTGCGCAACGTCGACGAGGATCTCGCGGCGCAGGTGGCCGAGGGGATCGGCATGGAGCTGCCGGTTGCGATGGCGCGCGTGCTCGAGACTCCGACTGCACCGGAAGTCTCCGTCTCTCCCGCGCTGTCGCTCGCGGCGCGGCCTGGCGAGACCGGCGTGCGTACACGTAAGGTGGCGATCCTCGTGGCGGACGGCGTCGAGGGAGATTCGCTGACGGCTCTGCACGCCGCGCTCACCGACGCCGGTGCCGTTCCGCGCTTCGTCGGTCCGCGACTCGGGAGCTACAAAGCCGCGGCGGGTGATGTGATCGAAGCCGATGCATCGATGGAGAATTCGCCGTCGGTGCTGTTCGACGCGCTCGTGCTTCCCGATGGAAAGGCCGGTGTGAAGGCGCTCGCCGCCGACGGCCATACGACCGAGTTCGTGATGAACCAATATCGGCACTGCAAGACCATCCTTGCATTCGGCGCGTCGAGCGCACTCCTGGAACGCGCCGGCGTCGCGACGACGCTCTCCGATGGATCCAGCGACGCGGGCGTGCTCGTGCTGCGCGCGGGTGATAAGCGAGTTGCGGAGAAGTTCATGACGGCGCTCGCCATGGACCGGCATCGGAAGAGGGAGAGCGACCCGCCCACTATCTGATCCGACGGTGGGCTTGCTTCGCCGATCGGCATGATCACCACGGCTGCACCTTCTGGACGAGGGCGACGAAGCGCGGATCACCGCGAACCGGTTCCCAGCGCGGGTCCGTCGCGAGGCGAAGCAAGTTGGCGTTTCGGTCGCGAACTGCGCGCTCGAGCCACAGCATCCCTCGGTCGGTTTCCCCGAGCGCTATGTAGGCCCACGCGATGCCTTCCCCGCTTACATAATGCCGCGCGGCATCACGCTCCATGTTCGCGAGCACACGTCGCGCCTCGTTCCGTCTGCCGAGACGCGCCAGCGCGACCGCCATGCCGGCTTGAGATCGGGGGGCGAACCCCTCCACCTGCCGATACGCCTCGAGAGCCGCTGCGGGGTGGCCGGCGATCAGCTGCGCATAACCGATTCTGACGTATGCAAGACCATAGTGAGGGTCCAGCGCGAGCGCCTCTCGCGCTTTCGTTACGGCCTCATCGATGCGATTCGCTGAAATGAGCGTCCACGCAAGCGCGACACGCTGATAGGGGTCGAGCGGGTCGAGCGCAATCGCCCGACGGTTCGCCGCCACCGCCGAGTCGAGCTTTCCTCTGAACAGTAGCACCTCACTGTAAATGCCCCACGTGGAGGCGATGTTGGGATTCAACGCAAGGGCGCGTCCTAGCTCGCGCCCTCCACCAGTCGCGTCCCACGTGTTGTACAGGACGGCCCCGAGCGCGGCGTGCGCCTCTGCCTGCGTCGAGTCGAGCGCCACCGCTCTCGCCGCGGCAGCGCGCGCGTTTGGATATGCATCACGTGGCGCGACGAAATCGTCCCCGAGGTTGCTCCAGGCGTCAGCGATCCCGGCCCACGCCGGCGCGTAGTTCGGATCGCGCGACAATGCCTCCCGGTATAGCTCGATGGCGCGCCGTAGGGCCGGCTCTGTGAACTTAAGCGCAAAAAAGCGAGCCTGAAGGTATAAGTCGTGCGCCACTACGTCGCTCGTGCCGGTATTCACCAACCGCTCGCCACCGGTTAGATGGACTCCTGTGAGTGTGACCCGGAGCGCGCTGACGATTGCGCGCGCGATGTCCTCCTGTACTTGGAAGACGTCCTGTTCGTCCCGCTCGTACGTCTCAGACCAGAGCGCCAACCCGTCAGCGACATCGGTGAGCTGTGCCCGCACCCGCAACCTCCGCCCGTCGCGCCGGATGCTCCCTTCGAGCACGCTCCGCACGTTGAGCGCGTGTCCGATCGCACTGACGTTCTCGCTCTTACCCTTGAAAGCGAAGCTGGATGTTCTGGACGCGACGCGGAGCCCCGGCACCTTCCCGAGCGCGCCCGTCAGCTCGTCGGTCATGCCATCGGAGAAATATTCCTCCTGCGTGCGGGCGCCTATGTTGACGAAGGGCAGCACCGCCACCGACTGGACGCCGTGGTCGGTGGCGGCAGCGCCAGCAACCACCGGGAGCGAGGAGGAGGGCACCGGGGACGCGGGCTGCGCGTGACGAGAGAGCCGCGTGCGCGAGACGTACACGGCGCCGCCCATCACAGCGAGCAGCAGGCCGACGCCGACCGCGGGCGCTACCCAGCGCGGTCGCTTGGTTGGCGGCGGCGGTTGGGAAGCGGGAATAGCTCCGGATGTGACGGCGTCCAACTCGCGCAGCACTTCCTCCGCCGACTGCGGCCGGTCGGGGGGATGTTTCGCGAGTAGCCGCATGACGAGCGTGGCGAGCGTCGGTGGAAGCCCGGCCTTGCGCAGCGTGATCGGCTCCGGAGTCTCCAGCACCTGCGCAGCCAGAGTTTGTTGCGGCGTCCGGCCGGAAAATGGCGCCTGACCTGTGAGCAGCTCGTAGGCGACGACTCCGAGCGAATACAGGTCGGCGCGGTGGTCGACCGCTGGATCGGCAGCGGCTTGCTCCGGCGCCATGTACGCGGGGGTGCCGAGCGCCACACCTGCCGAGGTGAACGTGCCGCTCCCCTCTTCCGTCGCCGCAGAGAGTGCTTTCGCTACGCCGAAGTCCGTCACTACCGCCGAGCCTCCCGACAGGAGAACGTTTTCCGGCTTCAGGTCGCGGTGCACCACTCCGTGCGCATGAGCGTAGCCGAGCGCCTCGGCTATGTCGCGAAGCACTCGGATCGCCTCGGCGACGGAGAGTGCTCCCCGCTTTTCCATGGCGCCGCGGAGCGCCTGGCCCTCGACGAAAGGCATGGTGAAGTAGGGCAGGCCATCACTCGTCTCTCCGGCGGTGAGCAAAGGCACGATATGCGGGTGCTGGAGTCGCGCCGCGAGCAGGATCTCACGTCGGAAGCGCTCGACGTTTACGCCTGCCGCGAGCTCAGGCGCGAGCACCTTGACGACCACACTCCGCCCGAGCGCGGTCTCCTCCGCCACGAACACGCGCGACATGCCACCGCCACCGAGCTCGCGCTGGATCGAGTAGGCGGTGCCGAGCGATGCCTGGAGTCGCTCGCGGAGGTCGGCGGACACGGGCGATCTGCCTCGTGGAGTTAGCGCCAACTTAGGCATTTTCGCACGACGAGGCTACAAATCCGGGCACGTACGGAGGAAAAGCAAGCCGCCCGAACGTAGCAGGGACGCGGCAATGGCGAGATCGTTCTTCGGATCTGGCACGTGCTCGATAACGTTGCGCATGAGAATTCCATCAAAGGAGCCGCCTGAGAAGGAAGCGTCGGCGAGTCCTCCGCTGTGTACATCGAGGTGGTGTCGGGTTCGTGCGATGGCTGCGGCGTGATCGCTCGACTCAACGCCGGTAACGCAAATACCAGCCTCACGTAAAGGCAAAAGCGAATCTGCGGTAGCGCAGCTGACTTCTAGCACCTCAGCGCCAGCGGGGAGCGAACGGCGTATGGCGCGGGCTTCCCGTTTTCGGAGCAGGCGAGTGAGGACGCCGAATAGTCCTCGTTGCGTATAGGGCGCGTACTCGAGAGGATAGTAGGCGTTCAAGGCCTTTGCAGTTGGGCGAGGTTGAGATGGACCAGGCCGCAGACTCGGCACTTCACCAACCGAAATTTGCCGGGCAATCGTGCCGTCGATCCTTTCCGTCTTCGACGAGGAGATCGGTGTTATCTGCGCGGCAAGAATTGTCACGCACACTTCCCCTGTCACCAGCATCAGACGCAGACGGGGGAGCGGAGATCGCCGAAGGCATTACGAGCTGGTGGCCAGGCTGGTGCAAGGCCGAGGAGGAGTGGCTTGCTTGCGGCGACAGCGCACGCAGATAGAGCAGTTTTCTTCAGCCTCAGAAAGGGCGCGCGCGGCGCAAATTGCGTCGCTACAAGGCCGCCCTGGACCGCGGTCATCAAGAGTATGTGCGAACGTCAACGCCCCTCATCATCTACTCCAGCGTCATTCCGATCACAAGAAAGGCAAGAAATCCTGTAAAAAACACGATCACACCAATTGCCGTCTCGCGCTCTTCGTGCGCCTCGCGGAGAAGCTCCTCGGTCACAAGGTACAGCAGAGCCGCCGCACCGAAGGAAAGCACAATTTCCATCGCGCCCCCGGATAGCCGGCTGAGCACCGTTGCCCCAAGCACTGCACTCGCGAATACCAAGCTGCCGAGTGCCGACACGATCGTGAGGACACGGGTGCGACTCAGACCGGCGTTTGTCATTTCGCCGGCGACCGCGAGCCCCACGCTCAATTGCTCCGCAGCCTCGGCAAGCGCCAGCAGTATGCCGATCCTGGCGCCCGCGGCGAATCCCACGCCCAGCAACAATCCATCGAGTAAGAAGTCAATTCCGATCGCTACGAGGAGGCTGAGACCGACGGCACTACTCGGGCCCGCGAGATCAGAAGCGACGCGAACACGATCAGCAACGTGCTGCGATCTCCTATCCGCGCCCTCCGTTTCTTCATTGTCTTTGGTTTTGATATGATCCAGCAAACGATCTACCGCCAGCATCGTACCGATACCGAGCGCGAAACCAAGAATCACGTCCCAGACCAGCGCGCGCCGTTGGATCTCGGGCAGTAGCTCTACGGCGACGACGGCGAAAACCACTCCCGCCGCGAGATACAAAACGTGGCTCCGAAGACGCCGCATTGCCGGCCAGAACGTGCTGATGATCGCACCCACGATCGTGAAGCACACCGGCACCAGTGAGTATAGAAGTGTGACGCGAAGGATCGGAGTCACGTATGGAGCCCCAACTCGCAGAAGCGTTCGTAGCGCAACGCAAGCGCCGCTAGAACGCAGAGGCGCCGGCCGGTCGATGTCACGAGCCCTCCTGCGCGGCGCACTCGAACATCGTGCTCCGTACTTTGTGGGCGCCTCGAGACTCTGCACTCGGCCTGTCGTCGTTTGGACGCCAAACCACGCTTTGAGAGTTCGAGTCTGAAAAGAACGAGAGACTTCGGCGCGTCCTCGATCACGAGCCCACACGGTTCACGAGTATGTGCCGTGTTCACGTCGCTGCCACAACATCGCGCGGCTCAATGCCGATTTCGGATCCGAGGCTTCGATGCGGCAGCGGCAAAACTCGTCGTCTTGAACATCCTCTGCACACGAGTGGCTGCTGCCCAGCGGGCTCGCTCCTTTTCGCTGGCTGGTTTTGGCTCGAATTCGCTCATCGAGATATTCGCCTCGATCGTCGTAGAGTGTGTCAGCTCGTGGGCTATGACGCAGATTCGATAGAGCGAACCGTGCCACGAGTACGAGAGCGGCACGCGCTGCAGTTGTTTGGCGGAGAGTTCCTGGCGCTGGGCGTGTATGTCGCCATGGAGTACCCTGCTATGCATGACAGGGGACTCGTCGCGGCAAGCCTCGCGTGTGTTCCGCCCACCGGTAAGGATATGCTTCGTCGGGCAAAACTTTGTGCTGAACGCATCACAGGAGCACAGACACAATCACCTCTACCTCCCCGAACGATCGCACCACTATAAGAATTGGTACTGCGGGCTGGGCGATATCCAGGCCCGTAGCGTTCAAGTTTCCTGATGGTGGGAGCACGCTGGAGCGCTACGCAAAGGTCCTCAATGCGCTCGAAATCAACTCGACATTTCGAAAGTCCCACCGGGCGACGACCTATGAGCGTTGGGCGAGCGCGACGCCCGCAACGTTCGAGTTCTCGGTGAAAACGCCCAAATCAGTGAGCCACGAGGCGCGACTCGCAGACTGCGACGATGCGATCGAGATGTTTCTCGACGAGGTCACGCACCTCGGCCCCAAACTCCGCGTGCTGCTGCTGCAGCTTCCTCCGAGTTTCGCGTTCGCTCCCGATCTCGTCGAGCACGTTTGCCGCCTGCTCGGTAGAAACGGTCGATTCACGGTCGCGTGCGAGCCGCGGCACGCGAGCTGGTTCGTTCCGGAGGTCGATGGCTGGTTGGCGGAACGAAGCGTTGCGCGAGTCGCATCGGATCCCGCCCGACATCCTGGAGCTGGCGAGCCCGGTGGATGGCGCGGCCTTTCATACTACCGGCTGCACGGATCGCCGCGGATGTACTACTCGTCCTACGACGACGATGCCCTCACGGCGCTTCGCCAGCAGATCGAGCGCGATGCCGCCGAGGAGAAGTGGTGCATCTTCGACAACACGGCATCCGGTGCTGCGGCGTCGAACGCGCTTGCGCTCGCGCGGATGTTTTCGTCCCCGTGAGGGAGTTCACGTCACCGCGGGCACCGCTACAACGTCGAGACTGCTCAGCGTGACGCTGGCGGCACGAATATCTGTGGATCGATCGGGATGTTCGTGTGAACGTCGCTGTACTCCTCGCGTTGCACCAACTTGCTATCGGTGTACGCCTCGACCGTCTCCGACAGCCACCCGCCTGGCACCTGCACGTAATTGTCGAATCGGAAGTCGACCGTCTTCGTCGAATCGCGCTCGTCAGGCTGTATCGCGCGCACGAACAACAACCTTTCCTTTTCGATCCAGAGCTGGTGCGAGTGGAGGTCGCCGGTTGCGGCGCCTAGTACGTATACCGGCCGGCCCTTCCAGCTGTCCTCGCGTAGCGGCGTCATCGCAAAGTGCTCGGACCGGAGCGCCGCGAGCGTCGAGTCGGCGGATTGGGTGTAGACGTCGAATCCGATGATGAGGAGGATGTTGCGAGTCGCGGCGCGCGTGAGTGTGCTGTCGCCGCGCCACACGAAAAGGGAATCGCCGGAGTAGACGGCGGTAAGATCTCCGGCCGCCCGTTCGATGTCGATGCGTAGACGTCCCGGGAGCACCGAGCGTTCCTTCCACGTCTCCTTCGCCATGGTATCCGCTTTCGTACGGAGCGTCGTCTGCTGAGTGAAGCTGAGCGTCCGATACCAGCGCTTTGCGTACTTGTCGTGCATCGCGCGGATGACGGCCTCGCCATCGGTCGGCGCCTTCACGACCGAGAGAGCTCCACCCGCCGATGCGAGCAGTGCGGTGACGAACGCCACGCGAGCTCCGACGAACCAGAACGACATCATCCGCCCTTCCTCGAGAGTAGAGAAGCTCAACGTACATCAAATGACAGCGAAGCACACGGGCATAGAGGAGACCGCGGTGATATCCGCCCAACAGCACCAGCGGGAATGCGTCATCGTCAAGGCAATCACGGCGGGGAGCGAGGGGTGATCGTGCACGTCGAGTCGTGTGCGGGATCGGGCGCCCCGTAGTGTGCGTGAGTTGTCCCCGTGCTGCCCCCGACCGTCCTCGTGAGCACGTAGAGATTCGAAAACTCGACATCGCACATCGTCGGCGGTCTGCGCGCGCCGAGCGCCTGGATGATGCCGGGGAGCGTGCTTTGGTGATCGACGACTAGCACGACGGCGCCCTCGTGCGCGGCGCTGCGCACAGCGTCGGCGACCGCCTGGATGTGCTCACGCGGCTTCGTTCCGTCTATCGGGATGGAGATCGGTGTGATGTGGAGCGCAGCTGCCAGCGGCTCGGCGGTCTGTTGAGTTCGAAGCTGCTGCGTCGCTACGATCACAGTGATCCCGGCGTTGCGAAGCGTCACCGCCAGCGACTCTGCCCGCGCACGGTCTGCGGCGTTCAATGGCGGGTTCACGTGCGGAATGGTGTCTTTCTCCGCGTGCCGCACCACGTAAATCGTGGCTGGCGAGCTGGTCACGTGATGCGCACATGTATCCAGCGCAACGATGGAGGACACGCAGAGCGCCGACATCGCTGCGATTTGGCGGGGCGCGGAGAAAGCGACGCGGGAAGTCTTAGGAAGCCGCGCTCCGGGGGAGTGTGAGGCGGTGAAGTCTGCGAATCCCTTCCGGTGTCGAGCTCCAACAGTCTGTGCACGAGTCACACCCGAAGGCATCTGGGAATGGCTTTGCTCGATGCGCAAGGTACGCGATCCGAACGTACTTTCATCCGACGCAGCGCATTCGGGGGCGATGCTCGTCTCCGCATCCTGACACCCGGACGAGAGGTGGTCGTCTGATGGCTACGTCTCTACTTCGCGCACCAGTCCTTTCATCAGCCCAGGGGGCACGTCCCACAGGCCAAGCATTCCCGTAGCAGCAATGGGTGTCGACAGGCGTTGCACGTGGCTCAGTACGAAACCGAATCGACCGGGGGAGAAGTCTCCAAAGTCTGCTTCGTGCTCGGGCAGTAACCCGCGCGCCGACCGCGCGCGCGTTTCGCGAAGTGATGTGCGAGTAAATGTGATCACATCGTCGAGCCGCGCGAGCGCAATCACACTGCCGCGCGGAAGCGCATCTGATGATGTGAATCCTCCCCGCGCGAGCACGCTTCGGTACGGCTCCTCATTACAGAGCTCACGCGCCGATCTGGGAAACGCTGTGGCAGTATGAATGGCAAGAGCGCCGCGGTACCGCGTCGACCAGCTTCTCGTCTCGATGGTATTCTCGCCCAGGGCGACCAAAGTTGCCCACGGCTGCGTCATGGTCAAGGCTTTCACGATGCCTCGAGCTCACCATTCAGTTTGCGTGTTGCCCGTTTGCGCATGGCGTATCCAGTTGCTTGATCGGAAGGCAGGCACCGTGCCGGTCGCTTACGGAGTGCGCTCGTCATCACCGGGGTCGCCGGAGGAGAAACGCGGCGTGGCGCGGTGGACAGAGGGCGCGGAACTTTCTAGCGTTCTACAATGAACTCGGCGGTGGAAGTACGACAGCTGAGAGCGTTCGTCGCACTCGTTCAACACGGAAGTGTTACGGCGGCGGCGCGCGCGCTGGGGCTGGCGCAATCGACGATCTCGGAGGCGCTTTCGTCGCTCGAGCGCTCGATGGGAGCCCCGCTGTTTCTGCGGCGCCGGGGCTCGCACGAAGTCGTGCTCACCGACGCCGGAACTGCGTTGCTCCCTCACGCGCGCTCCGTCTTGGATGAGATCACGGCTGCGCATGTGGCCATTGCCGCGTCGACGACGGGTGCGCGAGCACGAGTCGCGATTGCGACGAACGAGTCACTCAGCACATACGTGCTGGGCCCCCATCTCGAAATTGCGCGACGGCGCTGGCCGAATACCAGCTTCGAGGTGACGGTAATGGTGTGCGCGGGAGTGCGCAGCAGCATCGAGCTTGGCGAGCAGGATGTGGGAATGATTCTGAGACCGATCGAGGACCAGTCGTCGAAGACCCTCGTCGTGCGGAGAATCATCGCCGAGGACGTGCCGCTCGTCGTGTTCTCACAACCGAGACATCCGCTCGCGCGTACGACCCACGCGTTCGTACCCCGAGACGCGCTGGACGAGTATCCGTTGTACATCAGCGACGCAGCAGGAGATTTCCATCTGCTCGTACGGCGCTATCTCCAGAGCGAGGGTCTACCAACGCCGCTCATCCATCCGACCGGGAGCGTCGAAAGCGTGAAGCGCTCCGTGCTGCGCGATGTGCGGGCGATCGGCGTTCTCCCGGCGTATGCGCTCGCGGACGAGATGCGCAATCTCAGTGTCGTCGCGCTACACGTGCAGCCCGCGCCGCCGCCCATGCGTCTGGAGGCGCTCACGCCCGCCGCGCGCTCACAGCATCCGGCTATTCAGCAGCTGATCGATGGAGTTGCGGCAGCCTACGCGCCCGCGACGCACGCGAGCATATCGCCCTAACCGATATCAACTATCGGCATTCTTGTGTTTGCGTTTCGCCCCGCACCTTGAGATGAGGTTGTACCGCACTATCGAAAAATTCTCATCTCAGGAGGTCGTATGACGCAGGCGCTGCTCGTAGTAGACGTCCAGAACGAATTCTCGGCCCGGGGACTTCGGGCGGTTCCCAATCATGCCGATGCGATGATTGCTATTCAGGCTCGCATCGAAGAGGCTCGAGCCGAAAGAAGGCCCATCGCATGGATTCAGCATCACAACAAGCCGACGGAGTCGCGCGCGTTCCTGCCTGGTTCGTGGGGTGCGGAGCTCTCGCCCGGCATGGGGCCAAAGCCGGGATTCGGTCCGGAGCGCCTATTCGAGAAGGATGTCTTCGGCGCGTTCACCGGCACGGGACTCGAAGAGTGGCTCGATGCGGTCGAGGTGTCCGACGTGTTGATCGTCGGGTTCTTCGCACACATGTGCGTGTCCACGTCGGCGCGCGAAGCACTGGTACGCGGCATGGCCGTCAGCGTTGACGCGGCGGCGACGGGCGCGCACGATCTTGCGAACGAAATTCTCGGATCTCAGAGTGCGAACGAGGTTCGTCGCTCGGCGCTGTTGCAGCTCGCCGATATGGGTGCGTCGATCGAAAACCGGGAGGCGCTCGCGACGGCGGCGGCCCAGGCGGAGGTCATCTGAACGAGCTCAGAGTGTGAGACGCTTTGTGTAGTGCCACACCTCGATGTCCATTGATCCATCCGAAATCTCAACGCGATCGACGAACGTGCCGGCGCGAAGCCATCCGTTTTTCTCGTAGAATCGCGCCGCGCGTTCGTTTCCAATCGCACACGAGAGCCAAGCCGCCTCGATCCCGAGGCGGCGCATCCGATCCTCCGCTTCGGCTAGGAGGGCGGTCGCGACACCGGTGCCGCGCCCTTCGGCCGAGACGAAGAGCTGGTAGAGCTCATCGTGTCTGAGCATCGTGAATCCGAGGGGCGCTCCGATCGGGCCGACGACGCGTACCTCGTCCAGGTGCGCCTCCATCCTCTGGTGGAAATTCTCGAGCGTGCGTGAGCGGTGCAGTGCCTCGGGAAGGAGCCCGGCATGTCCGTCCTGCCAGCTCTCATACCACAATTGCGCGAGTGCGGAAACCTCGCTCCACTCGGCACGGCGAACGGTCAGCTTTCGGGGGTCGCGAGATCGGATCAATTGTTTCCAGGTCAAAAAGGAATCGATGAGCTTGCGCCATCCTCGGGCACAGCCGGAGCCAGTACAACGAGCTCGGCAGTCACTCCTCGGGTGACGAGACTCGCCGGCGCCGTCTTGTCGTGGTCACGCTCAACCCGTGACTCAGTTTACGACCTGCACACGCGCGCGCGGTCCACTGTGTGCAACGTAGGTCGTCACAGGCGCCAACATCGGCGTGACTCACAGCTAACTACGGAGGCATTCGTGCTCTGGGCTATTATCATCGGACTGATCGTTGGTGCACTCGCAAAGGCGATCATGCCTGGCCGCGATCCGGGCGGAATTATCATTACCATAGTGATCGGCATCGCGGGCTCGCTCCTCGCGTCGTTCCTCGGTCGTGCGCTTGGCTGGTATCGGGACGGTCAGGGTGCGGGCTTCATTGCGTCGCTAATCGGCGCCGTTCTCCTGCTTTGGATCTACCGCATGGTGATCGGCCGGCGCGGCACAACCGCTCCGTAGGTCGGTCGGTAGGCCAGCGCGCACGATCGTAGCAGGATCGTGCGCGCCGGCTCACCACTGTCAAGCTTGCATCAACTCCTGTTTCCGCGCCGGCTCCTCTCCGAGCCACTCCGGATGAGTCGCGGTGGAGTCGAAGATCGATGACGTCTTGAACGGCTCGAACTCGCCGCGCGCAGCCACCTGCGCCGTCTTTGCGAGAAGCGCTGCCACTTGGTCCGCGCTCAAGGGCCGGAAAGTTTGCGCGGCCTCGATTGCCTGATCGAGGATCGCGATGCTGTCGCACCCGGTGATCACTACGGACGTCGGAAGATTCAACGCGTAGTGCAGGCACTCGGTGGGCGTCACGGTCTTCGAGCGCAGAATGATTCCGTTCGCCATGCTCTTCATGCCGAGCACGCCGATATCCTGCTTTACAAGTTCGGGAATTACGAGCTTCTCGAAGCTGCGAAAGTGCGCGTCCATCACGTTCAGAGGCATTTGCACTGCGTCGAACGTGAAGCCCCGCTCGCGCGCGACTTCGAGCATCTGTAGATGAACGTGTGGATCCTTGTGCCCGGTAAAGCCGATGAACCGGAGCTTTCCGGCCTGTCGCGCATCGAGCAGCGCCATGTTCGCGCCTTCCTCATCGAACACGCGGTCGGGATCCTCGAAGCGAAGCACCTCGTGATGCTGCACGAGGTCGATGCGATCGGTTTGCAATCGCTCGAGTGACTCGTCGAGCTGTCGCTCGGCCTCGCGTCGCGAGCGACCGTCGATCTTCGTCATCAGAAAGACCTTGTCGCGATACCCGTCGCGCAGCGCATTGCCCATGCGCGTCTCGCTCGCGCCCTCGTTGTAGTCCCACGAGTTGTCCATGAACGTGATGCCTCGGTCGATCGCGCTGCGCACGATGCGAAGGCTCAGCGGCTCATCGACATGCTTGAGTCCCAAATGCCATCCTCCGAGCCCAATCGCGGAAACCATCTCGCGCGTCCGGCCCAGCGCGCGGCGGGGCATGTCGGTAGTCGGTGTGGCACTATGCGGTGTGGACATTTAGCGTCTCTCTCCACGGAAAGCCGTGTGTCAGCGGTTGCATTCATCCGCTCAACGGCGGGATTCACAGGGGCCTCGCAAGAGCTGCACCCGAAGTCAGGGGCGGGAGCGCGCGCGACGTTCGGCCTCGTGCTTCACCGCGCTCAGTACGATCGCGCGGATGAGCAGGATCCCGGGTGAGAACACTGCCCAATACCGCCGAAACCGCGCGCGCGCGTGGGGGTCGGTGGTTGTGGCGTACGTCCCGATCTGCAGCGTCGATGTGCCGCTGTCGACCGGTGTCGCCGCAATGGTGACGACGATCTTCACGAACTGCGGCTCGTGGAACGCCGCGAACTGGTCGGGGGGTAACGCACGGAAGACCACGTCCCTGTTCCACGGCTGCGTAACCGCACCCAGGATGATCTCCCGCTGCGGAGTGCTGCGCAGCACACCCCATCCCATTGCTCGCATCTGTTCGACCACCCCTCCGGTAGGGAGCGGTGTGGACGCCACGCCGCCGAGCATGAGCTCGCGTACCCGGAAAATCGTACGAATGACTGGGGACTCGTCGAGGCCCATGGCCTGCGCGGTTGCGAGTGTAAGTGGCGCCGGAGCCTCGACCTGCGCTTGAAACAGCTCCTGCACTTCGTAGTCGGGCAGAAAATTCTGCACTCCTGCGCCGGCAGCACTCAGGTGCGAGTCATGGCCGTATCGGGCCCAGCTCACCACGGCCCAACCCATCCAGCCGAGCACCCCTGCGCCGAGCGCGATGAGGAAATCACGTGCGACTCTCCGCGCGCCGGAGACAGGGCGTAGATGTGGAGGAGCAGTCATCTGCGTACCCTCCCCGGCGTTGATGCAATCGCGCGTCGAGCGTTCGCTGACATCATAGCCAGTGCAACGGCACTCCGGAGCCACGGACGGGAGTACCTCGTCGAGGTGATCCTGCCGCTCGCAAGCGGATAGCATCGAGCTTTCGAATTGCCCGGGCTACTTGCAGGCGAGATGGCTTCTTGTTCATCTACAGCATGAATCCAGGAGCATCAACGAGTGACTCCGAAACGAAGCTGCGCGGCATCGTGTCACTTGCCGCGGACGCGATCATCTCCACCGACAACGCGTACCGGATAACACTATTCAATCCCGCCGCGGAGCGCATCTTCGGGTATTCCGCGGCCGAGGTACTCGGCAAGCCCCTCGATGTTTTGATTCCGGAGGGCGCCCGGGGGGCGCATCACGTGCACGTCGAGGGATTTCGGCACTCGAGCGAACAGGCGAAGGAGATGGGCGAGCGGGGGCAGATCTGGGGTCGCCGGAAAACCGGCGAGCTCTTTCCCGCCGAAGCATCGATATCCAAGATCGAGCTCGAAGGCGAGACGCTCTTCACTGCCGTACTGCGGGATGTCACGCGGCAGCGGCGCGCCGAGGCCGAGCGCGAAACGCTGCTCGCGCGAGAAAAGGAGGCCCGGGCCGTCGCCGAAGACGCCAAACAGCGCATCGACTTTCTCTCGCGCGCCGGGGACGTCTTGCACTCGTCGCTCGCGTACGAAGAGACCTTCCGTACGCTCCTGGATCTCGTGGTTCCCGCGCTCGCCACGTACTGCGTCGCGGATGTCGTCGACGAATCCGGCGCAGTGCGGCGACTCCATGTGGTGCACGCGGATCCGCAGAAGCAGGAGCTCGCGAACCGCCTGCGATCGTATCCGCACTCGCAAGCACGCTACCTCACGCGCCGGACAATTCGCGACAGCAAGGCGGAGCTCATCAACGAGGTGACGGATCAGCTCTTCATGGAGATCGCCGAGGACGATGAGCACCTCTTCCTCCTCCGTACCCTCGCGCCTGCATCGATGCTCATGGTCCCGCTCGTTGCACGTGACCACGTGCTCGGCGCGCTCCTTTTCGCGCGTGACCACACCCGGCGCCCTTACGATGCCTCGGATATGACGCTCGCGATCGAGCTCGCGCGGCGTGCCGCCTCTGCGGTGGATAACGCACAGCTCTACCGGCGATCACAACTCGCCATTCGCGCGCGCGACGACGTACTCGGCGTCGTCTCTCACGATTTGCGCAATCCGCTCGCCGTTATCTCCATGTGCACCACGTCGCTGATCGAGGCGGGATTCGATGATGCCGTTCGCAGCCGCGAGGCAATGGAGACGATTCGGGAATCGACGCGTTGGGCGCTACGCCTGATCCAGGACTTACTCGACGTGACGGCGATCGAGGCAGGCGGCTTGTCGCTCGTCTGCAGCCCGGAGGATCCGCTGCTGCTCATGACTCGAGTGGCGCTGTCGTTCGAGGATCTCGCCGTGGCGCAGGGCGTGAAGTTCGTGACGACGTTCACCGATCAGCTGCCCACCATTCTGTGCGATGCGGATCGCCTGCAGCAGGCACTCGGGAATCTCATCGGCAACGCGCTGAAATTCACGCCGAGCGGTGGAGAAATCGAGGTGAGTGCAGAGGCGCGCGCAGATGGCGTTCGGCTCTCGGTGTCGGACAGCGGCCCCGGAATCCCGGACGACGATGTGCCGCACATCTTCGATCGATTCTGGACCGCACACCGCAATTCGCGCGTGCGCGGTACAGGAATGGGGCTCGCAATCGTGCGTGGCATCGTGGAGGCGCACGGGGGGAGAGTGTGGGCGGAGCGAAATTCACGGGGCGGTGCGATCTTCATTTTGCAACTCCCCGCCGAACCGCGCGTTCCGCACGCTGTTCCATAGATTCCGCCAGAGTTTCGCGGACGGAATCCGAACAACTGCACGGAGGCGACATGGACGTCGAGTTTGCGGGTGCGGCACGCGAGGTCACCGGCTCCTGTCACATCGTTCGCGTCAACGACAAGACAGTGCTCCTCGACTGCGGGCTCTTTCAGGGGCACCGTGAAGACGCCGAGACGAAGAATCGGACACTGCCGTGCCCCATTGCCGACATCGATGCCGTCGTGCTCTCGCATGCGCACCTCGATCATGCCGGGCGTCTGCCATTTCTCGTGAACCACGGATACGCGAAGGTCATTCACGCCACGAAGGCGACGGCAGATCTGTGCGCGATCATGCTCGCCGACAGTGCCCACATCCAGGAAAGCGATTTCGATTTCCTCACCAGACACGGACGGGAGGTGAACCCACCTCTCTACGGCGTGAGGGATGCCGCACGCACGGAAGAGCTCATGGAGCGTCACGCGTACGACGAATGGTTCGATGTCTGTCAGGGTGTGCGCGCCCGCTACGTCGACGCAGGGCACATTCTCGGATCGGCATCCGTGGTGATCGAGGCCACGACGGGATCCGGAAGCTCGCGCCTAATCTTCTCCGGCGACATCGGGCGCACGGGACTTTCGATCATTCGCGATCCCGCGCCTCCGACCGATGCCGCAGAGATCGTGATCATGGAATCCACGTATGGAAATCGCGATCACGAGAGCGTCGCGTCTGCGCGCGAGCACCTCGCCCGCGTCGTTCGCGAAACAGCCGCCCGCGGTGGACGCATCCTCATTCCCGCATTCGCCGTGGGTCGAACGCAGGAGCTCGTGTACGATCTGCAGGTGCTCATACGCGACAAGGCGATTCCGCCGATCCCGATCGTCATCGACAGTCCGCTGGCTACACGGGCCACAGCGGTGTTCGAGCGCAATACGGATGTCTTCGATCGCACCGAAAGCCCGGTACGCGACATCGCGCAGCTCTTCCGCTTCGATCAGCTCACGTATACCAGCAGCACTGCGGAATCCAAGGCGCTCAACTCGCGCGTGGGTCCGCTGATCGTCATTGCGGGATCGGGGATGGTTGAAGGGGGACGCATTCTTCACCACGTATTGAACGGCGCCTCGAATCCGAGAAACACGATTCTGATCGTCGGCTATCAGGCGGAGCACACGCTCGGAAGGCGTATCGTAGAGCGACGGCCGATTATTCGCGTGCTGGGCAACGATGTGGAGTTGCGCGCGAAGGTCGAGATCATCAATGGCTACAGCGCGCACGCGGATCGCACCGAGCTCGCCGCGTGGCTGGGGTCAGTGCGGCGCACTTCTCCAGGGCTGCAGAAGGTTTATCTCGTGCATGGCGAGGAGGAGGCACAGGCCGCGCTCTCGGAATCACTGCGCGCTCAGGGCTACGCAGTCACGTGCCCCGCGCTGCACGACAAGGCAGTCAGCTGATGGCGCGCGCGATGCCGAACGCCGCGGCCGCGGCGAGGCCGCCGATGATGGTCGTCTGCACCGCGCTGCGCACCGGGCCGGTGCCCGTGAATCGTCCCTTGACGTAGCCGAATGCGGTGAGCGCAAGCAGTGTGACGATCACCGACCATTTCAGCGCGACCTGCGCGGACGACAGCGCAAGGTACGGAGAGAGAGGAATGAGCCCACCGAGTACGTAGGCGAAGGCGATCGTCAGTGCGCTCTGGAGCGCGCGCTTTGGATCCGGCGCTTCGAGGCCCAGCTCGAATCGCATCATGAAGTCGCGCCACTGCACGGGACGTTGGCGCATCGCGGCCACTACTGTACCAGCCTCCGTCGCGCTCAATCCATAGGAGGTGAGCACCTCCGCCACCTCCGCCGCTTCAACGTCCGGAACCTCGGCGATCTCCCGCTCTTCCCGCGCGAGCTCGCTCGCGTAATGCTCGGCATCACCTCGCGCCGCGAGATAGCCTCCCAATCCCATCGCGATGCAACCGGCGGCTACCTCCGCGAATCCTGCCGTGACGATCAGCCGGGAGGATGCGACTGCGCCCGACAAACCAGCCGCAAGTGCGAACGGGACCGTGAGTCCATCGGACATGCCGATGACGACGTCCCGAACACGATCCCCGGCAGTGAAGTGTCGCTCGACATGCGGTGTTTGCGGCACGTCAGCGCGCGAAGTCGTATTGCGCGCTGACGACTCGGCCTCGCCAGTACGGGAGTGTGCCGGCCGGAAGCTGCCATTCGACGTCGCCCACGGTCGGTACCATCATGCCATCCCGGCGCGAGTAATCGCGAACGTGAGCCACCCACGGAGTGAGAACCGACGCGCCGCGCACTGATCGCGGACGCATCGCGGAGATGGATTCGATCGCTCCCGACTCTCCGAAGTGCGCGTCCAGGGAAACCGATGTCGTGCCGTCCGAGAGGGTGGCGGTGGCCAAGTCGTCATCACGTGCGGCCCACGTAACGCCGGCACTCGGGAGCAGTGCCGTGGGAAACCAGACGGCCTCCCCGAGATAGCGAAGCAGCTCTCCGCTCGCGATGTCCGCGGTGCCCCTTGCATCGGCGACCCTCACGATCCCGCCGATCGCGGCGCGCAGCGAGCCTTCGTGATCCGCATAGGAGTCGCGGACGAGCACCGGAACAAGGCTCGTCATCCAAATGCGTGCATCCCAGACGAAGCCCGGAGGCTGTACGCGATAGTGCTGGGTCGCGGTGAAGGCACTCCATCTGCGCGGACGCATGCTGAAGGTGCCTTCCCACTCGATCAGTGCAGCCGTGACGAGCGGCTGTCCCTGTCGAAGCGCGAAATCGAAGTATCGAACCACGGGCGCGGGAAGCGAGGCGATCTCCGCGCGATCGTATCGAGCGCCCATCGCGCGAAGCGATGAGCGACTTGGTGACAGCCGCTCGACCTCGCGTGCCGTGTCGCGTTTCCACTTTGCACTTCCGAGCATTGCGAGCACAGAAATCGTCGGGAAAGGGCGAGGGCGACCGACGCGTTATTCCGCCGGGCGAGCGGAGCGGCCGGTCACTTCACTCAGGTGAACGCGGAAGAGGATCAGGCGATGTGGGGCGGGATCCAGATCCGTGAAGGTTCCCGGAACCAGGGCACGCATGAGCCGCAACCCCTCTTCGTACGCATCCTGCGAGGCGAGCTCGGGGTCGAGAAGCTCGAGATGCCCCTTCACGACTACGCTGTCCCAGTCGAACAGGTCGCGCACTTCGTCTACCTGAAACGCACACCACGGATTGTGTGCAAGTGTCGTGAACTTGCTGCCGCGGCTCGTTCGTCCATACAGCCAGTTGCCGCTCACCACATAGTGAATCGGTTGAATGTCCACGCGATCGTGAAACGAATATGCGATCCGTCCGACGGTGTGTCGGGCAAGGAGTGCGCGGGACTCCGTGTCCGAAATCTCACGAAATTCTGGAGTCGACAGGGTGGCGTCGGTCGAGGTGCGTGTGGTCATTGAAAGCCTCCGGGCGATCTGCATGCAGGCGTTGCGGATGATTTCCGGTCACGCCATCGAGTGTGATTCAAGATGGAAGCAACCCGTCAGGGCGACTGTCGGCAGCACCCCGAAGTTCTGTGGTGAGTTCCCCTACCCGGGCTGGTCGTGTCGGAGATTCCCCTACTTCGTTGTCGGCATGGTGCGGGGAGATCACGACGCTTTCCCGACATACGCCGCTCGCCTGTCCCGGTAGAATGCGGCCGTATCAGAATCCCATCGCCAACTCTCGCCCAATACATCCATGCCGAGCTCGCAACTACCTCCGGACGACACCACCACTCTTCTGAAAGGTCGCGGGTCACGTCGCACCTTCCTGCGGAACACCGCAGTGACGGCACTCGCCGGCGGAGTGCTCGCCGCATGCAAGCGCGCGTCGAATGACACGAAAGCGGAGGGGATGTCCCAGGCGCCGACGGTGGCGAAGGTAGGGCCGGACAGCGATCACTCGGGCGGAACGATGGCTGCGCATCCGGCGGTCGTGACGCAGCAGACCGATGCCGACAAGATGGACGCCATGCACGAGGCGGGCATCAAGGCATTTCCCGCGAAGACGGCAGGCAAGGGAAATCAGCCGCTCGCGCCGGTCATGGATGGAAGGACGAAAGTCTTCAACCTCACGGCGCGGCCGATCAAGTGGGAGACGGCACCGGGGACGATCAAGGATGCATGGGCGTACAACGACCAGGTTCCGGGTCCGCTGATTCACGTCAAGCAGGGCGACAGAGTGCGCGTGGTGCTCAAGAACGAGCTGCCGGAGTCGACCTCGATCCACTTTCACGGGCTCATCGTTCCGAATGACCAGGATGGCGTCCCATTCATCACGCAGCCTCCCGTCAAACCCGGCGCCAGCTTCACATACGAATTCACGGTGTCGAACGCGGGCTCGAACATGTACCATTCACATCATAATTCCACGAAGCAAGTGGGGATGGGGCTGCTGGGCGCGTTCATCGTCGATCCGAAAACGCCGCGCGCCATCGAGCGCGCCGACATCGATCATGTCATGATCCTCAACGACTCCATGCACGGCTACACGCTCAATGGAAAGGGCTTTCCGGCGACCGAGCCGATCGTGGCCAAGCGCGGGCAGAAGGTGCGCATCCGGTTCATGAACGAAGGCTACATGATTCACCCCATGCATTTGCACGGGATGCCGATGACGGTGATCTCGAAGGATGGGTGGCCGCAGCCGATGCCCTGGAAATGCGACACGCTGAACATTGCGCCGGGCGAGCGGTGGGATGTGATCGTCGATTGCACGGAGCTGGGCACGTGGGCCTTTCACTGCCACATCCTGCCGCATGCGGAGTCGGAGCATGGAATGTTCGGCATGGTGACCGCTCTCATCGTGCAGGCGTGACCACTCTGCACGTGCGCCCGCATCCGGTCGTGCGTTCGCTTCTCGGTGCACCGCTCTGGGTGAAACTGCTCGGTGCGAATGCGCTGATCATCGTGGTGGCGGCATTGGCCATGACCCGCTACGCCGGTCACACCGATGCAAATCGACACCTCGTGGGATTCTTTCTCGGCGCGTTAGTCGCAAGCGTCGCGATCAACATCACGCTCGTGATGGTCGCACTGCGTCCGTTGCGAGCGCTCGAGCATGCGGCGGGAGAGGTTTGGCGCGGAAATACAACGGCCCGGGTTCCGGAGTCGCTGCTTGCCGACCGCGACATGGCGCGGGTCGGTCACACGATCAACCTTCTCGTCGGTGCACTGGTCCAGGACGGCCAGCGGTCGCGCGAGCTGGCCGCACTCGTGATCTCACAGGCGGAATCGGATCAAGCGCGGATTGCGCACGAGCTGCACGAGTCGGCGGCGCAGCGGCTGGCGGCGCAGGTGATGCAGCTGTCCGCGATCGCGGGCCGAACGAGCGAGGCACATACGAGCAAGGCGCTCGACGAGCTGCGCGATGTCACGGCAGAGACGCTGGAGCAGGTGCGCCTCCTGGTGCGCGGGATGAATGCCGTGCGAGCGCGCGATGCATTCGCGGTTCGTGCGCACACTGGAGAGCCTGTCGAGGAGCTCACCGCAGAGCGCACGGAGCGGCGCGAGTTGGCGGCAGGTCGATGATAGAGATCATCAACGTGCTGCTCGTCGACGATCACGCCATCGTTCGAGCGGGGCTCAAGGCCGTGCTGAGCAACGCGCGCGACGTTCGCGTCATGGCCGAGGCGACCAATGGCGTCGAGGCGGTTGCCATGGCGGAACGACTCAAGCCGCATGTCGTCATCATGGATCTCACGATGCCCGGTGGCAACGGAGTAGCGGCGATAAAGTCGATCGCCGCACTGACCGATCCTCCGAAAGTGCTCGTGCTCACCATGCACACCGAGGAAGAGTATCTGCTGCCCGCGCTCAAGGCTGGTGCGTCGGGATACCTGGTGAAGAGCGCGGCGGACCGCGAGCTGGTGGACGCGATCCGTGCGGTCATACGAGGCGAGATGTACGTGCAACACAATGCGGGGCGCGTGCTCGCGCGAGGAATTCTCGCCAAGGATCCTGCCACGGAAGAACGCGCACGTTTCGACAAGCTCACGGACCGGGAGCGCAACGTGCTCGTGCTCGTCGCGCGTGGCTATTCCGCGCCGGAGATCGGCGAGCGCCTTTCGATCAGCCCGAAAACGGTCGACACGTACAAACAGCGCGTGAACGAAAAGCTCGGCGTCACGCACCGCGCGGAATACGTTCGGATCGCAATGCGCCTGGGGCTGCTCGCGGAGGAGTAGGGCGGCGCTCCGCCAGCATCATCGCCGGCGGAGCACCGTGTACGTGAACGCCTGCGTGCTGCCCCATGGCGTGCCGTGCACATCCTCCACGCTGTGCTCGAGCGTGAACTCGCCGCCGAATTCACGCGCCAATAGCGCTGCATCGTAGCGAACCACTTCGAGCCCGCTGCAGCGCGTTGGTCCCCCGAGCGAGAAGGTCGCGATGATTGCGGCGCCACCCGACCGAATCGCGCGACCGGCGGTAGCGACGTACATCCGGCGATCCTCGCTGGTCGTGAGAAAGTGAAACACGGCTCGATCGTGCCACACATCGTAGCTATCGCTGCCGAGGTCGGCGTTGGTAATGTCGGCCTCGATCCACACGACTGACGCGGCGCGCGGACCGAGTCGAGCCTTCGCGTGCTCGAGCGCCGCGTGTGAGAGGTCGAGCACCGCGACATTGGCGGAGCGATCGAGCAGGGCATCCACCAACGTCGATGCACCGCCACCGACATCGATGATCGCGGTTGACGCCTCGACGCCGAGCTGTTCGAGCAGCTCCAGCGACCGCTCGGGCCGCGATTGATACCAGCTCAACTCGGTCGGCGCCTTGCTCTCGTACACCGCGTTCCAGTGCGACCTCGAGCTCGAGTCGGTGCGGTCGGGGATGTCGCGCGTCACGGGTCGTCGGGAAGGGAGTTGCACCGTTGTCCAACTGGACGATGACGCAAAGTCGCCGAAGGCGCTATCGGGAAGGTCGTCTGCGCGCCGTGCGCGATCAATGAACGCAGCCCAAATGGTGATGGCACGCTTTGTCCCATATTCGGCAGCCAGTCATTCATGGAGCGATAACGTGTCGCGCTCGTTCATATGAACGGATGGCGATGGCTGCCCGTCTGGCTCGCGATCTGCCCGGGTGCCGCGCCTGCGGCCTTTGCGCAGCGCACGGATTCGGCCAGCGCACCCGCCCCGGTATTCGTGGGCGGCGATGCCGTTGCCGGCGCCGGCATCATCGCGGCAACCGCGGCCATCCATCCGTTCGATGAGCGAATAGCGCGCAGCCTGCAGCGCCCGGAGTTGCAGCACAGCGCGTTCCTCGGGCGAACCGCGACTGGGTTCCGCCTGTGGGGAAGTCCCGGCGTACTGCTTCTGAGCGGCACCTTCTACGTGGTGGGCCGCGTGAGTCATGCGAGCAGTCTCGCGGCTGCCGGGCTGCACAGCACCGAGGCAATCGTGCTCGCCGAGGTGGCGGGCGGCATCCTGAAGTGGACGACGGGTCGAGCGCGCCCGTTTGTGGTAGGAGACACGGTTCCGGGCGACCTTCGATTTCTTCGGGGAGCCCGCAAAGGGTACGACTATTCGTCCTTTCCATCGGGTCACACCATCGCCGGATTCGCTGCGGCTGCGGCGCTGACGAGCGAAGCATCGCGCTCGTGGGCGCATTCGAGATGGCTCGTGGGGCCAGTGCTCTATGGAAGCGCGGGACTCGTCGGGCTCTCGCGGATGTACAACGATCAGCACTGGGCGAGCGACGTTGTGTTCGGTGCGGGGCTCGGCACTCTCGCGGGTATCAAGGTGGTGCAGTACACGCACAATCGCCCGCGCAATCGGGTTGATCGATGGCTCCTGTCCGTTACGATCACGCCAGCCTCCGTGGGCGGCCACCATATCGCCTTTTCGATCCTGCCTGGCGTTCCCCGACCCGCGCTGCGCGCAACTCGCAGTCACTGATCTGCTCGCGCTACGGAATGAGACCGGCCTGCTTCCCCAGTCGAACGGCCTGGGTGCGCCGATTGGCGCCGAGTTTGTCGAACAGGCGGCTGGAGTGCGTCTTCACGGTATTCTCGCTCACAAAGATCTTTTCCGCGATCTCGCGATTGCTCAGCCCACTCGCGATCAGCTCGAGGATTTCAAGTTCGCGGGGCGTGATGCCAAGCCTCTCGAGCCGCTGCGCATCACGCACGAAGGTCGCTGAGGGGGGTACCACGATCTCGCGGATGATGATGCGGTCGCGGACACGCGTCATGCGGAGACCGAGCCAAATGCCGAAGGCGGCGAACAGCGCCGCGATGAGCGCACCATAGATCTCGACGGAGTGCTCGATCACGAGGTACTGATACTCGACCAGCTGGAGCAGCGCTATTATGGCGCCGCCGATCAAGCCGTAAGTCAGGATGTGCTTCGACACGGCCCAAAATGGCGCGAGCGCGCGCCAATCGCAAACCGGGCATGGAGCTGCAACGATTCGGGAACCCGGCGCGATGTCACCCTGTTGTCAGGCGCGGGCTGCATGATTCCCTGCTCGGCGATAACAGATCGATGCTCTTCATCTATAGTTCTACTCTCACGGCACGTGATCCACTTCCACGAGGTATGCACAAATGAGAATGACGCCAGCTCGCACGGCCATCGCACTCTTCGCTACGCTGTCCGTGGCGACGGCGGGCGCCGTTCGCGCGCAGGAATATCACGTCGCCAAATACAGCATCGGCGGGGACGGCGGCACGGACTACCTCACCGCCGAGCCGGGCACCGGTCGGGTCTTCGTCTCGCGTAGTACCCACGTGATGGTGATCGACGGCAACACGGGAAAGGTGATCGGCGATATCCCGGACACGCCGCGCACGCACGGAATAGCGCTCGTGCCCTCCACGAACCACGGGTTCACCACGAACGGAGGCGACTCGACGGTCACGATGTTCGATCTCAAGACCCTGGCCGTGATCAAGAAGATCAAGGTGCCCTCGGGCGGTCTGGATGGCATCATGTACGATGCGTCGGACGATCGCGTCATTCTCACGAACCACAGTCATCCGATCGGCACGGTCACGGCGATCGACCCGAAGAACGGCGAGATCGTCGGGCAGGCCGAGCTCGAGGATGATGCGCCGGAAGGGGCCGCGAGTAACGGGCATGGACACATCTACGTGAACAACGAGGAGAAGAGCACGATCCAGGTGGTCGACGTGAAGACGATGAAGGCGATCGCATCGTGGCCGCTTTCGCCGTGCGAGGGCCCGACCGGCATCGCCTTCGACAAAGCCAACAACCGCGTGATCTCGGGCTGCGGAAAGACGTCCGTGGTGCTCGATGGCACGAGCGGCAAAGTCGTTGCCACGATCCCAAACGGCGATGGCGTCGACGCGCTCGGCTGGGATCCATCGCAGAAGCTGCTCTATATCCCCGCCGCGCGCGACAGCAACGTGACCGTGGTGCACCAGGATTCACCGGACAAGTACACGGTGGTTGCGACGGTCTCCACGATGCGCGGCGCGAAGACGATCGCGGTCGATCCAGTGAAGCACATCGCGTATCTCTTTCAACCCGAGTACGGCCCAGCCGCGCCAAATGCGCCCCCCGGACCAAACGGCCGTCCCGCACGCGGCCCGGTGATCGGCGCGTACTTCTTCGCGATCACGCACTGAGACTTACGCTTCAATCCATACGGCTCACGCGCTCAGCCGCGTGAGCCCCGGCTTTCGTCCGTGCGCGCGACGCATCGCGAACCGTTCGGCCGTGACGCAGGCCAATACCCAGGCGCTCCCGACCAGATAACCGGCCGCCACGTCGCTCACGTAGTGGACGCCAAGGTAGAGGCGGCTGAATCCGATGGCGACGATGAGAAGTACGGCGCCGAGCGTGACAGCAATGCGGGCTGGCGCACTCCCGAGATGCTCCCGCAGGAGGAAGGCGAGCATCGCATATCCGACGAGCGAGTTCATTGCGTGACCGCTCGGAAAGCTCCATGAGCTACTGCTGGTGATGAATTCCGAAGCCACGGGTGGACGTGCGCGCCGGAATGCGAGCTTGAGCATCTGGTCGAGAAGTACGCCGCCGACAGTGGCAATGATCCAGAGCGCAAACCATCTCCACATGCGCCGCGCTGCGAGCCAGATCGCGACTGCCACCTCAACGGCGACGAGCACGGGTGCGCCGAGCCAGCTCACGAAGAGGAATGCACGCTCGCCGCCCTCGGTGCCGTGGAGCTGGAGCCAGTCGAGGACGGCGAGGTCCATCTGTGCAACCCTTCCCTTTTCGCTGAAGCCCTCCGCGAGCGCGGCGAAGCCCCAAAGCAGAAGTCCGATCGCCATAAGGGTGACGATCAGTCCGATCCCTGCTTGCACGGAGGGTGTATCGACCGGCGGTTCGGTCTCCGCGCGGGGATCGCGAGCGATCATCAGGGTGATGCGCGACGCGAGCTGGTCTTGCGGGCTGCCGCACTATCCGCGGCGGCTTCCTTTTTCTCCGTCGCCGGACCCTCGTGATGTACGCCCAGGACTTTGCCCGTGAGCGCGTTGACGTTCACTTCCTGGATCCCCGACTTGCCCGGCACTTTCACATCGAAGGAGTAGATCAGCCTGCCGTTCTCACGCTCGAGCTCCTCGGACGCGACGGTGCCATGCGGAACCCTGTGCAATGCGAGTGAACGAGCAGAGTCGAGAGTGATCTGTGCTTCGGCTGCGAGCTTGGGATCGACGTTCGAAGTGCCGGAGCTGGTCGTGGTCTGCTGGGCACGTGCGCCTTCGGACAGAGTGCAAACGAGAGCGCACACTGCAACCAGTGTTGGAATGCGTAACATATATGCCTCACTGCAAGGGACAAGCGAAGACTGGCCTGCTAACATGACACACCGATAACAGGATAGTCGTGAATCACGCGAGTTTGCATGTCACCCAAGTAACAGGAGGGCACAGATAGCTTCCGGAAATCCTTTGTAGGAGTACGCATGTCGGAGACCATTCGCACGCGTGTGGGAAAGGTAGTACCTGCGCTACTCGGCGCATCGTGCATGATTGCAGTATGCACAGGAATCGTCGCGGCGCAGCAGCCACTCGAAACGGAGACCGCCCGACTGCCATCCCGAGGCACGGCGCTCATTGGTCTCACGTACGAGTTTCAAACCTCGACGCAAGGACAAGAGCATGCCTTGCCATTCACATTCGAGTATGGAATGACCGACCGGCTGGCGCTGCTCATTGAGCCGGTATTCTTCACGGCCATTCGTCCAAAGTCCGGACGCGCTGCGACTGGTCTCGGCGATCTCGAGGCGACGCTTCAATTTCTGGTGCGTGATGAAACTGAAGGATTCCCAGCGCTCGCGCTCGCGGCGGAGGTCAAGCTGCCTACCGCCAGAGATACGCTCATTGGCACACGACGCACCGACTTCACGCCTTACTTGATCGCGAGCAAGCGCATCGGGAAAGTCGATGCGCACGCCAACCTCGGCTATTCATTCGTCGGCAAGCCGGCAAACATCAACGTGCAGAACACGCTGAATTTCGCGCTGGCCGTCGAGGACAACGTGACAGCGCGATTCACGCTCATGGCCGAAGTACTCGCGACGACGGCTGCCGGCTCTGGGGGAGTCGAAAACAGCACGGCTCCCGAGATTGCCGGCGCCGAGCAGGTGGGCATGGTTGGCTTTCGCTATGCGATGCGGTCTCGAACCTGGGCCTCACTTGGCGTGACCTACGACAACTCGAACGCGCTGCTCTTTCGTCCCGGGCTGACTTTCGAAACGCCATTCTGAACGGGCCGGGCCAGGCCAATTTGCCATCGATGACGAATACTCCGGCGTGATGCGAGGTCCTCAAGAGATCTGGGATGTGCTCGTCGCGGCCTCGGGGACGCTCTTCAATACGCGCGCCACTTTTCGCCCGACGCGATTCGTGTGGAGTCGCGGGATTGCGCTGCTCTGCGACCACCATGGTGGGTTCGACTTCGTGCGGCGACAGCGCGGAGGTGGACGCGCGGCAATTCGCTTTGCACCTGGCGCGTACGCCGGCATTCGCGACGGCGATCTCGTGTGGGTACGACTGACGGCGTTGCGGCAATTCGTCGACGAGGCGCTTCCGCACCTCGAGGCGCGCTTCGCGCTCGTCACCGGAGACGAAGATCTGTCGATCCCGTCGGGCTTCGAGCATGCCAGCGCGATCACCTCGAATCGCAATGTGCTCTGCTGGTTCACGCAGAACTTCGACGGCACGGACGTCAGTGGGAAGATCCTGCCGATTCCGATCGGTTTCGACTTTCACACGATCAGCAGCCGGCACAAATGGGGGCACTGGCAGGCGACTCCGCGCCAGCAGGAGGCCGAGCTCGATGCGCTGCGTGCGACGATGCCGGCCAACCGCGATCGGCTGGTGCATGCTCACGCAGACTTCCATTTCAACAAGCGCGAGAACGCATTCAACGGAGAGACGCGCGACGCCATCGAAGCGATCCTGCGCGAAAATCCGCTTGTCGAATTCCAGTCGCGCAAGCTGCCGCGTCTCGACTTGTGGCGCGAGAAGACGCGCTATGCCTTCGTGATCAGCCCACATGGCCACGGGCTCGACTGCCACCGCACGTGGGAGTCGCTGGCGCTCGGAAACATCGTCATCGTGCGACGCTCGTCACTCGATTCCCTTTACGAGGGGCTTCCCGTAGTGATCGTCGAGGACTGGCGCGATCTCACGGAAAACGGCTTACTCGGGTGGCACGCCGAGCATCGCGATGCGTTTCTCCTGGGTGATGTGCAGGAGCGATTGACGAATCGCTACTGGATCTCGCGCATGCGGCGCATCGTGCGAGAGTGCCTGTCGGCACAGGGACCACGCCGCCAATAATGCGTGTGACGGGACGCGGGAGACCCGCGCCCGTCGCACGCGACTATGCTAACGGCCGCCCGAGATCACGGGATGGACGCTGCGTCCGCGCAACCGCTCGTTGAATGCCGGCACATCGTTCTTCATAAGGCCCTCGACCTGCGCCTTTACCTTCGCAAGTCTCTCGTGCAGCACCTGCGCCAGCTCCTTCTGTGATGCGGTCGGCGCGAAATCCGATCCGCCAACGGAATTCGCGAGATACAGCAGTTGCTCGGCAAGCTGCGACGGCCAGCGAACGTTGTCCTGTCCGCGTCCCGTGGTCTGCATCTGAAAGAGCTGTCGTTCTACGGACACGAGCTTGTCGGTGAGCTGCGCGGTCGACTCCTTCAGATCCGAGTAAGTCGAGTCCTTCGCTGCGATGTCCTTCAGACTCGTGAGCTGACCGCGCACGATCTCCAGCTGATTGATCTGCGTCGCGACGTCGTTCATGTCTGCCACCACAGCCCTCTCCGTCGCCATCTGCGTCGCGATCTCCTGATCGGATCCGCCCGAGAGAGGGTCCTTGAGGATGACCAGCGGCTGCGACTCCTGCTCTCCGCCGAACTTGAGCGTCACAGTGTACTTACCGGGCGGCTCGAGGATCGCGTAACGACCAACGCCCGGCGCCTTCTTCCCTTCCTCGTTCACCTCCATCCACTCCGAGTACAGGGGGCTCGCGCGGATCGTCGTCTGCTTCGTGCGCTCCGAGCGCAAATCCCAGTTCGTGCGGTTGAGCCCCGCCTTCACCGGGGCCTTGAGTGTGCGCACGACCTCGCCCGCTGAATTGGCGACGGTGATCGTCACACTGTCCTTCGCCGTCGTGTCCTTCGTGCCTGGCTTGATCCAGTAGTTGAGAAGCGCGCCGCTCGGTGGATTCTTTCCCGAGACGATGTCATCCAGCTCTGTGAACGGATCTGCGATGGTTCGGAAGCGATATTGATCGCGCGGCTTGAGCAGCGACACGTTCTTTGCCGCGGTGGCCGGCGCCCACTGCTCCAGCGGCGTGAGATCGTCGAGGATGTAGAAGCCGCGCCCGTACGTGGCAACGACGAGATCGTGGAAGTGCGGCTGCACCACGATCCCGTATACGGGCGCGTGTGGAAGATTATTCTGCAGCGGCTGCCATTCTCCGCCATTGTCGAACGAGACGTACAATCCGTTCTCGGTTCCAGCGTAGAGCAGCCCCTGCCGCGTGGGATCCTCGCGAATCACATGTGCGTACGAGAGCGGTGACTTCGGAATGCCCTTCGTGATCAGCGTCCACGTCTTGCCGAAATCCGTGGTCCTGTAGATCCAGGGGTCGCGATTGTTCACCTGGTGCCCATCGACCGTGATGAACGCCGTGCCGTCGTTGTAGCGCGACGCCTCGACGGTGCTGACCGTCCCCCATGGGAGCATGTTGGGGATGTTCGCGGTGACGTTCGTCCATGTCTTTCCGCCATCGCGCGTGAGCTGCACGATTCCATCGTTCGTGCCGGCCCAGATCTCTCCCTTCGTGATCGGCGACTCGGCGATCGCGAACACGACATCGCCGTACTCGACACCGATGTTGTCGGGCGTCAGTCCGCCGGAGATCTTCTGCTTCGCCTTGTCGTTCTTCGTGAGATCGGGGCTGATCACGTGCCACGTCTGGCCGCCGTCCGTCGTCTCGTGCACGAACTGACTGCCGACGTATACGGTATTATGGTCGTGCGGCGAGAGCGTGAGCGGGAACGTCCACTGGAAGCGGTACTTCACACTGTCCGCCGGCGTTCCCGCGGTGTTCTGCGGCCACACCTCCACCTCGTGGATGTTGCGCGTGCGAACATCGTAGCGCGTGACGATGCCGCCAACGGATCCGAAGCCCGACGCGCTCGACCACACGAGATTCTCATCGACGGTGTCAGGCGTCGCCCACCCGCTCTCACCGCCGCCAACCGAGCGCCACTCACCGCGCCAGATGCCGACATCCCTGCCAAAGAACTCCTGCTTCCCGTTACTCGGCCCCATCGCCGACTGACCGTCCTGCTTGTTGCCATAGACGAAGTACGGCACGCGCTTATCGACGGTGACGTGATACATCTGCGCGATCGGAAGCTGAATGCGATGCCACGTGCGCCCGCGCGTCGTCGTGATGCCGACACCACCGTCGTGCGCGACCGCGAATCGATTGCCGTTCGATGGGTCGAACCAGATGTCATGGTGATCGCCGCGCGGAACCTGTTCCTCGGTCAGATCGATCATTGTCTTTCCGCCGTCGAGTGTCTTCGTGAAATTCGACGCGAGGAAGTACGCCTCGTTGGGGTTGTCCGGCTCCACTCCCATGCGGTCGTAGTACGCGGTACGACCGGCCGGCTGCAGGTCGGAGCTCATGAGCTGCCATGTCTTGCCGCCGTCATCCGAGCGGAAGACGCGGCCGGTATCCTGCGCCACGCCCTCGCGCGGCACTCCATCACCCGTCTCGACCTCGGCGTAGATGCGCTCTGGCATGGCGGGGCTGATCGCGAGTCCGACTTTGCCGAATGGCTTCGTCGGCAGACCCTCGCGAAGGCGCGTCCAGTTGGTGCCGCCATCGGTGGACTTCCAGATGCTGCTTCCCGCGCCGCCGCTCTTGCGTCCCCACGTGTGGATCTCGATCTGCCACATCGCGGCGTAGACCGTGCGCGGGTTGGACGGATCGAGCAGCACGTCGATGGCGCCGGTCGAATCGTTCACGAAGAGCACGCGCTCCCAGGTCTTCCCGCCATCGACCGTGCGGTAGATGCCGCGCTCCGGCTGCGGGCCGTACGCATGTCCGAGTGCCGCGACGAGCGCGCGGTCGGGATTCGTCGGATCGACCGCGATGCGCGCGATTCGCCCGGTGTTCTCGAGACCGATATGCGACCAGCTCTTCCCCGCATCCGTCGACCTGTACATCCCCCACCCGATCGAGATGTGGCTGCGGATGAACGACTCGCCCGTGCCGACCCACACGACGTTGGGGTCGGAGGGGGCTACGGCGATCGCGCCGATCGATGACACCGGTTGGCTATCGAAGATCGGATCCCAATGCGCTCCGGCATCGGTCGTTTTCCAGAGTCCACCGCTGGCAGCCCCTGTGTAGTAGACGTTGGGGTCTCCCTTCACGCCCGCGATGGCGTCGGTGCGATTGCCTTCGGGCCCGATGTAGCGGTAGTGGAGCGCGCCGAGTGCGGTCGTGTCGGGGAAATCCCGGGCGACGGTCGCGGCGCGTGCAGGTGCCGGCGCCTTCTTTTTCTGCGCGGGTGATGAAGTGACGATGCCAACTAGGGCGAGCACGATGGCCGGGATGGCACGTGCCGCGCTGAACGAGCGCTGCATGCAGAAACCTCTCTCAGGGGTTGAAACGAGCGGCTGTGATCGTCCATTAGCCGCTTCCAGAATGAAATCGTGGACCGGCTGTTCGCAAGCACCTACCGGCCAGTTGCGCGTTTAGGTCAACTCTCCGCGTTTGGCCGAGCGCGCTGCATGTTCGGCGGCGCGGAACGCGAGCGCCTGGATGGTCATCGTCGGCTGGCCGCGTCCCGAGGTGACGAAACTGCTTCCGTCGACAATGATGAGATTGGGTACGTCGTGCGAGCGGTTGTACTTGTCGACGACGGACGTCCTCGGGTCATTGCCCATTCGGCAGGTGCCGAGCAGATGGACCTGCGGGAACCACGGGTCGATCGAAAAGCGCCAGCTTTTTTTCGCGCCGGCTGCATCGAGCAGCTCCATCGCACGATCCTGCATGTACGCGTTCAGCCGGACATCGTTGGGATGTTCAGCGAACGTCATGCGAATGGCCGGCAGCCCCCACGCGTCCTTGTGCGTCGGATCGAGGGTGATCGAGTTCGTCTCGACCGGAAGCGACGTTGCGTGCGCGAAGACGTAGGCGGTTCGCGTGAAATACTCGCGAAGCATCTGCTTGTACTGGGGCCCCCACTTCGGGGCATCGAGCGGCAAGCCGCCAGTCGCAAAGGCGATGGGCGACAGGTCGTGCCGGAAATCGAAACCACCACCGCCGGAGAGTCCCAACTTGGGGTCGAGCTCGTAGGTGTCATGGATGACGCGTGACGCGACGACGCCCTTGAAGCCGTTGACCTCGTGCTCGAACAAGCCGCCCTGGAATGCGCCGCCGTTGAACATGATGTTCTTGCCGACATACCCGCTCGAATTAGCGAGGCCATCCGGAAAGCGATTCGACTCCGACATCAGCAGCAGCTTCGGCGTCTCGGCGCCATTCGCGCAGAGTACGACGGACTTCGCGCGCTGAAAAACCTCGCGGCGGTTCGCATCGAAATACGTGACGCCGGTCGCACGCCCGGTGCTGTTCGTCTCGACCCGACGCACGTAGCTGTGCGGGCGGATCTCGCACTTGCCCGTCTTCTCCGCGTCCGGAATCATCGCCGCGAGGGTGCTCGACTTCGCATTCATCTCGCAGCCGAACGTCTCGCAGAACCCGCAGTTCGCACACGCGGCGCGGCCACGGTACGGCTGTGAGAGAATCGCCATCGGTGCAGGGAACGCGTGCCAACCCAGCTTCTTGGCGGCGCGTTCGGCGAGGACTCCGGCGGGTTTGATGGGAAGAGGCGGAAGCGGATAACCCTTGCTGCGCGGCGGGTCGAACGGACTGGCGTCAGCGAGTCCCGAGACGCCAATCTCCCAGTCGACCTTCGTGTAGTACGGCTCCATGTCCGCGTATGTCACCGGCCAGTCGGCGAGGTTTGCCCCCTCTACCGAACCTTTCCTGCTGTGCTCGATGAAGTCGATCTCGTGAAAGCGCCAGTAATTCGCCGTGAAATGCACGGTGCCACCGCCAACGACCCGGCCGTACTTGAGAGCGCCCTTCTCCTTCGCGACATCGTTCGGCGACGTGCGAAAGGTGTTGGGCTGCGTGTGATGATCGTTCGTGAGCGCGGACATCGCGCCGATCGCCAGCTCGTCGTGCTTGAAGTCGGCCGCGCGTAGATACGGGCCCTGCTCCAGCACGACCACACGGAAGCCCGCCTGGGACAGCTCGCGCGCCATGACGCCGCCGGCAGCACCCGAGCCAACGATGACGAAGTCGACTTCGTCATTGGGTGCGTACTTTACGGCGGGCGTCTGATCGGGTGCAGCCTTACGCATGCGTGACCTCGTCACGGTCGTAGTAGCCGAATGGCTGCTGCCAGAAAAAACGATCCTCGAACCCGATCATCTTCCAGCCGATCTTGTCTTGATTCCCGCCGTACTCGGGATTCGCGAACATGCCCGCGGTCGTGGCGGCAAGCATCGCAGCGAAGAACTCCGACTTCTCTTTCTCGAGCAAGTGCAGCAGCGCCGACTGCTGCGTCACATCGAGCTTCACGAAGGAATCGACACTCGGGTGCGCGGCCTTGACCCGCTCCTTCAGATCCGCGAGCCCCTTCTCGAACAGCGGCCGCTGATCGCGCGCGAACGTCTCGAGCGAACGATCGATGAAGTGCACCACGCCAGCCTCACGCGCACCCGGCGTATCATCGGTGGGGATGATGAGTGCGGCGATCGAGTCGACCACTGTGGCATCCGCATCGGTGAAGGTGCGCCACGCGCCCGTGTGAGGGGCCGGCGCGCACGAGAGCACGACGCCGCCCGCGACCTCGCCGAGTGCGGCCGCGATCCACACGCCGCTGATCGCGTTCGCGGAGAGCCGGAGAAATTGCCGTCGCGCGATCTCGCCTTGATGCATTGCTTGCCCTGGTCGTATGTAGCGAAAGACACGGAAGGACGTATTCTGCCAACATACAGACTACGGGCAGCGGCGTCCAATCGACGTGAACGCGCGCAACCTGCCCATTCGACCAGCGAGCTCCACTCCCCATTGCCTGGCCATTTCACCGATCCGCGTCTTTGACACGATCGAAACACTTTTCTACGTTGCGATGGATGCAACTGCACGTCGAATGAGAGTACGATTCCGACATCGTCAGCACACGGCCATGCACATTCTCGCTAGCAACTCCAATCCGAGCTCGAACCTCGAGTGCGCCAACTTCTGGTGCTCGACGGCGCGTGCGCGGAAGCGATCGGATTGAAGCGACATGGCTGGCCGGACATGGTTTGCCCCCGCATCCGAGATGCGGGGGTCTTTTTTTTGGGAGGATGCAGGATGCTGAAACACTTTCTGCTCGTCAGCGATTTCGACCAGACGCTGAGCTTCAACGACTCGGGGCTATTGCTCAGCGAAAGTCTCGGCGTGGCAAACTTCGAGGAAAAGGTTGCAGGCCTGTCTCGCCTCAACCTCGTGCAGGAGGGTGCCGAGCTCACATATCTGCTCCGGCACGATCCGGAGTACCGGCGAGTGCGACGCGATCACCTGGTCGATGTCGGCCGGCACATTCGCCTCAAGAGAAACATTCCTCTGCTAGCGAACTTTCTGGCCGAGGGAATCGATGACTTCAGATTTGAGTTCTACGTTGTGTCCGCAGCGCCCGAGGAAGTCGTGAATGCCGCGCTCGAGGGAATTGTGCCGCGCGATCACGTCATCGGAACGCGGTTCGAGTATTCGCCACACACGGGTGAGATCGAGTCGGTGGTGCGCGTACCGGCGGGATACGGCAAGGTCGCGGCGGTCGATGCGCTCCGCCTGCGACTTGGCGTCCCTGGCGAGCGCATTGTATATGTGGGAGATGGGAGCTCGGACATCCACGTGATGCTGCACGTGAACCAGGGCGATGGGCTCACGATCGCCGTCTCCGAGTCGCGTCAGATCACACGCATCGCCAAGCGCACGGTGATCAGCGAGGACGCTTCGAGCGTGCTGGTGCCGATGCTCGAAGAAATCGGAGGTTTCACGCCAAGTGACATTCGCACGCTATTCGAGCGGCACGGAGTGATGATTCAGGACTGGGATCGTGTACGCACCGATTGGCTCACGATTCGCGACTGCGCCGCGGCTCCACATCGAGTGCCCGAGCTCGAGATCGTCGCCAACCATCCTCGGCTCGCAGCGGGCGATCGATGATCGAATACCTCGGTTACTTCGCCGGCACACTCACCGTCTTCTCATTTCTGCCGCAAGTCTATCGAAGCTGGCAGACGCGTCGCACAGGCGATCTTTCCATGAGCACGTTCGCGCTGCTCATCACCGCGAGCTCACTCTGGATGATCTATGGGATGCTCAATCGGGACTGGCCGGTGGTGATCACGAACGGAGGAGTGGTCGCGTTGAACGCCGCGCTCGCGGTGGCGAAGGTGCGTTTTACGGACGAGGGGTAGAAGTTGCTACCACCACCGCACCCATTTACACGTGTCAGTCCCCCGGCTTTGGTATTGCGCCCTGAATCTCGAAGGCCGCCTCGTGGTAGGCGCGCTCCACCGCCTGGGTCGGATAGAAGCTCTTGAAGGCATCCGTCCGCACGACGTCGCCTTTCGAGAACCGCTGCACGAACGGCGTGAAGTCAATGTGGTTCTGCAGCGTGTCCAGCGGAACTCCGCGAAGAACCGCGTCGCGTGCCTGGTCGCGTGTGAACACCAGCAGCTCCCGAACCATGTCGATGTACGCGTAGTCGTGCTGTACGTCGCCATGTCCCGGGACGATCGCCGCCGCGTGAAGCGCCTTCAACTGGTCCAGAACGTGGATCCAATCCGAGAAGTACGCGGTGCCGGGAAAGGGACAGGGAATGGTCACGAGATCGCCGGTGAGGAGCACGCGCTCGTCCGGGAGAAAAATGTAGCTGTCGCCCGCAGTATTGCCTCGGCCTCGACTGACGATCTGCACGCGCCGGTTGCCGAGCATGACCGTCAGACTGTCGTCCGAGATGAGATCCGGGGCCGATGGTTTCGTCTGCAGCACCTCCGGCATGAACTCGGCATAATCCCTCACGACGAGCGTCCACACCTGCCTCACGTCGTCCGGCATCTTGCTGCTGTCGCGCATTCTGCCTGTCGCGAGACGCGTCTTTATGAGTGAGTCCGTCTTGGCGAAGCCCGACATCTGCCCGATGTACGTTGGCACGCGCTCGAGTATTCCCGCGCGTGTGGCCGACGTTCCGATGATCCGGACACCCGGAAACTCCGCCCGATAGATGCTGTTGCCCAGATTGTGGTCGGGATGCCAGTGCGAGTTCACGACATAGCGCACGGGCTTGTCCGTGAGCTTTCGTATCTCAGCGATCTGTCTCTTGGTTGACCCGGGAATGTTGCCGGTGTCGTATACCAGCACGCCGTCGTCGCCGATGATCGCGACCGAATTCCCCGACTGGAATCCCGTTCGCTCTTCCGGGGTGATGAACGCATACACGCCGTCCGCCACCTTGACGGTGCGATACGATAAAACGGAGGGGTACGGGGTGGATCCCTGCGCATTCGCGGAGCTGATGGACACGGCCGCAGCGGCGCCAATCATCAGCTGCCGGCGTAGCGCGGTACAACGAATCGCAGCCCTCACAGGAATTTCCGGAATAGAGGAATGAATCAATCGGCGTCGTGCCAGTCGTAAGAAGATGAGAGGCAGACACCGCGCGGCTTAGAACTGAACTGCCCGGAAATGGTCCGAATTCTGTTTGGAATGCGTTGCGATCGCGACCGCGTTGCGGCTGTGATAACCCCATGGATCCTGAACACATTCGGCTCGTGCAGCGCAGTTGGAGCACGGGCGAGCTGATCTACACCTGCCCTAAGCGTCCGTTTTGTGCGCGCACGCGAGCATGTGCGTCAGTATCTCGCGGCTCGTCTCGTGTGAAAAGATTCGTTGCAGGGGAATCTCTCGTCCCGAATGTAGCCTGTTGGAGACAAAGGGCCGGGCGCCTCGCATTACATACGTCGGTGCGTTCGGGGGAATTACGCTGAGATCGTCTCGGTTGACCACGAGCACGTGAAAATTTTCCGAGTGCGGCATCGGGGCAACAATGCGTCGCATCTTCGCGCCGAAACGTGGATCGATCACCAGGAAATAGACGGAGTCGCGAGCGAGGAGTCGCGACAGCCGTCCCATCAGAGAGGGCCTCGCCTGTGCGATGACGTAGGGCTTGTTTACGATCGCAGCGGTGCGGGCTACAATGTCGGCGTGGCCGGCCGAGATCAGGAAGTCGACGTCGTGCAGCTCTCTCAGGACGCCGCTGTTGACCAGGCAGTCCAGCGGAGCGACGACTACATCCAGACCGAAAAACGTGCGCAGCTCCTCGCGCATCGAAAAAATCTGGTCATCGTTGCATTCGAGCACGGCGGCGCGCGCGCGCCGCGCCCCGAAAACTGATCGGATGTGGTCGGCAAGAGCCAGCGGAGGGATGTCCCGGGCGATTCCAGCGAGCAGCGTATCAAGCATCCACCGGCGCGGGAGCGCGAGCGCATGTCCGGCAGGCGTGAATGCGCCGGTCACGAACACACCGGATCGGGGGCGTATCTCGACGAGCCCTTCCTCTACGAGATGCTGATACGCGGCAAGGACGGCACGCGGATCCGCCCCGAGTTGACGGGCAAGATCGCGGACGCTAGGTAGCCGATCTCCGTGCTCGAGCGCACCGGTGCTCAAGTCGGTTTCAATCCGGCCTCGCATGAGCCGGAGCACGGTGGCTCCGTTTCTCTCGTATGCACCAGCAGACTCTGCCATGACGCGGGAAAGTGCAGAATGTGGGCCTTTGCGTTTTGCACGCCGATTTGTAGAAGCTTTGTCCCGCAAAACACGCCACAGTTCACAGTTCTGCTACAAGAGCAATTAGCAAGGGTTAAGGAACTCCGGCTCTCTCTGTGCTCTAGCGTACGCAGCGCTCTTAGGTGCATGCGGGAGCCTGTCGGGTGAGCGACGGCGACCATTCCTCTTTTTGTCTCTGGAGAATGCGATATGTCTGAGTCTGCTAGTTCCACGAGCACACCGCTCGTGGTGAACCGACCGCTCACGGCCGCCAGCCGCCGCGACTTCTTGCGCGCGCTCGGCGTCGGCAGCGCCGTAGTGCTCATGCCGTCCATGTTCGCTGCGTGCAGCAGCGATGCGACGGGTATCACCCGCGGCTCGAACGCGGCCGTTACGCTCGACCTCTCTACCGATGTCGGTGTCCTCAACTACGCGTATGCGCTCGAGCAGCTCGAGGCGGCGTTTTACGAGGCGGCGCTCAAGAACATCATTTCCGGCTGCTCAGCGACCGAGCTTCATGCGCTTCTGCAAATCGGGCAGCACGAGATCGTGCATCGCGAGTTTCTGAAAGCGGCGCTCGGGTCCAGCGCGATCCCCGCACTGCAGGTGGATTTCAGCTCCATCGATCTCACCAAGCGGGATTCGGTGCTGCAGGCTGCGAAAACATTCGAGGATACGGGTGTCGCCGCCTACAACGGTGCCGGCAGGCTGTTGCACTCGGCCGCTTATCTCGTGCTCGCGGGCAAGATCGTCTCTGTGGAGGCGCGCCATGCCGCCACGATCCGTGATCTGCTCAATCCGAAGTCGATGGATTTCGCCGGCGATGACGTCATCGATGCCAACGGCCTGGATCGGGCGCTCGCGCCAAGTGCGGTGCTTCCTCTCGTGGCCCCATTCATTGTCACCCCGATCAGCGCCTAGCCGGCAGCCGGAGATCAATCGAAAATGACGAACAACACAGTGCTCGGTGGCATCGACCCCGAGATCGCCGATCGGCTACTCACGCGTCGCGACGCCCTCAGGCAGGGCGCATCGACATCATCGAAGGTGGCGGTGGGACTCGCTCTCGCCTCGGTGCCGGTCGCACTCGCGGCGCTCGCGAAGGATGCGTTTGCGGCAGACGCACTGCCGCAGAACATCGTGGACGTGCTCAACTTCGCGCTCACGCTCGAGTATCTCGAGTCTTCGTTCTACAACGCCGCGGTGGGAACGAGCGGGCTCATACCCGATAGTGACCTCGCCGTGTTCCACCAGATTCAGAAGCACGAGAACGAACACGTCGCCTTTCTTGAGGGGGTACTCGGGGCGGCCGCGGTGCCGAAGCCGAGCTTCGATTTTACGGCGGGCGGGATGTTCGCCGACGTGTTCGGTAACTACGAAACGTTCAAGGCGGTGTCCCAGGCTTTCGAGGACACGGGCGTTCGCGCGTACAAAGGTCAGGCGGCGAATCTGATATCCCAGCCTGACATTTTGACGGCTGCGCTCCAGATCCATTCAGTGGAAGCGCGGCACGCGGCGGAGGTTCGCCGCCTCCGGGGCCTCGACGGCTGGATTAATGCAAAGATCGGTAATCTCCCGG
This sequence comes from Gemmatimonadota bacterium, assembly GCA_040006175.1. Lineage (GTDB taxonomy): Bacteria > Gemmatimonadota > Gemmatimonadetes > Gemmatimonadales > Gemmatimonadaceae > FEN-1250. Next base: position 13,485 of record JBDTXN010000003.1, on the reverse strand, counting down.
CTGCGGTGAATGCTGCCGTCTACGGCCCGGGAAATCCGCCAGCGGATTTCCCGGCGGAGGACAATATTGTGCAGGCGGGCATTAACCTGATGAGTCTGACGCACTACGGTGTCGATCCCCTGTCAGCTGCGTTCGACGAGCCGCTCGACAAGGCGACGGTGCTGGCAATCGCGGGACCGTTTATCAAGTCGTAAGATCGACGAGTCTTGTTCGCGCCACCGTAGACGGCCGTTTTCGCGGCAGCAGACGGTGGCGCGCACTCGAGTTCGGCGTAGGAGCTTCCAGTAAGGACGAGCACATGACGGCTGGAGTCGGATGTAGAAGGAGCGCCACGGTCGGATTCGTGGCCGCCACAGTTTTCGCTGTGGCGTGCTCGAATGACAACACGAGTCCGCTTCCTCGAGCAGGTCCCGCGTTTAGCAATCCTATCACGATCGAAGCGGGGCAGTCGATCGGAATGGCGACGTGGGTCGCCGGTGACAGCACGGTCGGAGGGCGGGGGCAGACGGTCGACGGCGTCGCCTGTGACACCACGACGCCGGTGCAGCACCTCCACGTGCACCTCTCGCTCATCGCGGACGGCACGCAGCGCGCGGTTCCTCTCGGGGTGGGAGTAGACAATCCGTTCGTCATCCAGAACTTCGTCGTGGCTGCGGGTTGCTACTACTGGCTGCACACCCACGACGCGACAGGAATCGTTCACATCGAAGCCCCGGTCACCACCCCGTTCAATCTCGAGCAGTTCTTCGACATCTGGGGCCAGCCGCTGAGCCGTACCAACGTCGCGGGATTCTCGGGCAACGTCACCGCTTACGTCGACAGCACGCTCTATGATGGTGACCTGAGCGCGATAGACTTCACCGCGCACAAGCAGATCACGCTCATCGTTGGAACGGTGCCCGACACCATCCCGGTGTACGCGTTCCCCTCCGCCTACTGATTCTTCGCTTGCCGCCAAGCGCGAATGGCGTTTGTATGCACGGGGTAGTGGCCGAACGTATCGAGTCGTAGGCGCCGCCGAAATTTCGTCTCGCTCGCCCACAAATCCTCCGGCGCTGCACGAACGTACTCCACCAACCGTTCGTGAACCTCGTCGTGTTGCGCCAGCACTTCATCGAGCGAGAGATGGCTCCGCTTCACCGTCATGATCGCGTTGAAGTCGTCAATGCCACCGTACTTGTCCGAGTACCGAGGCGGTCGCTCGCCTTGCAGGATGAGAGGCATGTGCTTGAGCGCCTCCTCCTCCCACCACGTGATGTGCGCGATGATGTCCCGTACCGACCACTTTCCGGTGACGTTCGGAATCATCAGCTGCTCGCGCGTGAGACCCGCGTACGACTGCTCGAACTCTTTCCACGCACGGTCGAGCTTCTCGAGCACCTGCTGTGTGTCCACCGTTCGATCTCCCGAGTGGCGAGCCACAACAATAGCATCCAATCGCTGACTTCGCACGCGATGTGAGTACGCCAACCCGCCTCTCGTATCTCGCGCCGTTCGACTGGCCGCGCATGCTGCGCTTCCTGCATGCGCGAGCCGTGAAGGGGGTGGAGGCCGTGCGGGATGATACGTATCTGCGCACGGTGCGCATTGGCGCGCACACCGGCTGGATCCGTGTGCACGATGAGCCGAGCGAGTGCGCGCTGGTCGTGGAGAGCACGCCGTGGCTCGCGCCGGTGCTTCCCATCCTTCTCGACCGCCTGCGCAATCTGTTCGACACGAGCGCGCGTCCCAGTCTCATCGCGGCGCATCTCGCGCGCGATCCCGTGCTCGCGAGCTCAATCGCGCTCCGGCCAGGGCTGCGGGTTCCCGGCGCCTTCGACGGCTTCGAGCTCGCCGCGCGTGCCATCCTCGGACAGCAGATCACGGTGAAGGCCGCTTCCACGATCGCCGGTCGCTTCGCCGCCGCACTCGGCGACCCGATCGAAACGCCACATCCGGAGCTCACACAGCTGTCACCCACGGCACATCGAGTCGCGGAGACAACCGTAGACGCGATCGCGTCGCTCGGCATCATCCAGCCCCGCGCAAGGAGTCTGATCGCGCTCGCGCAGGAGATGGAGTGTGGCCGACTGCTACTCGAAGCCGGCGCCGCCGTCGACACGATGATCGAGCAGCTCGTCGTGCTGCCGGGCATCGGAGCGTGGACCGCGCACTACGTCGCGATGCGTGCACTGAAGTGGCCGGATGCCTTTCCCAGAGGGGACATCGCACTCCGTAACGCACTCGGGCGCGTCAGCGCTGCGCGCGCCGAGCAGCTCTCGCAACCCTGGCGCCCGTGGCGGAGCTACGCGACGATCCACCTTTGGTGCGAGGCTGGAGAACGCGCAACCAATGGCGGTCTTCCGTGAGCGCGTGGCGCGGCGATATTCTCCTCCATGATTTGCAGGGTGCGCTGACATGACTGCCGGACCAATGCGATACCCGTTCGTCGCGATCGCTGACGAAAGAATTCCGCGAGCAGCGGATGCTGCATATCAGCACGTAGTCGATACGTACGTCAGCGAGACGAACAAGGTGGTGTCCGTCTGGCACCAATTCAGCGATGACGATCTGGCGTTTCGCCCTCACCCGCGCTCGACGAACGTCGGCGAGATCCTGAAGCACCAACTCCTGTCGGAGCGGCGGTTCTTCGGAGAGTTCGTGGGCGTCAAAGAGCCTGCGCCCTCGGATGTGATGCCGCATGTGTTGACGGTCACGTCCGCCATCGAGAGGCTCGGGGAGCTGGTGCTCGCGCGGCTGCCGCAGATTGCGGAGCAGCGCACGGAGTGGTGGCTCCAGCGTGTACCGTTCTTCGAGGTGGAGCGCGAGCGCATCTGGGTGTTCTGGCGACGCGTGTTACACACCGCTCACCATCGCACGCAGCTCACTGTCTATCTGCGCATGCTGGATCGCGTCGTGCCTCCGACGTACGGACCCACAGCCGACGTGAAGTGGGACGGAGCGGATCCGACGAACAGCGTGAGCGCAGCAGGAAGAAAATGAGCGCGCGAGCAAACCGCTCGCGCGCTCATTTTCGTCTGCATACAGTCTGCTGGTTAGTCCTTCCTGTTCGCCATCAGACGCTCGGTGAATTCGAGTCGAGTCTCGAGCTCCGCAATGCGACTCTCGAGTGACTCGACCAGCGTTCTATCCGGCTGCGCGAGCGGCTGCGGCGCGGCGGGTATCTGCGACTGCCGAGCCCACTCCGGATCGCGCGCGCCACCCCACGATCCCCATCCCCACGGCCCGTAGCTCATCGGGCCGCTCATTGCCCAGCGACGACGCATGGAGCGGCGCTGCGAGCGGAAGAGAAAGAACAGCGCCACCGCGAGCCAGAATAGCGGGTGAAATCTGAACATCGGTCCCTCCGTCGATCGTCAGGTCGAGCTGTTAGGGGTGGTGGGATTCGGATTGAATGCTTCCTCGATGTCCGCCGCCGCCTTCCGAAGAATCTCGGCCGCGCGTGCGAGTGCAGGATCTTCAGGGCCGCGGCGCCAGGCGCGCTTGAACGTGACGGCAGCCAGATGCGCGAACGCCTGGTGCATGTCGCCGCTCGAGCCGCCGGTGAACTCGCGCACCGTTTCGCGCACACGGTCGAAAATCTCATCGAGCACGCCGCGGTTCTCCTCGAGGTACTTCAGCCCTTCGGGGGTCACGTGGTACACCTTCTTCCCGTCCTCCTCGATGACCTTCACGTAGCCCTCGTCCTCGAGCAGCTGCAGCGTCGGGTAGACGGTGCCGGGCGACGGCGTGTACAGCCCGCCGAACTTTTCCTCGAGTGCGCGGATGACTTCGTAGCCGTGCCTCGGCTTCTCGTTGAGCAGGCGGAGGATGACGAACTTCACCTCGCCCGATTCGAACATCTGGCTGCGGCGGCGTCCGCCGCGCCCGGGTCCACCGCGACCGCGACCACCCCAGGCGCCCGACCATCCGCCGGGTCCGCCAAAGGGGAAGCCCGGGCCGAAGCCCCAATCATCTCGTTTGTTGCACATAGACTCCTCCGATATATCGTACGACATCACTCACGATATATCGTAAGATAGTACTCACGTAATGTCAATAGGCACTTATGGCGCTCCCTTGCGGTGCTAACTTTTCAGGAAGACCGTGAGCAGCTCCGAGAACTCTTCCGGACGCTCCACATTCGAGAGGTGCGCCGCCTCCAGCACCTCCATTTCCGCCTCCGGAACGTTGTCGCGAAGGTAGGCGCCATCCGCCACGGTGGTCGATAGATCCTCGCTCCCCGCAATCACCAGCGTCGGCGCCACGATCCGGTGCAGGTCTCGCCGTAGATCCGCATCGCGCAGCGCCGCACAAGCGGCCAGATAGCTCTCGAGCGGGCATGCGCGCGCGATCGCGAAAAAACGCGCCGCGACATCAGGCCGTCTCTCGCGGAATTCCCGGGTGAGCCAGCGAGGCATCGCCAACTCCGCCGCCTCCGTCATTCCACCCTCGCGCACCGCTCGTATGCGATCGCTCCACCCCTCACTCGTGCCGATGCGCGCCGCGGTGTTCGCGAGCACGAGGCGGCTCACGCGGCGCGATGCGTTCTGGCCAAGCCAAATGCCCGTGATTCCCCCGATCGAGATGCCGCACACCGCGGCACTCGGCGCGCCCGCTGCATCGAGCACCGCGAGCGCGTCGCCGCCGAGTTGCTCGATCGTGCGCTCGCCTGGCGAAGACGTGGATCTGCCGTGCCCGCGCAGATCGTAGCGGATGACGCGGAACGAATCTCTGAGCGCAGGCATCTGGTCGTCCCACAGCTCGTGCGTCGTGCCCAGTGAATGGAGGAGCAGCACCGCGGGTGCACGCTCCGGTCCATCAACCGTATACCAGATTCGCGCACCATCGATCTCGATATCGGCCATGCTCGCCACGCTCCACAGTGAGCTCCGCGCCGTGCGGAGACGCTTCAGAATCTACCGGCAGCACCGACCGTTCGGGTAATAGTGCCTTTCTGGCGCCAACCGTGCTGTATCACGCGCTCATGCCTCACTCCCTCAATTCCGATTTCGTGCGCGAACAACTCGAGCTGCGCGCGGTGCCGCTGGAAAAGCGCGCACCAATGCACGGCGACTACGTGCTCTACTGGATGGCGAGCACGCAGCGCTTCGAGGAGAACTGGGCACTTCGCTTCGCCATCATCGAGGCCGACCGGCTCGGTCTGCCTCTCCTCATTCATCACGGGCTCGATCCCTCGTACCCCTACGCGTCGGACCGCGTGCACACCTTCGTGCTGCAGGGCGCGCGCGAGCTGTCCGCCCGCGCGCGCGAGCTCGGTCTCACGTATCGATTCGCGCTCCGGCGAACGCGCGACGACGACCGTCGAGTCGTCGATCGCATCGCCGCTCGCGCCGCGCTCGTGGTCACGGATCTCTATCCCACCGCGGGCGTGCTCGATCGCACGCTGCGCTTCGCCGAGCGCGCGGCGTGCCGCGTGGTGATGGTGGACAGCGTCGGGATCGCCCCCGCTGCGGAGTTTCCGCGCGAACAGTCCGCCGCGTTCCAGATGCGCGCGAAGTTGTTCAAGGGACTCGACACGCATCTCGAAGAGGTCGAAGATCGCGCGCCACGTCGAATGCTGAGCGAATCGGCGCTCTCGTCGCTGGATGTCGAGTGGCTCGATCTCGATCGCGCGAACATCGCCGCGGAAGTCGCACGGTGCGAGATCGATCACGACGTCGGACCGGTGGCCGAGGTGCAGGGCGGACTGCGCGCAGCGCGCGCGAGGCTCGGGGAGTTCGTGAGCGACGGGCTCGATGCGTACGACGAGCGCCGTCGCGAGCCCTCCGATGACGGTGGCTCGAGCCGGCTCTCGCGATGGCTGCACTTCGGGATGATCTCCGCTGCCGAGGTCGTGCGTGCGGCGCGCGCGAGCGCACCGGCACCGGCGCTCGAATCGTTTCTGAACGAGGTCGTCGTGTGGCGCGAGCTCTCCCTCAACTTCTGCCTGCGCCGCGACGACTTCATGAAGCTCCGCGCAGCGCCCGAATGGGCGCAGAAATCGATGGCCGCGCACAAGGACGACGAGCGAGCAGTCATCTATTCTCTCGCGCAGCTCGAGCAAGGCACGACGGGCTCCGACCTGTGGAATGCGTCGCAGCAGGAGCTCGTGCAGTCGGGCACGATGCACAACGCCGTGCGCCAGCTCTGGGGAAAGTCCGTCATCCTGTGGACGCGACGCTACGGCGACGCTCTCCGCATCCTGCTCTATCTCAACGACAAGTACGCGATTGACGGGCGCGACCCGAATGGGTACTCCGGTATCCAGTGGTGCTTCGGCCGCTTCGATCGCCCCTTTCCGGAGCGAGCGATATGGGGCACGATTCGCCCGATGTCGCTCGAGCGCGCACGCTCGAAGTACGACACGCAATCGTACATAGATCGGTGGCTCGGCCCCAGTTCCTCTCCCGCGCAACTGGAGCTCTGAGCTGGCTGCTGTTGCCGCACAAATGTGGATGACTTGGCCGCTTGGTAATCGTGCGCATTTGGATGTGGTGAGTAGCGGTACACGCGACATCTTCATCATTGTGTGCTTTCGCCAGGGGTGTCGTGACTGTGAATAGAGTATTTCGCGCAGGGTGGTCGGAGCGTTCCTCGCCACACACGTTTGCTCCCGCCGTACTGCGAGCGGGCAGATGAGCAATCCTCAGGTTCTCATCGCGGGTGCGGGCCCGACGGGACTCGTTCTCGCGCTCTGGCTCACGAAGTCCGGCATCACCGTTCGCATCGTAGACAAGGCAGCCGAGGCGGGGACGACGTCACGAGCGCTGGCGGTGCAGGGGCGCACGCTCGAGTTCTATCGCCAGCTCGGCCTTGCGAGTGCTGTGGTCGACGCGGGCGTGAAGGTGCCGGCGGTGAATCTCTGGGTAGGCGGGGCTCGCGTCGCACGCGTTCCGCTCACCGAGATAGGCAAGGACGAGAGCTCCTTTCCCTTTCTGCTCATCTATCCGCAGGACGAGCACGAGAAGATGCTGATCAAGCGGCTCGGTGAATTGGGCGTTCAGGTAGAACGGCAAACGGAGATCGTCGGTTTCGAGCAGGATGCGGGGAGCGTACGCGCGGTGCTCAGGCGCGCCGATGGTACGGAGGAGCACTGCGAGGCCAGCTACCTCGCCGGATGCGACGGCGCGCACTCGAGAGTTCGCGAAGTGCTGGGGATCGGGCTTCCGGGGGGCACGTACGAGGACATGTTCTACGTCGCCGATGCCCGGGTGAGTGGGCCGGTAGCGAATCACGAGCTGCACGTGGATCTCGAGACCTCGGATTTTCTGGCGGTGTTTCCGCTCGCGGGCGAGCACCGCGTTCGCCTCATCGGCACCGTGAAGGTTCCGGTCGGAGCGGACCAACCGACTCCGACATTTGCCGACGTCAGCGGCCACGCGATCACCCAAATGCACGTAGCGGTCGACACGGTGAACTGGTTCTCGACATACCGTGTTCATCACCGCGTTGCGCTCTCGTTCCGGAAACAGCGCGCGTTCCTCCTCGGCGACGCAGCGCACATCCACAGCCCGGTGGGCGGTCAGGGGATGAACACCGGGTTGGGCGACGCAGTGAATCTCGCCTGGAAGCTCGCGGCCGTTCTGAACGGTGTGGCCAGCGAGCGCCTGCTCGAGAGCTACGAGCCGGAGCGCATTGGCTTCGCCAGAAGGCTCGTGGCGACGACCGACCGCGCGTTCACACTGGTGACGAGGTCTGGTGCCCTCGCCGCGTTCGTGCGCAGACGCATCGTTCCGGTGATCATACCTATACTGTTCCGGTTCGCGGGGATGAGGCGTTTCCTCTATCGAACTGTTTCACAGATCGGGATCGCCTATCGCGACAGTCCACTCAGCATAGGGAGCGCGGGGAAAGTTCGCGGCGGCGATCGGCTTCCGTGGGTGCCCTTGGACGGTACCGTCGACAACTTCACCTCGCTCACGTCGATGGAGTGGCAGGCGCACGTCTACGGCGAGCCGCGTGTCGCTGCGAAGACGACCTGCGCCGAGTCGGGGATCCCGTTGCACGTGTTCGCATGGACACCGGCGGCGAAGCGCGCCGGGCTGGAGCGTTCTGCGTTCTATCTCATTCGCCCCGACGGTTACGTCGCGCTGGCCGACAGCGATGGAGGGGCTCAAGGGCTTCGGAAATACCTCGTAGATTGGGAAATCTCGCCACATTCATAGCGACAACGACAGCAGTGGCGCCACACGAGTGAGCGACAGCTCGAGGAATCGCCTTCAGGAGAGCGTGGCGTGACGGAGCGGGCCCCGGCGGCACCGAAGCGAATTTTTGTGACCGGCGCGACCGGCGTGGTCGGTGTTCACGCGCTGCCGCAGCTCGTCGCGCTGGGGCATGACGTCACCGCCATTGGACGCTCGGATCAGAAGCGCAAGCGGCTAGAGTCGCTCGGCGCCCGCGCAACCGCGCTCGACATCTTCGACGAAGCTGCGACGCGCGCCGCGCTCGAGGGCGTGGATGTCGTGATCAACCTCGCCACACACATGCCTTCGTCCGCGATGAAGATGATGCTTCCCTGGTCGTGGAGGGAGAACGATCGCGTTCGACGCGAGGGATCCGCGGCGCTCGCGCGCGCCGCGCATGCGGCATCGGTCGCGCGATTCATGCAGGAGTCGTTCGCGCCGGTCTACGAGGATGGCGGTGACCGCTGGATAGACGAGAGTTGGCCAATGCGTCCGGCGCCCTACAACCGCACGATTCTCGATGCCGAGCGCTCCGCGATGCACTTCACGGAGCAGGGAGGAGAGGGCGTCGTCCTACGCTTCGGCGCATTCTACGGTCCGGATCCAATGCTGCGTGGCATGGCAGAAATGGTGAAGAGGGGATGGTCTCCGCTCGCGGGGTCGCTCAGCGCGTACTGGTCGTCGATCGCACAGGTGGATGCCGCGAGCGCGGTGGTCGCCCTGGTCAGCGCTCCCGCCGGCATCTACAACGTGTGTGACGACACGCCGCTCACACGGCGCGAGTGGCTGGGCGCGCTCGCCGGCGCAGCAGGCGCAAAACTGCCGCGGCCGATGCCGAAGCTCTTCGAGACGCTGGGTGGGAGCACGATGGAGCTGCTCTCGAGATCGCAGCGAATGAGCAATCGCAAGCTCAGGAGTGCGACGGGCTGGGCGTCCAAGTGGCCGAGCGCGAAGGACGGACTCGCGGACGCGGTTCGAACTCTGTACTCGCGCGAGTGACCGCGCGTCGAGCCAGCTAAGCTACCGCCACTGCTTCCGTTCCGACGTTCACGCCTCCGGACACATCGCGCGACGTCGACGGGGCCAGCCGGTGCCCAATGCGAATGAGCGGTCGCTCGACCAGATAGTAGCTCGCCGTCGCACACGCGACGGCAGCGATGACGTTGACCGGAAACGTCTGCCACACTCCAAGCGTGGTCGGCACTCCGGGATAGTACACGAAGAAAAACTCCCAGAGGTAGAGGCTGTAGGACAATCTGCCGATCCACCGCAGAACAGAACTCTCGAGCAGCCGCCCGAGCATGCTGCGCGGTCGAAGCACCGTACCCACGATGAGCACCGGAACGATCGAAGCCTCCCAGAACGTGGGCCGCGTGCCGAATCGATGCACGACGAGCGCGTACATCGCGACGAATGCGAGATAGACCATCGCGCTGAGATGCCGCTCGACGAACGCCCGTACCTCGGGGCGCGACAACGCGAGCGCCGCCACGACGCCCCACATGATCGAGTCGATACGCGTGTCCGACCGTGCGAAATACGTCGGCTGAATTGCGTTGTAGAGCATGATCTCCCGCCACGCCTCCACATGTCGCCATGCCGCGACGAGCACCGCTATCACGATCGCGACGGGGAGCGCACGCTTGCGTCCGGCGAACAAGAGCAGCGCGGGCCAGAAAAGATAGAAGTGCTCCTCGACGCCAAGCGACCAATAGTGCGAGGTGAAAAACCCGGCACCGTTCGCGCCGAGGATGGGAGGAAGGTAGTTGCGGAAGAACAACGTCGCCGCAACGAACTCCTCACGCACCGCCGGAAGCAGCCCGAGCGCGCCGAGAAGCGCGACGCACGAGAGATAGAGCAGCGCGGGCGGGAAAATCCGAAAGGCTCGGCGAGTGTAGAACCGTTTGAGTGAGACGTGGCCGGTGCTGTCCCACTCCTCAAGCAGTCGCGACGTGATCAGAAGCCCGCTGATCGCGAAAAAGAGATTGACACCGTGCGTTCCAGCGGCGATGCGGTCGAAGAAGCTCTCTCTTCCGTATGCCGCGGAGTAGCTGTGCCCGGCGTGACTCGCCATGACGCCGAGGATGGCGATGGCGCGCCAGCCATCCAACGTCGGGATGTAGCCCCTCAATATCGTAGTGGGCGCAGTATCGCTCATACATGTGTTCAGTAGCGGACCGTACGGCAGCACTTCATTCTAAGAACGATTGAGCCAACCTGTCCGCCACGGATTTCGGACGCTCGGCGGCCTTTATCGTGCATTGGCAGGGCGGTCCGTTCCCCCCGGGAACGTGACGGATCACCTAATCGTAAGACCGAGCCGGGAAGGGTTGCCAATATGGTCGGCGCAGTCGAAATCGAACGGGAATTCGCGAGCTTCGTCAATGACGCCAGCTTCTCGTGTCTGGTCGGCAAGGGCGTGGTTCATCAACGTGGACACATCGTCCGCGCCTATCCGCCACTCGGCACACGCGCCGCGACGAGCGCGCTCGCAGCAGATCTGTCCGATTTCAGTGCGGGCGAGCACGATCCGATGGAGCTGCGCGCGTTCGTGGCGGTGTTCCCCGATCTCGCTCCCCGCACGGAGCTGGCGTTCGAGGCGCGGCTCTGGGCACAGCTGCAACGTCTGCACGAGCACGATGACCCGGAAGTCGGATGGGATCCGGGCGTCAGCGACGATGGCGACGATCCGATGTTCTCGTTCAGCTTTGGCGGTCACGCCTACTTCGTGGTCGGGTTGCATGCGCACAGCTCCCGCATCTCGCGAGCGTTTCGCTGGCCGGCGCTGGTGTTCAATCCGCACGCACAATTCGGCCGGCTGCGGGGCGAAGGACGATTCAAGCGCATCCAGCACGCGATTCGCGAACGTGAGATCGCAGTGCAGGGATCGCTCAATCCGAACCTCGCCGATTTCGGCGAGCGATCGGAAGCGCGTCAGTATTCCGGACGCGCGGTCGAGGATAGCTGGCGCTGCCCCTTTCACCGCTCGAAGGAATCGTCCGAGGAGAAGCGATGACGGTTGTCACCCACATGCATCTCGAGCCACAGACCGGTGGAGCGCTCACCGTCGCGAAGGGCGAGTGCCTGCGTATCATCGATCCGCGTGGAGAACAGGTGTCGGATCTCATGTCCTTCGCGCGCGAGGACACGCGCGAATGGCTCTCCTCCGGCCGCACGATCGACTATGCGAACACGATCTACGTGACCACCGGGCACACGCTATATTCGAATCGCAGCAGGCCCATGTGGACCATCATCGATGACACGGTGGGCCGCCACGATTTTCTGCTCACGCCCTGCAGCCCCGACACCTTTCGAATCATCTACGGCACAACGGGACACCATCCGAGCTGCTTTCAGAATCTCGCAACCGCGCTCGCGCCGTATGGCATTGCAGCTGACACGATTCCCACGACGCTCAACGTCTTCATGAATGTCGAGATCATGGCGAACGGCGAGCTGAACATCCTGCCGCCACGCTCGCGTGCGGGCGACTACATCGTGCTGCGCGCCGAGATGGACATGATCGTCGGCGTCACCGCATGCTCGGCGGAGCTGTCGAACAACTGGACGTTCAAGCCGATCGACGTGGAGCTGTTTGCGTCGGAAGCATCGCTGCCGGTTCCGCGCGCGCGGCATGGCGCTGACGCAGCACCCGCATCGGTGTAGCGGCGCTGTGGAGGATCGATCCGCGATAGGGCACACCGCCCAGGAAGACCCGTGCGCCGAGCGCGAGCCAACTGCAGATCGTGCGCTCCGCCACCCAGAGCGGCGCGAAGAGCGGCGTGCTTGCGGGGAACACGCGCGTTGCACGCTCGCGACGCCGTCCGAGCTCCGCGGCGATTACGACCGCCGCAATTCCGATCGCGATCGCACGCCAGTGTCCGATAAGCGCAAGCGTGAGCACGAGTGGGAGCACCACGAGCTGCGAGAGCATCCGCGCGGGGCGCGCGATCTCGTCGTACGCCTGGCGCACGCGCTGAGACCAGAAGTGTCGCGTGGTCGATGGGCGACGAAGCACGTATGCGCCGTAGAGCACGCGTTCGCGCCCGCCGGTCGCGAGCACGGTGCGCACGAGCTCGAGATTTTCGAACATGACGCTGCCGTCATACCCATTCGTCGCCTGCAGTCGCGAGCGACGAAGGCCGAGCGTGCCGGGCCAGTCACCGCCGGTGAGGCGGTTGAGGAGCATGCGTCCGGAATCCCAGCGGGCATGCCAGGGAAGCGGCTGAAAATAATTCTGCGGGCGCACCACATCGGCTGTCGCGAGCGCGGAAACAGTTTGCGCGAGAGACTCGTCGTCGTAGCGCACGTCCTCGTCCGCGATGATGACACACTCGTGGCTCGCGAGCCGAAGGCCGGTGAGCACACCACCGACCTTGCCCATGGGCGAGATGAGATCCGGCGCGGGTGCGACGTGCCGGATGCCTGTGCCCCACTCGCGTTCGTGCGCCGCGAAGATCGCGGGCGCGGAGCCGTCGACGACGATCACGTCCGCGCGTGCGGCAATCCACGCGATGTAGTCGCGAAGCTCGGGCGACGTACTTGGCGCGGAGCTCTTGATCGGCAGGATGTAGCTGACGGGTACACGCCCCAGCTCGCTCATGATATGAACGGAGGCAACAGACATGCCGCCCTCGGCGTGCCGCCAGCATGAACGAAGCTCTGGGAGACTTCAGCGACGAGGTGATGCGCGCCGAGCTGCATCGTGTGGCAGAATGGATTGCCACGTATCGATCGACGATCGAGCAGCGCGCGATTGTGCCGTCGGTCGCGCCCGGTGAGATAACTGCGCACTTTCCGGAGCACGTGCCGGAGAAGGGAGCACAGATGGACGAGCTGATGCGCGAGCTCGATGCTTCCATCATGCCCGGGATCGTTCAATGGGGCCATCCGGCATTTCTCGGATATTTCGGCAGCACGAGCAACGGACCCGCGCTGCTCGGCGAGATGATTGCGGCGGCGCTCAACGTGAACGCGATGACGTGGCGCACGTCGCCGGCGGCGACAGAGCTCGAGGGAGTGGTGCTCGGGTGGATCCGCGAGCTGGTTCGTTTGCCGGACTCATTCATGGGGATCGTGTACGATACCGCATCGATTGGCTTGATGCACGCACTCGCCGCTGCGCGCGAGCTCGCCGGAGGCGACGTGCGGAAGCGAGGGCTCGTGGGGCGGGGCGCGGACGCGAGGCCGATGCGCGTGTACGCATCCGATCAGGCGCACAGCGGCGCAGAGAAGGCGATGATCGTCCTCGGGCTCGGTGAGGACAACGTCGTGCGCGTGCAGAGCGATGAGCGGTACCGCATGGATGTGCCGGCGC
>JBDTXN010000002.1:0-64242 GCA_040006175.1 Gemmatimonadota bacterium | reverse complement strand
CTGATCATCACGCTCATCGTCTCGATCGTCCCGGTTCGACACTTGCTCCGCGGCGCTCGCGAGCTCGGCGTCAATCGCGAGCGCAGCGATGAAGGAGTCCGCCATGGCGTGCGGCGGGTGCACGACGCGATCATCGCGGCTCAGGTGACGCTGGCTGTGCTGCTAGTGGTCGGCGCCACACTGTTGATTCGCACCGTCGAGCAGATCCGCGACATTGATCCCGGATTCGTTGCGCGAGGTGTGACGACATATAATCTGGTGCCGCCATCCGGCATGCCAGAGTCGTCGAAGCGTCAGTTTTTTCGCGACGTGCTTGCTCGTGCTACGGCACTGCCGGAAGTGAAACAAGCGGGCATGACGAACCGCTTACCACTGCGCGACCTTGGCTATGAGCTCAACGTCACGATCGAGGACCGTCCTGACCTCGCCGGAGCCAAACGCCCGAACAGCCTGTATCGCACGGCGACGCCGGGGTTCCTTGCGGCCATGGGGATGCGTCTTGTTGCTGGGCGCGGCATCGACTCGACCGATGCCGGCGGATCGCCCGTTGTCCTCATCAGCGAGTCATTCGCGCGGCGAATGTGGCCAGGCCACAGCGCGATTGGCGAACACATCACGGAGCACTGGGGCCCGGAAGCCGTGACGCGCACGGTGGTGGGCGTCGTGCGCGAGACGCACATGACGGCCTTGACCGTCGGGTCTCCGTTCACCATGTGGATGCCGCTCGAGCAAGCACCCGTCCAACAGGGTGGCGTGCTCGTCGTGCGTTCCGCCGCTCCGGCGGCGGTCGTGATGCCGCTGATCCGTCGCGAGATCGCCGCCCTGAATAGCCAGGTGGCGGTCTCTCGTGTGCAAACGATGGATGATGTGGAGTCGACCGCTCTCGCCGCGCCACTGCGGCTGCGTTTCTTCTTCAGCGTCTTCGCGGCACTGGCACTGTCGCTCGGTGCGATTGGCGTGTACGGCGCCGTGTCGTATGCGGTGGCACGGCGGCGGGCGGAGTTCGCGGTGCGAATGGCGCTCGGTGCATCACCAGGCATCGTGCTACGCGAAGTGCTAGTCGTCGGCATCACGCCGGTCGCCTTTGGCGTGGGTGCAGGGTCGGTCGCCGCCTTGGGTGCGAGTCGGCTGGTACGTGGCATTCTGTATGGAGTACAGCCGACTGATCTCGTGAGCTTCTCTGTTGCTGCACTTGCGCTGCTGATCGCAGGTGCCGCCGCTGCGTTCCTGCCAGCGCTGCGCGCGGGTCACACAAATCCGGTGGAGGCGCTTCGCGGAGTCGTGAATTGATTCTGCCGCTTGGCGCGTGCCGCGCCTCGGCCCTGTGAAACCCGAGTAGCTCCCGCGCGTAGAGTCATGAGCCATGTTTGCAGCCGGCTATGACTTTCGCGGAGCTCGAATGCAGTGAAGTGGGGTTGTCTCGTCACCACGTTGCTGTTCGCCATGCCGCGCGCGGCACGCGCGCAGGGAGCGCCGATTCCGCTCGATTCAGCGAAGATTGCTTTCGCGGAGGCCAGGGCACTCTGTTCCGCCGATCACGGCAAGCTCTGGGGCGTATCGCTCTGTGGACCGATCATGTTCGTGGACGCGCGAAGCAGATCGATCGTGGCAAATCAGTCTGACGGAAAGGGTGTGCTCTCCCCGCGAGCCGATGTGTTCGCGGGCGTAATGCCTGCCGATCAGAACGTCGCGAACACCGCGGTCGAGTGGTCGGGGCGCAAGTGGACGCAGATGCTCTGGCCGCCGCCGGACGACACGCGACTCCGCGCGACGCTGATGATGCACGAGCTCTTCCACCGAATTCAGGGCCAGCTCTCGTTTCCGGAACAGAAGAGCGGCGAGAATGCGCATCTCGACGAGCTGAACGGCCGGTACTACATGCAGCTCGAGTGGCGTGCACTCGCGCGTGCGCTGAAGGCCTGCAGCGATCCCGAGCGGCGCGAGGCGGCGCGCGATGCACTCACCTTTCGCCGAGAGCGCTACCGGATCTATCCCTCGGCCGCGGGAGAGGAGCATGCGCTGGAGCAGAACGAGGGGCTGGCCGAGTACACCGGCGTGCGACTGGGGAACGCGACGCGCGAGCTGCAGACGACGATGGCGTTGCACGATCTGACTGTACACACGGGCGATCCGACCTTCGTACGCTCGTTCGCGTACGCGACAGGACCGGCATACGGGCTACTGCTCGACCGGTACGCGCCGACCTGGCGCGCTCGGCTCAAAAGTGGCGATGGCTTCGACGTGATGCTCGGGCGCGCACTGCGCATCGCGATGACGAACGGCGGGGAGCAGCTCGCGGCTGCGCGCGCGGAGAAATACGAAGGCGTCGCACTGCGCGCGGCCGAGGCCGAGCGGGATGCGAAGCGGAGGGAGGTGCTCGCGACGAATCGCGCGAAGTTGGTGGACGGGCCGGTGCTGACGCTCGCGTTCCGGCACATGAACGTGCAGTTCAATCCGCAGACTTTGCAGCCGTTGGGCGATGCGGGGACTGTCTATCCGACCATTCGCGTCACCGACGACTGGGGCGTGATCGAGGGGAAGAACGGTGCGCTGATGAAACCGGATTGGAGCGCGCTCGTGGTGCCGGCGCCGGCGGCCGCTGCGGGGAACAGCATCGCGGGTGATGGTTGGACGCTGGAGCTCAAGCCGGGGTGGAAGCTCGTTCCGGGAGCGCGTGCCGGCGATTATACTCTCGCGCCACCGCAGTGACGCACGAGTCTCATTTCAGGTAGTGCCCGCATGAAGAATCTCTTCGACTCGGATCGAGTGGCCGAAGTGCAGCGGCGCCTTGCGCAGCTCCGTCCAAACAGCGAGCGCCAGTGGGGGAAGATGACTCCGTCGCAGATGCTGGCGCATTGCTCTGTCGCCATGGAGACCGCACTCGGCGATCGCAAACCTCCCCGAATGTTCCTCGGTCGCGTCTTCGGGGGGATGGTGAAGCGCAAGATGTTCGGCGACGACAAGCCGCTCGACCGGAACTCACCGACCGCCCCCTTTCTGGTCGTGCGTGAACAGCCCGAGTTCGAGGCCGAGCGTGCGCGGTTGAGCACATTGGTCGATCGTTTCGCGAAGGGAGGCCCCGCGGCGTGCACGGCGCACCCGCACACCTTTTTCGGGCCGATGACGCCCGGGGAGTGGGCGATCCTCATGTACAAGCACGCGGACCATCATTTGCGGCAGTTCGGCGCGTAGCACGGCGTCTTCCCTCCACCACGCGAGTTCATGCACATCGCCATCGGTTCCGATCACGCGGGCTTTCATCACAAGGTGCGCATCAAGGACATTCTCGCGCGCTGGGGCTACGACGTGACGGACTTCGGCACCAACTCCGATGAGCCGGTGGACTACCCGAAGTTCATTCGGCCTGTCGCGCTCGCGGTGGCACTCGGCGAATACGAGCGCGGGATTGTGCTGGGCGGCTCGGGCAACGGCGAGGCGATCGTCGCGAACCGCGTTCCCGGTGTGCGATGCACGCTGTGCTGGAACGTCGAGTCGGCGCGCTACGCGCGGCTGCACAACGATGCGAACGTGCTCTCGATCGGTGAGCGGCTCGTGCCGGCATCGGAGCTCGAGCCCATACTGAAGGTGTGGCTGGAGACGCCATTCGAGGGCGGGCGGCACCAGCGCAGGATCGAGCAGATCGACGCGGTGTGATGCGCGTTCGGGCGAGCTGCTTCAGCCGTCCGCCCACGGCCAGCCGGTGTTGTGCCACTCGTTCGCGCTTCGCTCGCCACCGGAGACTTCACCTCGGTGAGGACGATTTGGACGGTGGTGACGCCCACGTTCTCCGCATAATGACGTGGCAGTGCATCCATCCAACTCGCAGTCCCTGCTTTCTCAATCGCCGGAAACGACGTGCCATCGGCCATGTGAATTCGGAGCTCGCCACCACTCACCACATAGGAAACTTTCTGTGGATGGGTGTGCCATTGATCGCGTTCTCCAGGCCGTAGCCTGTACTCCACTACGCGTACGTGTTCGTTGTCGAGAAGGACCGTAAACTGGCGGGGCGATGCGGCGACTGGGTCGATTGGCGAGGGCTGCTGGCTCTTCATGGTTGACGCGAGGAGCGCCGACGACGAGAGCACGAACACGCACGCAAGGATGTTCAACTCGGGAGCTCCTGCGTAGGGGTAGAACTACAGGCTGTTGCTTGGTAGCGCGCTACTGCTTCTCCCCTCCCTGCACCTGGCGCGAGTACTCCGCCTCGTCGTAGTGACCGAGGGATTTCTCGATGAGCCCATCCGGGCCGACGGTCCACTCTTCGAATCCGCGGATGCGAACGTGATTCCCCGTGCCGCCAGGCCCCGCGTTCGTGCCGATCAGGGTCCAGCGATAGATGTAGCCGGAACCGTGGTGCTCGATCGCGTCCATCTGCACGATCAAATCGGGAAAGGCGGTCATGAAGCCATGGGCGGAAGCGGCAATGGCCGCGCGACCGACCGACGGCGCAGCGCCGTTGATCGCGAGCGATCCATTTTCGGCGAAGAACGATGCGACGCGCTCCGGATCCTGGCTGCACCATGCGGCGGTGTAGCGAGTCGCAAATTCCTTTACGGTGTCGAGATCCATTTGATTGTCTTTCCGAGCTGCGAGTGAGACGCGTAAACAAGCTTCATCGCGGCAGCTCTCGTAAGGGTGTCTGGTAATGCACGCTCAGGAACGAGTAGCGGACAACCAATCCAGCACCCCTGCAACATTCTCCTCCGCGCTGAAGTCCTCCTCGATGGCTCCCATCGCGCATACTGAAGCGCCGCCAAGATCCGCCGCATGGAAGGCGCTCGCACTGTAGCATGGGCCGCCACCATTGTGACCGACGAGCGGCCCCCACGGTGATGCCGGGTCTCCCATGACTCCGAGTCCATAGCTTGGTGCGGACGTGCGAAAGGGAGATTTTGCCAGGGACTCGCTCAACTCGCGAGTCATCGGCACGGGGACCATCGACATCATCTCGTCGAGCGAGTGCCGCGAGAGCATTCGCCCGCCGAAGAGCGCATCGAGAAAGCGCACGACGTCGGAAGCGGTGGACGCTATGACGCCGTGCGAGACCCACCCCGGGTGATAGTGCTCGCGCACGTCGCGAGGAGTGCGATCGACGCTGAGCGCGCACGAAGTTCCCGTCGCGAGCGACTCGAGATCCGAAATGGACTCTGCTACGAACGTTCGCTTCAGCCCGAACGGCCGCGCGATTCGCTCCATTACGAGATCTCGAAAGGAATAACCCGTCACCTCCTCGAGAATTCGCTTGAGGAGCATGTATCCCGGGTTCGAGTATGCCCACCCCTCACCGGGCTCGAACTGCAGGCCGTGCTCGAACGTCTCGGCGGCGAAGCGCTCGAACGTCCATGGCACCGAGGAAGACGAGCGCACGCCTTCGTGGTAGGTTCGCAGTGTTCCGTAATCCGGAATGCCAGCCGTGTGATTGAGCAGATGACGCAGCGAGATCCGGTCGGCCCGAGTGATGCGCGGGAACCACCGTGAGAGCGGATCCTCGAGACGCAAATGGTTTTCCTCGCAGAGCTCCAGAACCAGCGAAGCGATGAACGTCTTCGTGATGCTGTACGACAGGAACGCCGGCTCGCTACCGGATTCCGGCACCCAACACGTCTCCGGCTCGCCTCCCATTCGCTCGATCACGCTGACACTCGCAACACCGCGCCCCCGCGCGGCAGAGACCAGGATCTCGCGCAGCATCGCTCCCGAATCCGTCACGAATCAGCGGATGCTGGCCGCATGAGCTCCAGCGCTCTCGATCAGCGCCTCACTCACCGACCACAGCCGCTCGCGCGCGCTCACGTCGTACGATCGCGTTGAAGATCGCTTCGCCTTTCCCTTCTCGTAGTAGCTGCTGCTCACGCCTTCCACAGCGGGAGAGCTCGCGAGAAATATCGTGGTCGCCGCGCCCTGCGCCGGCGTGATGAGGAAGGGTGAGATCAACGCGTACAGCCACTTGGGCAATTGGCGAAGCATGTCCGTTGCGACCGCGCCCGGATGCAGGCAGTTTGCGGTGACTCCGCTTCCGGAGAGCCGGGCGGCCAGCTCGTACGTGAAGAGCACGTTCATGAGCTTCGTCTTTCCATACGCGAGGAAGCCACGGTAGCGCTTCTCGCTCTGGAGGTCCTCGAAGTCGATCGGACCCTGCCGCTCGGCCGCAGAGGCTACCGTGATGATTCTGGATGGTGCACCAGCACGAAGCAGCGGCAGCAGCTCGCGCGTGAGCAGGAACGGCGCGAGATGATTCACCGCGAACGTGAGCTCGTAGCCATCCGCGCTGAGCGTTCGATGCCTGTTCGCGACACCGGCATTGTTCACGAGCACGTGTATCGCGCCATGTCGTTTCGCAATTTCGGCAGCCGCGGCACGCACCGAATCCAGCGACGCAAAATCGCCACGCACCCACTCGACATTGCTGTTGTCGGCGACGCGAGAGATCTCATCGACGATGCGCACGGCCTTGTCCGGGTCGCGCGCCACGACCACGACCGTCGCGCCCATCCGTGCGAGGCCGAGCGCGGTTTCCTTTCCGATCCCAGCCGTTGCGCCGGTGACCACGCACACGCGCCCCGTCATTGCGCGCGGAACGGTGCTCATTTGCACGACCGCTCGCCGGCGGCCCAGGATGTCGCCCTCCTCACTATTATTGTCATCATCATGCGTCCAACGTCGCTAGCGCACGTAATCCACACAACTACACCTCGGTGATCACGCTCACCCGCGTCCTCGCGCTCGCACTCCTCATAGGTACGCTGCTCCTCGCAGGCGGCGCCGCGATGCACCCCATCCTCTCCGGCAGCGGCTCGATGGAGCTCGGCATGATCGGCGGGATGCCGATCTGGCGCGTGATGCATCTCTGTATGCTCGCCGGCACTGGGCTGATCGTCGCCGGGATTTGGGTGCGCCTCGTCGGCGTGCCCGCGACCACGCACACGAACAGCGCGGTTCTCGCAGCGCTCACGTTGATCACGGTGGGGATTGCGTTCGATGCAGTGAACACGACGTTCATGGCGGGTCCTGCGTGGCGCATGGCGCAGGCGCTTGCAGCTGGCGACACGAGCGTCACGCGGCAGTTCGAGCTCATGCACCCGGTCGGACTCATGACCGCACGCTTCGGGAATTACCTGATCGCGCTCGGGGCGCTCATTCTGGGAGCGGCCGAGTGGATGACGGTCGGACGGCCACGTTGGCTGGCAGTGCTGGCGTGGATCGCCGCAGCGGGCGGCCTCGTCGGCGTGATCTTCTTCGATGAAGCGCGCCCGGAAATGCTCGGCGCCGTTTCCCTGCTATGCGGATGGCAGGTGGGCGCGGCGATCGTCGCTCTCGGATCGCCGCGCACGCGGTCTGACTAGTCCTTGAGAATCTCGCGCGCTGCGTTGTAGCCGCACGCGCCCATCACGCCGCCGCCCGGATGCGTGGCGGCACCGCAGAGATACAGATTCTTTATCGGCGTACGATACTGCGCCCATCCTGGCAGCGGCCGCATGAATGCGAGGCTGGAGAGCGACATGGTTCCCTGCATGATGTTGCCGCCCGTGAGTCCATAGCGCGCTTCGATGTCGCGCGGCGAGAGTACCTGCCGGTTGATCACCGAGCGCTTGAAGTTCGGCGCGTACTCGTTGAGAATGTCGAAGCAGCGATCGGCGAACTGTTCCTTCGCGGCATTGTACGCCTCGGGCGTGTCCGCGCCCTTGATGTTGTACGGGAAGTACTGGATGAACATCGACATCAGATGCTGCCCCGCGGGCGCGACGGTCTGATCGATGACGGACGGAATCGTGCACTCGAGAATCGGGTTCTCCGCCGCCTTTCCATACTTCGCATCGTCGTACGCGCGCTCGATGTAGTCCATGTCGGGCGAGATGTGGATCGTGCCGCGATGCTGCGGGCCCGCCTGTGCGCCGGGCACCGAGGTGAAGTTCGGCAGCTCGCTCAGCGCGACGTTGATCTTGAGACTCGCGCTCGAGTAGTCGAGACCCTTCACCCCCGTCACGAAGTCCGCCGGGAGATCCTTCTCGTCGCAGAGCTTGAGGAACGTGACGTTCGCGTCGGCACCCGACGCCACCTTGTTCGCGTGAATCTCCGTTCCGTCCTTGAGCACGACTCCGATGGCGCGGCCATCCTTCACGAGCACCTTCGCCACCTCGGCGTTCACGCGAATCTCGGCGCCCTTTGCCTTGGCTGCTCCGGCGATCGCGTTGCTGATCCCGCCCATGCCGCCGCGCACGTAGCCCCACACGCCGCGCACGCCGTTGCACTCGCCCATCACGTGATGAAAGAGCACGTACGCCGTTCCGGGCATCGAAGGCGCCGCCATCGCGCCGATCACGGCGTCCGTCGCGAGCGTGACCTTCAAATTTTCCGACTCGAACCAGCGATCGAGAATCGGCCGTGCGGCGCCGGTGAGAATTTCGATCGCGGCTGCACCCTCGGGCCCCATCTTCTTGAATTTCCATCCGAGCTTGCCGAGCTGCATGAGATCGGCCGGCCGCATGTTCCAGGGGCTGGGCGGGGTCTGCATGAGCGTGGGTTCGATGAGATCCGCGCACCGCTCGAGCATCGCCTCGTACTTGGGCAGCGCGTCGGCATCCTTGCGCGAGAACTTGCTCACCTCGCGATGCGTCATCTCCTTGTCGGGTCCCATCATGAGCGACCGCCCATCGGGGAACGGCGAGAATGACGACGGGCTGCGCGGGAGAAGCTCGAAGCCGAACTTGTGCAGCTCGAGCTCCTTGATGATCTCAGGGCGCAGCAGGCTGTTGACGTAGGCGGCCGTGGACACCTTGTAGCCCGGCCACACTTCTTCGCTGACACAGGCCCCGCCCACGAGCTCACGTCGCTCAAGCACGCACACGCTCTTGCCCGCGCGTGCGAGATATGCGGCGCATACGAGCGCGTTGTGACCCGCGCCGATGAAGACGACGTCGTAGTTCTTCGCCATGAGACTTGTCGGGATAGGAGATAAGCCTGTTTGACCCGATGCGAGTGAGCTGAGCTCGAAGGCATCCGGGATGGCCGCCAGAGGCGCGGCGCGCAGGTAATGTATACAATATTCCTGCGCACTGAAAGCAGCAGCCTTCTCATCCTCGGACTGCGGCGGCAATCACGCCTGGCACGCCGCCCCACCCTCCTCGCTCATCCTGGTACGTCAATCTTTTCAGCAGCGTGCGCGCACTACGATGGCTCGGGAAGGTCGCCGGTTTCGTTCGCGCGACAAGTGGATGGCGCACAACGATCTTCTCGACTCCCTCGAGCATCGACGTGTTGTGTACCCAACCATTTCCGCTCTGGATGTCGAGTGGGTTCGAGCCCGGATACGCGCCCCATGGAAGCGAGCCGTACGCGAATGTCATCCCGTTCCAGCCATTTACCGCAACGGAACCATACCGCAGTCGCGCAATTGCGCGTTCGATCGCCGCTCCGATGCGTTTGTCCTTGAGGGATGTCGGATGTACCACCAGCTGCGCGGACAGCGTTCCCCACAGCCGGTGGTTCGCAAAGTCCACGGCTCGCTCGAGGAATTCAATCGGGTCTTCACACCCCACTTCCGTTTCCGATAGAATGGAACAGAACGGCTCGGTACCGAAGGCCGGTTCGCGCAGATCCGTGGCATCGAGCCCGGGCATCAATGTCCACGGAAGCTCATCCGACGCAGGCACTCCGATGGTGCGCAGCTGCGAGCGCCCTTCCGTCAGCTGCCGCCACCTTCTCTCGGCCTCCGGATAGTACGCACGGCGAAGCGGTGTAACGTCGAAGACACGCTCGAGCGCCGAGAGTACAGCGCCTCTGCGACGCCATCCCATCGGTGTGACGAGCATCTTTGGCGCGTTGCAATTGAAGGACGCGTTGTAGACCACTCCGCCGGCGATACTCTCTGCTTGAAAGGCAAGCTCCTTGTCCGAATACGGGCCGGGAACCACCAGTACTGGCGTGACGTTCCCGAGCTCCGCAGTCACCGTTTTCGACAACAGCGGAGCGTTGCGCGCCTTCCGCGCATTTCGTTCCTGCTCCGTACTGCCCCACAGAATGGCATCGTATGTCTGAGCGGAGCCCGTCAGGTGCACCTCGTCGATTCCCGTGTGATGCGCGAGGTACGCCCCTACTTGTACGCCCCCGTAGACGATCGCCAGAAAATTGCGACGGATCGCTTCGCCGAACGCCTGCGCCATGAACGGACCGAGGTACGCATTCACCGGATTCATTTTGAGAAGACATGCCTTGCCTTCGTTGAACATCTTCGTGATAACATCCATCGCCGGAATGGCGGCGAGATTCCCGGCACCCAGTACCAGCACCGTTCGCCCGTCATGCGCACGTCCGCGATAGAACCCTGCGCGCGAGTCGCGAAGCTCGGATTCGCCGATCCCGCTCAGCATGTACGCGTCTGCGGTGATACCTCCGTGTAACACACGGTCGACGGCGCTCGAGGGGAAGAGACCAACCGCAAGTGTATCGTCCGCCGAACGACGAACCTTGCCGATCGGCGTGTTGCCCGTTCGTTGCAGCGAAGCGAGCGATTCCGCGACCAGGCGGAGATGTCGGACGACGCACCAGGGTCCGGTCGCCCACTCTTCCCCTTCCGCAGGCGTCCCGCTCGTGAGGCCTTTGGATGCGCATGCAGCACGCACACTCTGCTCTGCGATCCGGAGATAGCCCGCCTGCATCGAGAGGGCGAGCTCGATCCGCTCGGAGATCGAGAGGCGCGCGAACGTCGTGGCGCCTTCACGAAGCTTGTGAACCGCTTCGTCGAGCATGTGATCGCTGGTCGCATGGACGGTCGCCGGACGCAACGTGCGCACCTCTGTGGCTGGAGCGGCGATGATTGGAGACTGCGGGTTCATGGGAGTGCGCTCCAGAGAAGGGTGGCGTTGGACACCGCTCGCGCGGCTTTCACGCGGATCGCTATCGCGACGCTG
Organism: Gemmatimonadota bacterium; assembly: GCA_040006175.1. Lineage (GTDB taxonomy): Bacteria > Gemmatimonadota > Gemmatimonadetes > Gemmatimonadales > Gemmatimonadaceae > FEN-1250. Next base: position 53,332 of record JBDTXN010000002.1, on the reverse strand, counting down.
CGCGCGGTTCGACCTGAAGGGTCCCGTTCCACTCCAACGAATACTCCGCGGGCGAGATCATCTGCCCCTTGTAGGTGCCCGTGCCGGTGACACCCACATACTTCCCTGTGCCGCTCATTAGCGTCCAGGTACCTTCGAAGCGTGTCGACGGCTGATGATCTGCGCCGAGCGTGGTGATCACCTTGCCCTCCCATTTGCTCACCGTCGAATCGGCGTCCTTCCCGAGGCTCAAGTATCCGGAATGCGGGCCGTTGCCCCGAACCAGATTCGCGATCTCACGAGTGGTGACCTGCGCACCTGACATGTACTCGAGCGCGCCTGTACTACGGTTCGTGCCCGACGCCTCGTTGAGGAGCAGTACCGGTGAGCTACTCCCTGCGAGAGCGAGAGCGTGCTGCTGGGTGTACTTCATCTGGGACACGCCTGCGATCGTGCCACTCATGGAGGCCGGCGGACCCGTGCGCGTTCCGACGAGCCCCGTGGAAATAACGAAGGCGAACAGTGCGCGAGCGCTCAGTGATGTCGACATGATGGTATCCTCCGAATGACAGACCGCGGAGGCACCGGCAGATCCGGCGCTTGCCCTCGATCTCTGTGAGGCCTAGCATAGATCGACGGCATCAGTCGGATGTCAGATGGATCTCAGGCGGTGAACGGGGCCCCTCACTGACGGACGAGACTTACGATGTTGCACCTCCGCACCCTCGGCAGCCCATCGGTCAGCGGCGACAGTGGCCCGTGTGGCGGAGCGGCGGCTCAACGAAAGTCTCTCGCGCTTCTCGCGCTCCTCGCCGCGTCCGGCTCGCGTGGACTGAGTCGTGACAAGATCGTCGCCAGACTTTGGCCAGAGGCTCCTTCCGGCAAAGCCACGCATCGATTGACGCAGATGCTCTACAGCCTGCGGCGGGAACTGGGTGCGGAGGCGCTGTTTCTCGGCTCGACTGATCTTCGGCTCAATCCGTCGATCATCTCCACCGATATCGCGCAACTCACCGCGGCACTGGAAGCGGGCGACTTTGCGCGGGCCGTCAGCGTCTACGGTGGACCGTTTCTCGATGGATTCTTTCTCAGCGACGCGCCGGACTTCGAGCACTGGGTCGACGAGGAGCGTGCGCGACTCGCACAACGTCACACAGCAGCACTCGAGTCGCTCGCACGCCATGCAGCTTTGCATGGTGATGTCGTTGCCGCAGCAGCGTGGTGGCGAGAGATCGCCCAGGCAGAGCCACTCAACTCGCGCGTCGCAATTTCGTACATGGAGGCGCTGTGCGCAGCGGGTGACCGCCCCAGCGCGCTGCGCTTCATGGGTATTTACGAGACACTGCTTCGCGAAGAATTCGACGTCGATCCCGATGCCATCGTGTTGGCAGCTGCCGAACGGATCAGAAATCCACCTTCGGGCTCGCTGACCAACCCCGCAAGCGTCGCTCCTGCGATCGCCGTTCTTCCCTTCACGAACCTCACTCCGAACCAAGACGACGAGTATTTCGGAGTCGGGATGTCCGATGAGTTGTCCGGGGTGCTTGCCCGCATGCCTGGTCTGCGCGTCGCATCGCGAACGTCGGTTTCCGCGCTCCTTGCCAAGGGACTCGATGCGCGCGAGATCGGCGAGCGCCTGGGCGTGAGCGCCCTCGTCGAAGGAACCGTCCGCAAGGCGGGCAATCGCATTCGACTCGGCGTGCGGCTCGTGAAATCGGCCGATGGCTGCCAGCTGTGGTCGGAGACCTACGAGCGCACCATCGATGATGTCTTCGCAATTCAGGACGAGCTATCGCGCGGGATCGCCGCGTCTCTCCCTCTCACGCTGACGTTGCCCTCGCCCGCGGTGCGGCGTGCGACCAGCGTGCCGGCTGCAATGACGCTCTACCTTCGAGGACGTTATTCGGCGCACAAGCGTACATCCGCGGGACTCGCACTCGGAATTGCATATTTCGAGCAGGCCTTGGAGCAGGATCCGGACTACGCACTTGCTTACGCGGGACTCGCAGAATGTTGGACATTGCGCGGGTTTGCGGAGTTCGGCGATCTGTCTCCCGCAGAGGCGGCCCCGCGCGCGCGCGCGTGGGCTCTTGAAGCAGCACGGCACGACCCGGGGCTCGCACAGGCGCACACGTGGCTTGGCGTTACGCACTTCCTGTACGATCAGGATTGGGTTGCGGCCGAGGCGGAATTTCGCAAGGCCATCCATCTCGATCCGGTCTATGCATATACCGAGACCTGGTATGCCGTGATGTTGAGCGCGCTGGGGCGTCACGATGAAAGCCTTCGCCGAATCCTTCACGCCGAAGCAATCGAGCCGCTCTCCCTGCAGATTCGTCTCACCGTCTCACGGTGTTATTTCTTCGCGCACCGCTTCGAGCTCGCTCGCATCTCGCTCGAAGATCTCCTGAAGGCCGAGCCGGGGGATTTCCGCACGACGATCTGGCTCGCGCGTACATTGTGCGCGCTGGGCCGACGCGCGGACGCAGTGGCAGTGCTCGCAACCCTGGCTCCAGAGGAACGTGCCGCGCCGTATGCGCGGGCGGTACTGGCGTACGCACGCGCTGGCGAGGGTCGCATCGACGAAGCGCGGACGCTCCTGGATTCGCTCGAGCGAGAGGTGGCGCAGGGTAGACCGCTGCTCGGTTCAGTCGTCGGAGCAATGCTATACCTCGGCGAGCGTAGCCGTGCGCTCGCTTTCATCGAGAGCGCCGCGAAACGCCGAGACCCGTACGTGTGCTTCATGGCTACGGACCCCGCCTATCTCGCGCTTCGGGGCGACGCTCGATTTCAGCGCGTGCTGGAGGGTTTACGACTCGTACGTTCCTCCGCCGAAGAGGATCAGGCACTCGACCAATGATCGGCAGCGGACGCCGTGCACGATGACCAGTAATCGACCACTGAGCACTCACGGCGCCTTGTACACCGTGCCCGTCTTCATGACGAAGGACACGTTGGCGAACTTGCCCACGTCTGCGAGGCCGTCGCCCTGGACCGCCACCAGGTCTGCGGACTTTCCCGGAGCGATCGAACCTACTTTGTCCTGCCAGCCGATCAGCGTCGCAGCATTGATCGTCGCTGCCTGAAGCACCTGCATCGGCGTCATTCCGCCGTACTTGATCATGAGCGGGAATTGCTGCGCATTGTCTCCGTTGGGATAGACGCCGGAGTCGGTCCCGAACGCCATCTTCACGCCTCCCGCGACCGCCTTGCGCAGCCCCGCGTGCTTGATCTTCGCCATCGCCTCGTCCTTGGCCAGAATCTCCGGCGACCACCCTTGCGCCGTTCCGACCTGTTCGATGTACTCCTGGTCGATCAGGTCCGATACGAGATACGTGCCGTGCTCTTTCATCAGTCGTATCGACTCGTCGTCGAGCATCGAGCCGTGCTCGATCGATGCGACGCCAGCGCGAATCGCCGCGTTGATCCCGTCGGTGCCATGCGCGTGCGCGGCAACGCGCGCCCCGTATTTCGCCGCCTCGGTGACGGCCGCGTGAATCTCCTCCTCACTGTACTCCTGTACGCCGGGCTTCGTCCCCGCCGCGAGCACGGCGCCCGTCGCGATGATCTTGATGAGATCCGCGCCATGATTCATGATCTCGCGCACGCGCTGACGAATCTCCTTCGCGTTGTTCGCGACGCCGAGCCGCATGTCGGGCGGAAGCGTGACGTCCGTTGCCTGCCCGGTCACCTCGCCGCCGCCCGTGCTCACCGTGATGTACGCGCCCGCCACCGCCATGCGCGGACCCATCACGAGCCCCTCGTTGATGTAGTCGCGCAGCGCGACATCGAGATAGGCACGGAACGTTCCGACGTCGCGCACGGTAGTGAAGCCCGCGAGCAGCGTTCTCCGTGCGTGCACGACGCCATCGAGTGTCTCCTGTGCAGCGGAGCGCTCGAGCGGCACCATGTAATTCTTCGACGTCTCGGCGCCGATCTGATGCGAGTGACAGTCGATGAACCCCGGTGTCACAGTGTACTTCGATAGATCGATCAGCTTCGCGCCGGCAGGGATGTGTCCCGGAGCCGCTTCGACGGACGCGATCCTGTCTCCACGCACCACGATGACCTGATCGCGCAACACCTTTCCGGCTTCGACATCCACGAGCCATCCGGCACGAACCGCCGTGACGACCGTACTGTCTGGAGGTAGATAGGGAGGCTTCAGAAAATCCGGCGTCTGCAGCTGTGCACCTGCGGCGTGCGTGCAGAGCGCGAGCGACCAGCCCACGAGGACTCCCGTGCGACGACTCGTTTTCATTTCGGCACCTTGTAAACCGTTCCGGCTTTCATCACGAACGCGACGTTGGTGTAGCGGCTGATGTCCGCGAGTCCGTCGCCCTCGACGGCTACGATGTCTGCGGATTTGCCGACGGCGATCGAGCCGAGCTTGTCCTGCCATCCGATGAGGGTGGCGCCGTTGATCGTCGCGGCCTGCAGCGCCTGCATTGGCGTCAGTCCGTACTTCACCATGTAGGGGAGCTGGCGCGCGTTCAGCCCGTGCGGATAGACGCCCGCGTCGGTGCCGAAGGTCATCTTCACACCTGCGGCGACGGCTTTCCGGAATCCCACGCGTTGCGCGTCGGTGGTCTCGTCGTTCTTTCGCAGCACCTCGGCCGCCCACCCCTGTTCGCGGCCGATGGTGTTCGTGTAGTCGCCGTTGTAGATGTCGGCGTCGAGATATGTGCCGTGCTCCTTCATCAGGCGGATCGACTCGTCGGTCATGAGCGATCCGTGCTCGATCGATGCGACGCCGGCTCGCACGGCCGCATTGATGCCCTCCGGCCCGTGTGCGTGCGCGGCGACGCGTGCACCGTACTTTGCGGCTTCGGTGACGGCTGCGTGAATCTCTTCCTCGCTGAATTCCTGCACGCCCGGCTTGGTCCCGGGCGCGAGCACCGCACCGGTCGCGATGATCTTGATGAGGTCCGCGCCGTGGTTGAGAATCTCGCGCACGCGCTCGCGTACTTCGTCGGCGGAGTTGGCGACGCCGATTCGCGTGTCGGGGGGGAGTCCGACGTCGGGGGCGATCCCCGTGATCTCACCACCGCCCGTGCTCACCGTGATGTACGCGCCGGCCACGGCCATGTGCGGGCCCATCACGTACCCATCGTTGATGTAGTCGCGCAGAGCGACGTCGGAAAAGGCGCGGAAGGTGCCGACATCGCGCACGGTCGTGAATCCGGCGAGGAGCGTGCGGCGGGCGTTCTTGACGCCGTCCAGAGCGTCCTGCGCCATGGAGCGCGTGAGCGGGTCGGCCGCATACGCGGATTCGTCGGCACCGACGAGATGGGTGTGGCAGTCGATGAGTCCCGGCGTGACCGTGAACTTCGAGAGATCGATGATCTTCGCGCCGGCCGGAATGTGTCCCGGCGCAGGCTCGATCGACGCGATCTTGTCGCCGCGCACCACGATCATCTGATCGCGCAGTACCGTGCCCTTGTCCACGTCGACGAGGCGCCCCGCGCGTATTGCGGTGACGACGGTGGCAGCGGGCGGCAGGAACGGCGGCGACATGAAGTCCGGGAGCGGTGCCGGCGCTTGAGCCGGCGCGCGCCAGACCAGGGTGGCAATCGCGCACGCCACAACGAGAAATCGTTGCATACAAAGGCCGGGGAAGAGAAATCGGGGTGAGGTGCCCGGCAGATGATGGCGCGTGCACCGCGGGCGCGACAGGGTCGCGCCCGCCGTTCCGTTCCCGCCCTTTCGCGCCTCGGCGGTTCTCCTCATCTTGGGGCACCACCATCTCTCCCTGGATCTGCACATGGCAACGTTCGTCAAGACGCGGGATATCCCGATCGCAGGCGCGCATACGCTGCCGCAGGAATTCTTCACCTCGCCGGAGCTCTTCGCCCAGGAGTTCGAGCGCATCTTCGCGCGCCGATGGATCTGCATCGGACGTGAATCGAAGATCCCGAACCGGGGTGATTATTTTTTGCATACAATGGGAAACGAGAGCATCATCGTCCTTCGCGATCAGTCGGGCGAAGTGCGCGCGCACTACAACAGCTGCCGCCATCGCGGCGCGCGCATGTGTGAGGCCGCATCGGGAACGTTCTCGGAGTCGATCCAGTGTCCCTACCATGCGTGGACGTACGCGCTGGACGGCCGCCTCGTGGGAGCTCAGACCAGCGACTCGATTCCGGGCTTCGACAGGAAGAATTTCTCCTTGGTCAGCGTCGCCATCGCTGTGTGGGAAGGCTTTCTCATGATCAATCTCGACACGAATCCCGAGCCGTTCGAGGTTGCGTTTGCGTCGTTGATTGGCCGCTTCGAGCGCTTCAATCTCCCGAAGCTCACCGTCGCGCGCACCATCGAGTACGACGTCAAGTCGAACTGGAAGCTCGTCTTCCAGAACTACTCCGAGTGTTACCACTGTTCGCCGGTGCATCCGCAACTCACGAAGATCACCCCCTCCAACAGCGGCGAGAACGATCTCTTCGAGGGGCCATTCCTCGGCGGCTACATGGTGATGAACGAACAACACGAGAGCCTCTCGATGAGCGGGCAGGCGTGCGGCGTTCCCGTGGGCGAGCTCGATGAAGCCGACATGAGGCGGGTGTACTACTACTCGATCTTTCCGAACATGCTGTTGAGCCTCCACCCGGATTACGTGATGGCGCACTACGTCACGCCGGTAGCGCCGGACCGCTCACTCATCACCTGCGAGTGGCTCTTTCATCCGGACAGCGTGCGCGACGAGAGTTGGAACGTGGAGGACGGCATCGCGTTCTGGGATCTCACGAATCGCCAGGACTGGCACGTCTGCGAGATCAGCCAGGCGGGTATCGCTTCGCGCGGCTATCGCCCGGGCCCCTACTCCAGCCGCGAGAGCCTCTCCGTGATGTTCGATCGCGAGGTGCTCAACGCACTCGGCCGCGACGGCGATGGCGGCGGCGACCTGGACTAGCGCGACCGTGCGCGACTGACGGCGTGATGCACGGTCAGTCGCACACGATCAACGCGTCAGCTCTTCCACGCGGCAGCCATCTCGTGCGCATATGCCGCGAACGCACGCGGCGGATGACCCATGATCTCCGTGAGCTGCGCGACGTCCGCTGCCGTTCCTTTTAGGCCGTCCTTCTGGAAGAACGAGTACATGTGCTTGAAGTCGTAGAGCTGCGACGGCGGGAGATACGCGCGGTTCTGCTCTTCCCATGCGTCCATGTCATCGCCCGCGTACTTGATCGGCTTGCCCAGCGCGCGACTCCAGTCCGCGGCAGTGCTTTCGCCGGTCACGAGCTCCGGTCCCACCAGATTGTAGATCTTCTTGTCGTGACCCGCCGTGGTGAGCGCCGCCACCGACACCTCCGCGATGTCGCGCACGTCCACGCGTGAGAGACCGACGCTGCCGAGCGGTTGCGGATACACGCCGTAGTTGAGCATGACATCCTTGAACCAGATGTCGTTCTGGTAAAAGTTGTTCGGCCGCACGATCGTGTATTGCATGCCCGACTTCATCACCGCCGCTTCGATGCCGATCTTGCCGCCGAAGTGTGGCAGGTGCGGTGCGCGATCGAGATTATGAACGGAGAGATAGACGATGCGCTTTACTCCTGCATCGCGTGCGCCGTTCACACCGAGCAGCCCTTCGAACACTTCGGTGGTGCTCACGGGATTCAGAAGAAACACCGCCTCCATCCCCTGGAACACGCCAAGCGTGGACGGATCCATCAGGTCGCCTACTACGCCTTTCACGCCTTGTGGCAACTTGCTCGCATGCTCGGGCGAGCGCGTCATGGCGAACACCTCCGCTCCGCCGCCCAGGAGCTGACGCACGACTTCGGAACCGACCGTGCCAGTTCCGCCTACTACCAGAATCTTCATTGCAGCTTCCCCCTGCGTGTGTTGTACGTGACCAGTGGAAGCTATTTCCGCCGGCCCGCGACATAAAGCCCTACGCCCACGGCGAACATCGCCGCCGTGAGACCGACGACCTTGATCACGGCGAGCGGCTTGTTCGGCTCGTCGTCCGCCGGAATCACCGCGAGCAAGACTGAGATCGTGGTCGTCATGAAGCCGATGGCTGCGAGTGTGATCGCCACTGGGGTTCCACCAGGCACGCGGATCACCTCCGCGCCGGCGGGCTCGCGCTGCAGCTTGATCATCGCTGCGAACATGAACATGTACGGTATGAAGTACGCGATCACGGACATGCTCACGAGCACGTTGTACGCGCCCACCACCGATGTTCCCGCCTGCCCTGCAAAGATGAGCACCGCCGCAATCGCCGCCTGCACGAGCAGCGCGACATACGGCGTGCCCCATTTCGGATGGATCTTCGCGAAGGATGGTGGCAATCGGCGATCGATGCCGATCACGAACGGCAGGCGAGCCGCCGCCGCGAACCATGCGCCCGCCTGTCCCAGGCCTCCGAATGTGATGAGAAGCGCGATTCCCGCCGCGATCCACGGGATGCCCAGCTTCGTCGCCACCAGGGAGATCGCGTGGATGATCCCCTGCATGTTCTGAATTTCCTGAGGCGGAAGCGCCAGCATCATGGCGACCGTCGCCGCGATGTACAGAATCGTGGTCAGCACGCCGGCGATCAGCAGCGCTCGCGGAATGTTGCGGCGCGCATTCTCGATCTCGTCTCCGAGCATCGATGCGCTCTCCAACCCACTCAGCGAGAAGGCGATCGTCGACCAGAAGATGATGTCCTTGAGATGCGTGCTCGGCACGAACGACCGAGGGGTGAAGGGTGTCGCGGAGCCGAAGAGCACACCAGCGGTGATGCCCATGCCCACGAGCACGATGCCCGGGACCCAGAGCCCGACTGCACCGAGGTTGTGCAGCCACTTCCCGATGTTCAGGCCGACGACGTTGAGCCCTGCGGCCAGAACCAGCGCCAGCATCGAAAAGATGATGAAGTACGCCGGACAGTTCTGCAGCGCGTCGAAGCTTCGCCCGAAGATGAAGAGCGCGTTCGCTGCCGTGAAATAGAAGAGGCTCGGGAAGTACGGCAGATTCGACGACCAGTAGAAATAGCCGGACAGATAGCCCGGAAATTCGCCGAAGGCCCGTCGCGTCCACGAATACAGCCCACCCTCTTCGGGATACCGCGACGAGAGCTCGAGCACGGTGAACACGAGTGGCGCGTAGAGCGCGAGCGCGCCGATGATCCAGATCACCACCGAGCTCGGACCGGCGGCTGCGGCCTGCGCGATCCAGCGGAGGCTGAAGCCGGTGACGAGATAGAATCCGATGAGATCGCGGAAGCCCATGGCGCGACGAAGCGCCGGCACCGAACGACCTTCCGGCTTCACCTCGGCCACCGCCGTCACTGCATGTAGTTCTTTGGAGGATTCTTCATCGTGAGGATCGGCCGGTCGAGCGCGAACGAGGTGAGATCGATCGTCGACTCGCCGTCGATCGCGAGCTCCGAGAGGAGTCGTCCGATCTGCGACGCGAATTTGAACGCGTGCCCCGCACCGACTGCGACGACGACGTTGTCGTGACCGGGCACCGTGTCGATCACGAAGTCCCGATCCGGCGTCAGCGTGTAGAGGCAGGTCTTCGTGTAAATGATCGGCCCGAGCGCGCCGGGGATGTAGCGCGAGAGAAAGTCCTGTACGCCTCGCAGATTCTCAGGCTCCACCTCGAAGTCGCGCGTGTCCGCCGTCACCGGCTTACCGCCCGCATCCTGCGCCGCCTTGGGACCCGCCTCTCCGAACGTGGGGAATCCATAGAAGCAGGGATCGTCCATCCAGATCCACACCGGAAATCTGTCCGGCGCGAAGTCCCGAGGGTTGGGCGCCGCGAAGTACGTCACCTGCTCGCGCGTGATCTCGAGCGGAAGCTCGACGCCGAGAGAGCCAAGCGCGCGATTCGACCAGGGGCCGGCGGCGATCACGAGCTTCCTGCAGGTGAATGTGCCCTTCGGCGTCTCCACCGTCACCTCGTTGCCGCTCGTCGCAATGTTGGTGACGGGTGTGTTGTCGATGAGCGTCGCGCCGTTCGCGCGGGCCATCTTCTGGTGCGCCGCATTCGCGCGTGCGGCCATCGCGATTCCGCTCTGCTCCTGGTAGAGTCCCTGGATGTCATCGCGCAGCGTGAACTGCGGCCACCGCTTCATGATCTCGTCCGCGCCGATGTCCTCGTAAGCGACGTCGCACGCGGTCATCGAGTCGCGGTAGGCGTCGAGCGGGATCTTCGAGTCGTGCCGCGCGAAGTCGAGGCCGCCGGTCTTGAGCCACACCTGGTCGCCGCTCTCGCGCTGGAGCGTGTTCCACGCATCGTAGGCGAGCTTCGCGAGCTCCACGTACTCCGGCGTGTGATAGGAGAGGCGGATGATGCGCGAGTGATCCTGCGACTCGCCGCGCACGTGTCCGAGCTCGAACTGCTCGATCCCGAGCACCTCCGCGCCCGCGTTGCGCGACAGCCAGTACGCCGCGCCGCTTCCGAGACCGCCGAGCCCGAGGATGATGTATTCGTAGTCGCGCTTCACCGGGAGCTCACGTCGGCTTCCTCCCCAGGCGCTCGCCGACATAGCGGCGAATGTCGAGACTGAAGCTCTCCATTGGCGCGTAGAAGCCGGAGTCGAACATGCGGCTGCGCATTCCGCGCTGCACTCCCTCGCAGATCGCCCAGTCCTGGCGGTTCACGAGATCCCAGAAGTCGACGGCGTCGGAGGGATCGAAGCCGGGCTTCGCGATCTCGTTCGGATGAAAGAGGAAGTCGCAGTCGATCGTCGTGTGCTCGGCACTGCGCGGCCACACCGTGAATGCGGCAACGTGATCCGCGGAGAGACTGATCATGAAATTCGGATAGGTGAGCTCACCCTTGTGCCGCACGCGCTCGTCGACGTTGAGCCCCGGGAATGGATCGCGTGCGCTGGTGCCGCTGTGCGTGAACGTCCACGCGCCGTCGGCGTGCTCGATCCCGCGCTCCCAGTTGAGATTCGATCCGCCGCGCACCTTGAATGACGGAACGACCTTGCACAGCTCGGGATGCACGCCCGCACAGTGATAGCACTCGTTGTAGTTCTCGAGCATCACCTTCCAGTTCGCGGCGATCTCGTACGTGATTCGCTTCACGCGGCGGAGATCGGCGAGTGGATAGTTCGCGAGGCGGGTGGCGGCGTCGCCGATCTGAGCGGCGAGCGTGTGGCCGCCCGCATGTGCCTCACGCGGGGTGAGATGCAGAAAGAAGAATCCGCCCCAGGTGTCGATTCCCACAGGGTGCAGCGAGAGCTCATCCTTGCGAATGCCGGCTCCTTCGTCGAGATACGGTGCAGTGCGGAGTGCGCCGTCGAGCGTGTACGTCCACGCGTGATACGGGCACTTGATACCGCTGCCGAACGAGCCCGCGAGCTCGGGCGCGCATCCCGTGCTGTCGGTTCCGGTGAGCACGAGCTGGCAGCCGCGGTGGCGGCATACATTATAGTAGGCACGGAGCTCACCTTCGCGGGTGCGGACGACGAGCACGCTCTCGCCTGCGACGTCCACCACGAGGTAGCTGCCGGGCGTCGCGACGTCTTCTTCGCGGCCCGCGTAGAACCATTCGCGGAGGAAGATGCGCTCCTTTTCGAGGGCGAAGATCTCGGGCGAGAGGTAGTGCTCCCGCGAGAGCGTCCGCTCCATTCCCTGCGTCGTCGCGACGTCGGGCTCGGCCATTCGACCTTGGCATGAGGTGTTGTATGCAATGTGCTCTGCGAGCCCAAGATGCTCTACGGCGCCTCGCATCGCAAACTCTTCCCTTGACGACGCGTCTTCGAGATGCTAACCTGAATTCACAATCGAAGCGCCCGTGGTAATTTGCCGCCTATTGCAGCCACGTTAAACAAATGCTAAAACGCGAACCTCCCGGTGGCAGTCCCTCCGGGAATTTTTGCATCCGTACCTCTCGTGTCCATGACATCAGCCAATTTCTCCGCAGTTCAGCTTCCGCTCGCATCGCGAATCGACGGCCTTCGCACTGAAGGCGCCTTCGAGGTACTCGCGAGCGCGCGTGCGCTGGAGGCGAAAGGGCAGCACATCCTGCATCTCGAGATCGGCGAGCCTGATTTCCCGACGGCACCGCACATCGTCGAGGCTGCCGTGCGCGCCATGCAGAACGGAGAGACGAGATACGGCCCGGCCGGCGGAATTCTCGAGCTCCGCACCGCGATCACGAATCATCTCGGATCGTTCGGCATCCACGCCGCTCCCGATGATGTCGTCGTCACTCCGGGCTCGAAGCCGATTCTGCTCTACGCCGCGCTCGCGTTGCTCGAGAATGGTGATGAGGCGCTCATCCCCGACCCTGCGTATCCGATCTACGATTCCGTGGTGCGCTTCGCGGGCGCGAAGCCGGTCACGTACCGCCTCGACTCCGCGAGCAACTTCGCGCCCGATGTCGACGCGATCGCCGCATCGATCACCTCTCGCACCCGGCTGCTCTTCCTCAACTCGCCGCAGAATCCCACCGGCGGCGTGATCGACGCGGGACGACTCGCTGCACTCGCGCAACTCGCGGAGTCGAACGATCTGATCGTCATCATCGACGAGATCTATCGGCCCTTCGACTACGGCACCTCGCCCGTTCCATCGATCCTCACGCTTCCCGGCATGCGGGAGCGCTGCATTCTCGTGGACGGATTCTCCAAGGCCTACGCGATGACCGGCTGGCGGCTCGGCTACGGCCTGCTCCCCACTCCGCTCGCCCCGCGCTTCGCGCTTCTCGCGCTCAACGATCACGCCTGCGTCCCGGCATTCGTGCAGCGCGCCGGGATTGCCGCGCTGGAGGGAACGCAGGAACCGCTGCGCGCGATGATCGCAGAGTTCACCGCGCGCCGTCAGCTCGTGTCCGAGCGGCTCGCCGCCATCCCTGGCGTCCGCATCGCGGCGCCGGCTGGCGCGTTCTACGCATTCCCGGATGTTTCCGCAATCACGCAGGCGGCCGGCATCACCGCCGCGCAGCTCGCATCCAGGCTGCTCAAGGAATACGGCGTCGCGCTTCTCCCCGGCACTGCCTTCGGTGCCGCCGGCGAGGGATATCTGCGCCTCTCGTTCGCGACGGGGCGCGCCGATCTCGACCGCGCGCTCACGCTCGTGCACGAATGCTTCACCGCACTCGCTTCGTAACTCGCATCCACGTTCGCACTACTTTCGCTCGAGGGGTCGTATGGCAGTCACACTTTTTCTTCCCACGGTTCTCGCTCGCCTCGCCGACAGCGGCACGCTCAAGAGTGAGGGCGACACGGTCGGCCAGGTCGTCGAGAACATCGCCGGCCGCTATCCCGATCTCGCACCGCGCCTGCGCGACGAGAAGGGTGACCCCTACGCGTTCGTCACCTTCTATCTGAACGACGAGGACATCCGCTTCACCGGCAGCTTCAAGTCGCCCGTGAAGGATGGTGATGAGCTCACGATCGTTCCCGCAATTGCCGGAGGCTGATCCGATGTCGACCACAGCGTCCGCCGCGGCCGAGCTCTCGAACGAAGAGATCTTCCGCTACAGCCGACACCTCATTCTTCCCGAGGTCGGGCTGGAAGGGCAGAGGAAGCTCAAGCGCGCGCGTGTGCTGCTGGTTGGTGTGGGCGGGCTCGGCTCCCCCGCCGCGCTCTATCTCGCGGCGGCCGGCGTCGGCACGCTCGGGCTCGTGGACTTCGATGTCGTCGATGCCACGAATCTGCAGCGCCAGATTCTCCACGGCACGAGCACGATCGGCAAGCGCAAGCTCGACTCCGCGCGCGAGCGCATCGAGGATCTCAACCCGAACGTAAAGGTCGAGGCGCACGAGACGCCGCTCACGTCGCGCAATGCACTGGAGATCATCAGAACGTACGACCTCGTCGTCGATGGCACCGATAACTTCCAGACGCGCTATCTCGTAAACGACGCCTGCGTGCTGCTCGGCAAGCCGAACGTGTACGGGAGCATTTACCGCTTCGAAGGTCAGGCATCCGTGTTCGCGACCGCGGATGGGCCGTGCTACCGCTGCCTCTTCCGCGAGCCTCCGCCCCCGGGACTCGTGCCGAGCTGCGCCGAGGGTGGCGTGCTCGGGGTGCTGCCGGGGATCATCGGCACCATACAGACGACCGAAGCACTCAAGCTCATACTCGGCATCGGCGAAAGCCTTGCCGGCCGCCTGCTGCTCGTGGACGCCCTGCGCATGAACTTCCGCACGCTCAACCTGCGCAAGGATCCCCAGTGCCCGGCGTGCGGCACGCACGAGATCACGGAGCTCATCGATTACGAGGAGTTCTGCGGCGTGCGCCAGGCTGCCGCTGCGGATGCCGCCGCACAGAGCGGAGTTCCGGAGATCACGCCCAAGCAGCTCGCGGCGCGGATCGCTCGCGGGGATGACTTCGACCTCATCGATGTGCGCGAGCCGCACGAGTGGGATATCGCGCGCCTGCCGGGCGCACGCCTCATCCCGCTCGCCACCGTGATCGAGGCACTTCCCACGCTGGACAGCGCGCGTGACATCATCGTGCACTGCAAGGTCGGCGCGCGCAGCGCGAAGGCCGTGCAGCAGCTGCAGGCGTCAGGATTCAAGAAAGTCTGGAATCTCGCCGGCGGCATCACTCGCTGGAGCGACGAAGTCGATCCGAGCCTTCCGAAATACTAGAGAGCGACATGCACACTGCAGAGCTTCCGGCACGCGGTGCCATCCCTTCGTCAGCTTCGGTACGCGCGCTCCCGCAGCACTGTAAGGTTTGCGGCGCAGAGTTCGATGCCGCACCGGAAGCAATCTGCGGATCCTGCCTCGGTCCGCTCGAGCCCATGTATCCGGCATCGCGGCGGCTTCCAGGGCGCGCGGAGATTGCGACGCGGCCGCACTCGATGTGGCGATATCGCGAGTGGCTCCCCTTCGAGGGAACGCCGACGCTCTCGCAGGACACGGGCTTCACGCCGCTCGTCGATGCACCGCGACTCGCCGACAAGCTCGGCGTCGCCAAGCTCTGGATCAAGAACGACGCGGTGTCGCACCCGTCGCTCTCGTTCAAGGACCGCGTCGTCGCCTCCGCGATCAATGCCGCGAAAGCGCTCGGCCTCGACACCCTCGGTTGCGCGTCGACGGGAAATCTCGCGAACGCCGTCGCCGCTCAGGCCGCGCGCGCGGGCATTCCCGCCTGGATCTTCATCCCTGACAATCTCGAGCAGGCCAAGGTGCTCGGCACCGCGGTGTATGGACCGAATCTCGTGCGCGTACGCGGGCACTACGATGACGTGAACCGTCTGTGCGCGCAGCTCGCCGATCGCTTCGGCTGGGGAATCGTGAACGTGAATCTGCGCGGCTACTACGGCGAGGGCTCGAAGACGATGGGCTTCGAGATCGCCGAGCAGCTGGGATGGAGACTGCCGAGCGCGGTGGTCGTGCCGATGGCGGGCGGCTCACTGCTGACGAAGCTGCACAAGGCGTTCGGCGAGATCCGCGATGCGGGGCTGGTGTCCGACGAAGCGCCGCGGCTCTATGGCGCGCAGGCCTCCGGCTGCTCGCCGATCACGAGGCTCGTCGAGAGCGGCGGTGAGACGATCGTTCCGCAGATTCCGGACACCATCGCGAAGTCGATCGCGATCGGCAATCCGGCCGACGGCGTGTTCGCCGCGCGCGCGATGCGTGGCACGGGCGGCTGGTCCGCCGCTGTGAGCGATGAGTGCATCGTGGCCGCCATTCGCCTGCTCGCCGAGACGACCGGAATCTTCACGGAGACTGCGGGCGGCGCCACGGTCGCGGGCGCACTCGCCCTCGCCGAGCAGGGACGCTTCGGCAAGAATGACGAAGTGGTGCTGTGCATCACGGGCAACGGGCTCAAGACGCTCGATGCGATCAGCGGCTCGATCGATGATTCGCCGGTGATCGCGCCGCGCGTACGCGAGGTCGCGGCGCTGGTGGAGGCGGCGGCGTAACTGCGGATCATAGTTAGGGGTACGCTTCGCGAGTGCGTGGCGGGATAGCCCGAACGGTCCGGCGCGACACATCTTTCTCCGATGCCCGCCGCCATCGTCGCCACCGAAATCAGCAAGACGTACGATGTGAAGGTACGCGACCCCGGGATCAAGGGTGCGCTCGCGGCGCTCGTACGTCCGCGATATCGGCAGGTGCGCGCGGTGGACAACGTGTCGTTCGCGATCGAGCGGGGCGATGCCGTTGCGTTCCTCGGCCCGAACGGCGCGGGCAAGACGACGACGCTCAAGATGCTCACCGGGTTGCTCT
Organism: Gemmatimonadota bacterium; assembly: GCA_040006175.1. Classification (GTDB taxonomy): domain Bacteria; phylum Gemmatimonadota; class Gemmatimonadetes; order Gemmatimonadales; family Gemmatimonadaceae; genus FEN-1250. Next base: position 37,209 of record JBDTXN010000002.1, on the reverse strand, counting down.
TCCCGAGTGCCGGACGCGCACAGGTCGCTGGGTGCGACCCATGGACCGGCGGCAACGCCTTTCGCCAGCGCATCGCATTCGTGCTCGGGAACAAGCAGCAGCTGCTCTGGGACCTTCCGCCCGAAGAGACGTTCAGGCTGAATCGGGCCATCTACGGCGTGTCGAACGCAGACTACACCGCGAGACGTGCGGAGCTGGTCGACCTGCTCGTACTCGGCGACCTCGTGGACAAGCCCGTGCGCCAACTCTCGCTCGGCGAGCGCATGAAGTGCGAGCTCGCTGCCGCGCTGCTCCACCAGCCCGAGGTGCTGTTTCTGGATGAGCCCACGCTCGGTCTCGATCTCGAGGCGCAGCAAACGATTCGCAATTTTCTCGGCGAGTACCGCGAGCGGCACGACGCCACGGTTCTGCTCACGTCACACTACATGGCGGACGTGACGGCGCTGACCTCGCGCGTGCTCATCATCAATCGCGGCAGGCTGCTCTACGATGGCGAGCTGTCCGAGCTCGTGGCGCGCATCGCGCCGATCAAGCGCATCGAGCTCGTGCTGTCGGAGCCAGTGCCGCGCGCACGGCTCGAGGAGTATGGCCGCGTGGCGCACTTCGCGCCGCCGAGTGCGACCATCGAGGTGCCTCGCGAGAGTGCGACGCATGCCAGTGCGCGACTGCTGGCGGACCTCGCGGTAGCGGATCTCTCGATTCAGGATCCGCCGATCGAGGAAGTCATCCGCATTGCATTCGGCGAAGGCGAGCAGAACGCGGAGATCGAGGAAGAGTCGCCCGTGCGCGTGGACGTGCGTCGCGCGCCGGTATGAGCGACGCGGCAACACGCAGCCCGGTCGCGACGTTTCGCGACCAGTATGCGGAGCTCATGCGCTCCGCGTTTCTCGTCGACCTGCAGTATCGCGCGTCGATTGCCATCTGGATCATCTGGGGGATCACCGAGCCCATCATCTCACTCGGCATCTGGTGGTCGATCGCTGCAGCGGGCGCCGTGGATGGCTTTTCTCGCGAGGCGTTCGCGCAGTACTTCTTCGGCGTTGCGCTGGTGAATCAGGCGACGCTCTCGTGGGACGCGTGGAACATCGATCGGTGGATTCGCGAAGGCGAGATGAACTACCGGCTCACGCGACCCATTGCTCCGATACACGAGGCGATCGCGGACAACATCGCGTACAAAGCCCCGACTGCGACGATCATTCTCACTGCATGGATCGTCGCGGCCGCGTTCTGGCCGGCCGTGCGCATTCCGTTCGAGCCGGGCCGCTGGGCGCTCGCGATCCTTGCCATCGTGCTTGCCGCCGCAATCCGATTCCTGAACGGCTACGCGACGGGATTGCTCGCGTTCTGGACCACGCGCGCGACCGCACTCGTGGAGCTCCAGTTCGGTATCTCGCTGTTTCTCTCCGGCCGCATCGCGCCGCTGTCGCTTCTCCCGCCGCGAGTGGCGCATGTGGCCGGGTATCTCTGGTTTCCGTACGTGTTGTCGTTTCCGGTAGAGGTGCTCACTGGCGCGGTCAAGACCAGCGCACAGTACGCGCGGGGCTTCACGGGCCAGGTGATCTGGCTCGCGATCTGGCTCGCGCTCTATTTCCTGGTGTGGACACGCGGACGCCGCCACTACGGCGCGGTGGGCGGATGATCAGCGCTCGTCGCGCGATGACCGTGCTGCGCGCGTGCTGGCAGCTCAACTGGCTCGAGGAGCTGCAGTACCGGGGCAACTTCATTGCGAGCCTGCTTGGCACAGTGTTCTGGCTTGCGATGGCAGTACTCACCGTCGCACTCTATTTTCGGCACACCCCGCAGCTCGGCGGCTGGGGATACTGGGATGTCGTCGTGCTACTCGGCGTTTTCAATGCGCTCGCCGGTGTGGTCGAGGCGGTGCTGCGACCCGGCATCGGGCATCTGCCCAGTGATGTGCGCAGCGGCGCGCTCGATCTCATGCTCGTGCGGCCGGTCGACGCGCAGTTCTACATCTCCTTCCGCCGTCTCGACGTGTGGCGGCTCGCAGACGTGGTGCTCGGACTCGGGCTGGCCGCATACGCGCTAGTGCAGACGGGGCGCGCCGTCACCGCGTGGGAGCTCATCGCGTTCATGGTGACGTTCGTCGTGGCGATCGCGGTCGTCTACGCGATCTGGGTTGCGCTGATGAGCCTCGCGTTCTGGTTCGTCGCCGTCGAGAACATGGCGGCGCTGTTCGACGCGCTCTTCGAAGCGGCGCGCTACCCGGTGAGTGCATATCCGGGCGCGCTCCGCTTTCTCTTCGTCTATCTGATTCCGATTGCGTGGACGACCACCATTCCCGCCTCGGCGCTCACGGGTCGGCTGCGCCCTGCGCTCGCGCTCGGAGCTCTCGCGGTCGGCATCGCTGCGCTCGGCGCGAGTCGACTACTCTGGCGCGTCGCGCTCACGCGATACACGAGCGCAGGAGGGTGAGCAGTCGTTACGGTTTGTGCGGTTTCCCCATTTGCGGCATTTCCATCTTGCTGTAGCCGGCGGGTGGCGCGAACATCGCGTCGGGCACCGATGACGACTGAGCTCTGATTGCCACAAAAGCGAGCTTGCCGTTATCCGTGACCTTCATGAGGCCGCCACCATTGTTCATCGCTTCGTTGAACTCCTTTCCGCCCTCGCCGAACACGTGATCCATCATGCCACCCGCGAGACGATTGATCATGAGCCCCGCGCCTTTTGCCATGCACACGTCCCCTTCTTCCGGCTTGCCATCCTTATCCGTGCCTTTGTAGTGCCAGTCATCGCATGAAATACCCGCAACCCTCTCCGTTTTCCCGGTCTTTACGGCGATTCCGTGATGCCTCGCCGATTCTTTTGATGCGATTCGGTCGCCGAGATTCGCCGGCATTTCCATGTACTGCTTCTGATCGGGGAGGATGATGAGGCGCGATGTACCATCCATGATCATGGCGCCCCCGCTACTCCCCATCCCCTCCATTCGCATCTTGGAGCCCTTCGTCATCACAGTGATCGTATCCGGCGCGTCCTCTTTATCGCCGTACAAGACGAACTGCATGACACCGTCGAATCTCTGTGCGGCGAGTTGCGAGGAGTTCGTCACGAGGAGACACATCGCAGCGAGACCGAGCTTGGCACGTAGCATGAGAGTGGATGCTGGAGTGAAAGCGCCCGCCCCGGATGGGGAGGGTCGATTGACACCACGTTGGCGCGCGCACGCGGTCGCGTCAATCGACAGATACACCGGTGGCTGCGCCACTAACTTCATGGCATGATCCAGCCGCTTCTCCGTTTCTCAATCGTTCGACGCGTCCTGAGTCTGCTGGGCACGCTCGGCGCTATCGCATCGCTAACGGCCTGCAATCGTGCGGGGTCCGTTCCGCAGGGGGAGCGTTTCCCTGCCACGGACACCGCAATGGGCTCGATGCCGGGCGACAGTGCGCTGAATTTTCCTATCATGCCCGATCCCGGAAAGACGCCCGGCGCCACACTGGATGTCACCGAGGCCGATGTCTGCGTGCCAGGTTACGCGGGGCGCGTGCGCAACGTGCCGACCTCGGTCAAGCGAGAGGCGTACGCCAGCTACGGCATTCGCACGCACGAGCCCGGCGAGTACGAAGTGGATCACCTCATCAGCCTCAAGCTTGGCGGGTCGAACTCGATTCGAAATCTCTGGCCCGAGTCGTTTCGCACGCAGCCATGGAACGCATACGTGAAAGACGCGCTCGAGGATGAGCTCTACCGGCGCGTGTGCGCGGGCGCGTTGTCACTCACCACCGCGCAACAGGTGATCGCGCGAAACTGGGTGGCGGGATATCGTAGGTACGTGAGCCCGAATCCCCTGCCGGCCGGCCCCCATGCGGAGAATCGCGGTCGAAGCCGCTGGCGCTCACACCGCCACTACACTCCGCGCTCACAGCCGAACGGCGAGGCACCCGTGCCATGAAGACTCCCCGGATGACTCGCAACCAGAAGCTCACGCCCATCATCAGGGGTCGCTCGATCGCGCAGGTCGGATGGGAATCCGCCACCGCAATCCTGCACTTCAATGATGGCTCCGTGATGCGCATCCACGCGCCAGCCGCTCCTCCGCGCGACGCGCCACCGGCGATCCTCGGAAAAGTGCGCGCGGTGCGTCAGTCGACGGAGGCCATTGCGTTCGATCTCGAGGCAGGGACCTCGCTGCAGGTGCCGCTCGCCGAGGCAACGTCGTGCGTGATGCTCCGCAACGTGAAGGGAGCGCTCGAGTACGCCGACTGACGACTAGTTGCCCTCGCTCGAACCGCGCGTGCCGAAGGATCGCCGCACGATGAAGCTGAAGGTGCGCGCATTGAGCGGCGTGAGAAAGCGCTCGAGCTCACCCGTCTGCGCGTTCGCGTTGAAGGTGCCGAACACGGGATCGTGATTGTCGAGCAGGTTCGTCACGACGGCGGAAAAATCCCAGGCCCGGTACGAAAGTCCCGCGCGCGCGCCCAACACGAGGTAGGGATCGAGCTGCTTCTCCTCGTTTCCCTCGTCGCCACGCAAATACTGGGAGCCGATCCACCGCGCATCGAGTCCGGCGCGAAAACCCCTGGGCAGCCGAGCCGAGAGGCCGCCTTTGACTTGATTCGAGGGCACGAGGGGCAGTCGATCGCCCGGGGTGACGCTGTTCGGCCCGAAGAGCGGGCTGCCCACGAAGTCGGAGCTCGAGCGCGTGCTGAAGATCTGCGCGTCACTTTGGAAGGTTGCGCGCGTGTAGGCATAGTTTGCGTACAGCGACAGGCGATCGCTCAGGAGTGAGCTCGTAACCGAGAGCTCCACGCCTTCACGGCGCGTCTTGTCCAGATTCGTGAAGTAGCCCGACACCAGCGAGCCAGGCGACTCGATGAAAAAGATCTCGTCGCGCACATCGGTGCGGAACACGGAGGCGTCGAGCAGCACGTTGCCACGCAGCAGCTTTCCACCCACCTCGTACGTCGTTGCGCGCACGGGTGCGAGTGGCGGATCGTCGCCCAGCGCAAACGGCAGCGGACACGTCGCGGTCGGGTCCGCGCATGCGAGCTCGGTGATGGCGGGTGCACGGAAGCTTCCGCCAACGGATCCGTAGACCGACGTCCCGTTCCCCACGTCGAAGTTGATTCCGCCGCGTGGGCTGAAGTGATGGAAGTTGTTCGTCGTGTTGTCCGCACCATCGAGCTGGTTGTGAAACGGCACGCGGATGTAATCGTAGCGTGCTCCCGCGGACAACGTCACGCGCTTCACCGTGTAGTCTGCGATGCCGTATCCCGCGAGATCCCAACTCGGGCTCTTCACATCCGTCGTCAGCCCGAGTTGTGGACCGTCACCCGCGTTGCCGAACGCCACGCCGCCCGCGAGACTGCCCCCGACATCGCTCGGCGTATTGACGATCTGCTCGTGTACCCGGTTCGCGGATCCGTCGAGACCGAAGCGGAGCGCGAGTGAGTGTGCCCGAATCGCGAGGCGACGACGCCAGTCTGCAGTGCCTCCGAGCGTGTAGGTGCGCGTGAGCGCGGTGACATTCGGATCGGGCGCCTGATTCACGTTGAAGCGATTCGCATCGTAGCGCTTCCCGAAAAGCGTGAGCGTACCACGCCCGCCACCCAGCGGTACATAGCCCGTGAGAGTAAGCTGTTCGCTGTTGAGCGCATCGATGTCGCCGGGCGTGAAGTTGATTTGCGGATCTCCATACAGACTCTCGGGAAGCGAGCCCGCACTGCGCACCATGGATTTCGCAGCGGCTGCCTGCACTCCGAGCCCACGCTCCGCACCGGAGTGCCCGAGATTGAGGAAGCCGTTGAAATTCCGACCGGAGGTTCCGGCGCGCCATCCGTCCTCACGCTCGTAGCCGCCTCCGAGATAGTAGTCCCATCCCGTCTGCGACTTTCCCTGAACCGATCCCTCGAGCTCCGCCTGGCCGAACGAGCCGCCGCTCACACTCACGTCCGCGTGCGGTGGCCCCTCGCCACGATCGGTCACGAGATTGATCGCGCCGCCGAGCGAATTGGGGCCGAGCAGCGAAGCCGTTCCGCTCAACAGCTCGACGCGTTGCACGTGCTCCATCGGCAACAGATCGAAGTCGACCTCCTGCGCGTCTGCCTGGTTCTGGCGCACGCCATCCAGGAAGACGGTGATTCCCGGAGGAAGTCCGACGGTGGGCCCCGAATTGAATCCCCGATAGCTCACGTTGAGCTTGTACTGCGATCCGAGATCGTCGTAGACGGAAACGCCTGCGGCCGTTCCGAGCACGTCGGGGAGAATGCGCGGCTCCCACTCATCGATGTCGTGCCCCGAGAGCGTCGTGATCCGCGCGGGAATTCCGGATCCGATGGTCGGTCCCGCAACCGGCGCTATGGAAGCTTGCACTTCGACGGGCGCGAGCACGTGAATGCTGTCTCGCCGCGAGGCCAGGGCGCGCAGCAGGCTGTCGCGCCTGGCGAGCGAGTCGCGCACGGCGCTGTCCGCGTGCTGCGCGCATGCCGCCTGCGGCGTGAGCGTGGCAATGGCGATCGCCACCAGAGCGATGGCGATCCGATTCGTGCCGGGGAATTTCACGAGTGCAGAAAATCCGTTTGGGGGCGAGGAGATCAGGGCGCCCTGAGTGCGACGGGCGTGCCGGTCGGGATGGTCGACACATAGCGCACGAGGTCGCCGTGCGTGAAGGTGCCGCTGCGGTCCACGTCTTCGTACACGATGACCACAGTGACCTTCTCGCCGACGCTGCTCAGCGTGAGCAGCCCATCGTCGGAAACATCGCCGCCATCATGATCGCTGCAGCACGCATCGCGCAGCAGCGATTTCGCGGGATGCGCCTGCGCATCGCGCACGAGTGCGAACGCATCGGCGATCGGGCCGGGTCGCGACGCACCGCGTACTATCGTCACGATGATCGCCGCCGTCGCCAGCGCGACCGCAGCCACCGATGCCCAGTGCCTGACGTTGCGCTGTTCCTTCCCGGCGCGGCCGCCGCTGCGAACGACGAAGCGGTCCCACGCAGTCGCGCTGTCGACCTTCGGCATGCTTCGTCGTAGCAGCGCATGCACGAGCGCTGCCGTTTCGCGAGCCGCCTCCGCGCGTGCACGACAGCTCGCACACCGGAGGAGATGGGCGTGCACCACCACGCGGCGCGTGCGTGACAGCTCGCCGTCGAGCAGCGCCTGCATCTCACCTTCAGCCGGATGCTCGCGCATCGCTCCTCCGTTCTTCTGCGCGGCTTCCGAGTGCGCGGATGAATCGCTGCTGCGCACGCGCCAGCAGCGGACCTACCGATGTGGGTGCAACGCCGATCGCGGCAGCGATCTCACGATACGACACGTCGTCTGCGCGCATCACGAGCAGGGCCGCGTCGCGCTCGGGGAGCATGGCAAGCGTGTCCTGCACGAGCGCACACTCCTCCGCGCTGCACATCGCGGCGTCCGCCGCCGGAGCCGGATCAGCTGCCTCCACTTTCGGGCTCCTCTCGCTCACGATCCCGAGATGACGCGAGCGTCGCCCCTCGCTGCGCTTCGCGTCACGAGCCAGATTTCCCGCGACCACATACAGCCATGTGTCCGGCTCGCGCGGCGGCTTCTCGAGCAGGCGCACGAATGCCTCCTGCGCCAAATCCTCGGCGAGGTCGCGATCGCGAACCCGTCCGTGGAGATACCGGACGAGGCTCGGATAGTGGCGTTCGAACAGCCAGCGAATGTTCACGCGGTCTCGTTTGCGTCGGCCAACAATGAACGATGTGGTGGCGCTACAGCTATAAGACGTCAGCCAGCATCAAAATGAGACACTTGTCCACACCCACGCACCCCGGGTTCGGAGCTGGACACGCGAATTGAAGGTTTCGGGTGGCGATCGACCGCGGGCACAGGGCGGGAGCGAGCCAATTCATCACTAATACGCTTCGCCGCACACCTAAGAGATACCGAGCCCTTCCCGGCGTGAAGAATGCGTTGAAATTGTCCAGTTCGCACGGTTTTCGTCCATATGCCACAACCATTTAGACTCGAGAGCCTCATGCCGCGTCTCCCTGCGCGACTCCTTGTTCTTTCGCTGCTACCAATCGCGGCCGCCTGTGAGTCATCGTCCAGTCAGCGGTCCGCCGCCTCGATCGAGGACAGCGTGACAACCCCTCCCGCGACAGCGACTATGGCGGTGCCCGCGGGCAAACCGGACAGTGCCACCGAAGCGACGGTCACCGCAGTGACGAACGACGTCCGAGCGCTGCAAAAGGCGACGCCGGCTGCCGCGATGGGCAAGCTTCCCGCGCACGAAGAATTGGTGAAAGGTATGCTCACCAACTTCGAATCACGTATCCGTGCCATGCACGTACAGGCAGACCCAGCGTGGTCCTCGGTCATCGATTCAGTGCGCACCGATCTCGCGCGCCTTCCGTCGATGAAGCCGGAAGCACTCCCGGCATTTCTGCCGTCGCATCTAAATCGGGTCATGCGTATCGTCGCGTGCATCCAGATGGTCAGGGGCTAGACCTCACCACCGCTCTCCGCAACGCGGCGAAGCCGTCGCCTTACACCGTCGCGTGCACTCCGCGCGCTACGCGGATCATCGCGGCGAGACTCAGCTCCACGTCCTCGTCCGTCGTGGCCCACGAGCTCACGCTAATGCGCATCGCGGTTCGGCCGTGCCAGACGGTTCCGCCACACCAGCACGTTCCGTCCGTCTGGATGCCCGCGATGACACGGCGCGTCGTCTCGGCCTCGCCGAAGCTCACGAGCACCTGATTGAGCACGACATCGTTGAGGATGTCGTAGCCGGCTTCCCGCAGCCCATCGGCAAAGCGCGTGGCCTGGAGGCAGTTGCGCTCGATCATCTCCGCGACGCCGGAGCGGCCGAGTGCGGAGAGCGCCGCCCACACGTCCACGCCCCGCGCGCGTCGTGAGAGCTCCGGCGTATAGTCGCTCGGATCGCGCTCGGCGCCCTGTACCAGATAAGCGGCGGTGACCGCGGTGGCGCCGCGCAGCGCGTCGCGGTCGCGGCAGATCGCGACACCGCTGTCGTAGGGAACGTTGAGCCACTTGTGTGCATCGAGCGCCCACGAGTCGGCATCTTCGACGCCGGCGAGGAGCGCAGCGCGCGCGGGGGCGGCGGCGGCCCAGAGCCCGAAGGCTCCATCCACGTGCACCCATGCGCCCGCGGCGCGCGCACGCGGGATCAGCTCGGCGAGCGGATCGACGGCTCCGGTGTTCACGTTCCCCGCCTGGAGGCAGAGGATCGTTCGATCATCCAACGGCGGCAACAAGTCGGCGCGCATGCGACCCTGCGCATCGGCGGGCACACGTGAGACGCGGGCGCGGCCGAGGCCGAGCATGGCGAGCGCCTTGAGAGCGGTGACATGAACCTCGTCGCCGACGATGACGTTGAGCGGCGGTGCCCCGAAGAGTCCCTGCGCCTCCACATCCCACCCAGCGCGATCGAGGAGAGAATGCCGCGCGGCGGCAAGGCCGGTGAAGTTGGCCATCGTGGCGCCGGTGACGAAGCCGGCGGCAGACGTCCGCGGGAGATGCAGCGCATCAAGTAGCCACCGTAGTGCGATGGTCTCGAGCGTGGATGCAGTGGGCGAGATGACGAAGAGCCCCGCGTTCTGGTCCCACGATGACGCGAGCATGTTCGCAGCGAGCGCCGCGGGCAGCGACGCGCCGATGACGAAGCCGAAGTAGCGGCCTCCGGCCGAGGCGCCGGTGCCGGGGGAGCCGATCTCGTCGAGATCACGCAGCACGAGGCTCGGGTCGCGCGGATGCTCGGGGAGCGGCTGGTCGAAGCGAGCGAGCGCCGTGACGGCTTCGGCCGTTGGGGCCACGCTCCGCGAGGGGAGCCCCTCGAGATAGGCGGCGCCTCGACCGGCAGCATCGAGGAGGAGAGCGCGTGTGTTCATGGGCGAAGAAACTACGCCGTGAACCGCAAATCCGCAGCCGTACTCGGCGATCACGACCAAGCTCTGTCCATGCGCGCGCTCGTTGTTGGAACGACTGGAGCGCTCTATCATTTACTTGATTTCTTCGCGTGCAGCGAGGCTCGCTATGTGCGTGTTCGCGCGGGCACGAATCGGTCAGTGATGCACGTGCACGTTGCTCGCGAACATCTGGTGGACATGTGCTCCGCCGTGTGATCGCGTAGACAGGGAGGACGTTTGGAAGAGCGTTTGGGTCGTAGTCCTCGCATCGAGTGGACGCTGTTGTCGCTTCACGTGGCGCTGATCGTTTTCGCGACGATCGCGCTCACGACTTTTCTCGCGGGTGCGCCACCCGCCTGGATGCAAACGGGCGCCAACGCCGTCGTCGCCTATTGGGGGTGGAAGCTTTCCGGGCCGACGTACGTCACACTCGGCGCGCTCGCTGCGCTCGTACACGCGAGTGGGAGGTTGGACTCGCGGCGCGCGTTCATGCTGCTCGCGGCAGGAACGCTGGCATCGCTGACCGCGGAGCTCATCGGTACGAGCACGGGGCTGCCGTTCGGGCCGTACTCGTACACCACGATGCTGGGATATCGCATCGGCGGACTCGTGCCGTTTCCGATTCCGCTCTCCTGGTTCTACATGATCTATTGCTCGCTCGCGATCTGCGGCCGTTTTCTCCCGGCGGCGGATGACTGGCGCTCGAAGCTCACCTGGGCAGCGATCGGCGGATTGGTGCTCACGGCGTGGGACGTCTCGATGGATCCCGCGATGTCGTTCGCGACGAAGCACTGGATCTGGCACGTCGCGGGATCGTTCTACGGGATGCCGTGGCTGAACTGGTTCGGCTGGTGGCTCACGGGAACCATCATCGCGCGCCTGTACCTCGAGGTCGTGCCGCCCACGGTTTACGCGGCGCGTGTGTCGCCCTCGCCGTTCACGCTCGTGCTCTACGCGATCAACGGTGTCATGCCGATCGCGATCTGCGCGCGGCACGGACTGACCTGGGCCGCGGTACTCGGCGCGCTCGCCATGGGCATTCCGCTCTTGCTCGCGAGCACGGCGAACCCCGTGCGTCGCGTGGTGCCGAACACGAGCAGACTGGGCTCGAGGGAACCGGCGAGCGGGTGAGGATCGTCGTGATCGGCAGCGGATTCGGCGGCCTGTCCGCCGCAATCCGTTTGCGCGCGCAGGGCCATGACGTGACGGTGCTCGAGAAGCTCGACAAGCCAGGCGGACGCGCGTACGTCTTCGAGCAGGACGGTTTCACTTTCGATGCGGGTCCGACGATCATCACGGCACCGTGGCTCATCCACGAGCTGTTCGAGATCGCGGGCCGACGCACGGAAGATTACGTCTCGCTCGTGCGGGTGGATCCGTTCTACAACGTGCGCTTTCCCGACGGCTCCGTCTTTCACTACAACGGCGACCGTGCGGCGGTCATCGAGCAGATTCGGGCGTGGAGTCCGCGCGACGTCGAGGGGTACGAGCGATTCGCCGAACGCGCGGCCGAGATCTTCGAGACGGGGATGGCGCTGATTGCGACGCCCTTCCTCACTCTTCGGGACATGGCGCGCATTCTCCCGGATCTCATCCGGCTTCGCTCCGATCGGTCGGTCGCGAAGTTCGTCGAGCGGTACATCCACGACGACCGGTTGCGACAGCTTTTCAGCTTCCACCCGCTGCTCATTGGTGGAAATCCGTTTCACACGACGAACATCTACGCGCTGATCCACACGCTCGAGCAGCGATGGGGCGTGTGGTTCGCGATGGGTGGAATGGGCAAGCTCGTCGACGCGCTTGCGACGGTGCTGGTGGAGCAGGGTGCCATCGTTCGACTGAGCAGCGAGGTGTCGGAGATCGAGATCGACGACGCGAGCGGGCGCGCGACGGGTGTGCGGCTCGCGAGCGGCGAGCGAATTCCGGCGGATGCGGTCGTGAGCAACGCGGATGTCGCCTTCACGTACTCGCAGATGGTCGCGCCGCGTCATCGGCGCACGAACACCGATGCGAAGCTCGCGCGCATGCGCTATTCGATGTCGCTGTTCGTGCTCTACTTCGGAACGAACCGGCGGTACGACGACATCGCGCACCACGAGATTCTGATGGGTCCGCGCTATCGCGAGCTGCTCGAGGACATCTTCACGAGGAAGATTCTCGCGAAGGACTTCTCGCTGTACCTGCACCGGCCTACGGCAACGGACCCGTCGCTCGCGCCGGAGGGGTGCGATGCGTTCTACGTGCTCTCGCCGGTTCCGCATCTGGGTGGGCCCACGGATTGGGCGGCAGCGGCGGGCCCGTATCGCGACGCGATCGTGGCGCATCTCGAGGCGAACTACCTTCCTGATCTCTCGAAGCACATCGTGACAGAGCGTATCGTGGACCCGCGGTATTTCCGAGATACGCTCAACAGCTACCTTGGCAGTGCGTTTTCGGTGGAGCCGGTGCTGACGCAGTCGGCCTGGATGCGTCCGCACAACCGGAGCGAGGACGTGCCGAATCTGTATTTCGCGGGAGCGGGGACGCACCCGGGTGCCGGTATCCCAGGGGTACTTTCGTCTGGCAAAATAGTTGCTAAGTTATTGGGGGACAGTAATTTAGTGGACAAACGCTAGACAAAGTGATCAGCTTGGGAAGCGTGCTAACAGCAAGCGCGACGAAGAGGCGCGCGTTTCGGTCTGACGCGGCATATTGTGCGGCAGTAACGCGACATCATGCGCGCACATTCGCGCTTGCAAGCCGATTTTTGCCAGCCAAGGAGAGACGCGGTGCGTTTGCGGTCTATGCGTTCTGCCGCGTGGCGGACGACATCGTCGATTCCCCTTTGCCCGCCACGCGCCTCGCGCCCGCAGCGGGCGTGCGCGCGCACCGCCTGGCGCTGAGCAATGCGCTGAACGGAGGCCCCGATGGTCCCGTCTTCAGGGAGCTCGCGTGGGCCGTGCACCACTTCGGCATCCCGCACGAGCCGCTTTACGCGCTACTAGAGGCCGTGTCGACCGACCTCGAGCCTCTTCCCATGGAGAGCTGGGACGACTTGCAGCGTTACTGCGACGGCGTTGCGAGCACGGTCGGCGAGATGTGCGCGCACGTGTTCGGCCTCCCCGAGCAGCCGCGGGCTCGGCAGTGCGCCCTCCGGCACGCACGTACCCTGGGCGTCGCCATGCAGCTCACGAACATTCTTCGGGACGTTGGGGAGGATGCGGCTCGCGGCCGGTGCTACCTCCCGACGGACGATCTCGCGCATTTCGGGATCGCGCGCCAGGAAGTGCTCGCCCGGAGCATCGCCCCCGACGATCCCAGGTGGAAGAAGCTCATGCTCTCCCAAGTGCGGCGTGCGCGCGCATTGTACGCGTCGGCGGAGGCTGGGTTGGCGTTGCTGCCGCGCGAGACTCGCGTGTGCGCGACGATCTGCGCGCACGGCTACGCGGGGATTCTCGATGCGCTCGAGCAGATTCAGCACGACACACTCTCTCGCCGCGCGCGGGTGAGTGCCCGGACGAAAGCATGGATCGCATTCGCCGCGTGGCGCGCTCACGTGATTCGGGCGGCGTAGACACCAACCGGTCGTCCGAATCGCGGGCTGGGACGGCCGTGAATCCGGCCCGCGTCAATCCTTCGAAATCACGATCGACGTCGCCTCGCTCGAGCCATCCTTCGGCCAGAGGAGCAGCACATCGCTCTTCGAATCGCCGAAATAGTAGAGCGCGCGCTTGCTGCTCGAGGAGATGCGCCGTGCGCCGGTGTCCTCCTTCCCGTGGGCGCGGTAGAACGAGTCCACCTTCTCGAACGCATCGGTTGTGGAATAGGTTGCCGACGCCTCCACCCCCGAGCTCTTTTCGATGAGCGCCGTCGGCGTTTCGCGTGTCGCCCCGGGATAGACGGGAGGCCCCGGCGCCACAAGGAAAAGCGCGAAGGTCGCTAGAGCGATCCGGGTGGCGGCGACGGGCACAGGCATCTCCAGCATCCTCTTACGCGGGGAGGCGAGTCAGGCGAAATTTCAGACGTGACATCCCGTCATGTGCGGGGTATCACAAAGCGTGGTACAGGCACGCCTCTCCAACTATCATAGCGACAACATGGCTTTCTCGAATCCAGCATTTACCGATCAGGCGATCGCCCGAGCTCGCGCAGAAGGTGGCACCGGTGTCATGACCGTTGCCGGCGCCGCGTGGAAGTCCTTCGCTCTCGTCCTCCTCGCCGCTGCGAGCGCAGGATATACCTGGTATCAGATTCTTCAGGTTCCCGACCGCAACATCACGGGCGTCGTCTTCGGCGGCGCGATCGCGGCGCTCGTCGTGGCGATGATCACCTCGTTCAAGCCGAATCTCGCGCGCATCACCGCGCCGATCTATGCGGTGCTCGAGGGGCTCGCGCTCGGCGGGATCTCCTACATCTACGAAGCGCAGTTCAAGGGCATCCCCCTCATCGCGGTCGGCCTCACCTTCGGTGTGGCGCTCGCGATGCTTGCACTATACGCAACCCACATCATCAAGGTGACGGACAGGCTGCGCAGCATCATCTTTGGCGCGACCGCGGGCATCATGGTGTTCTACCTCATCACCATGGTGCTCGGCCTCTTTCACATCCAGATGCCGGGCGTGTTCGGCTTTGGTACGGTCGGGCTGATCTTCAGCTCCGCGGTCGTGATCGTCGCAGCGATGAACCTGCTGTTGAACTTCGACATGATCGAGCGACTCGCTGGAAACGCGCCGCGCCAGATGGAGTGGTACGCCGCGTTCGGTATGCTCGTCACGCTGGTGTGGCTCTACCTCGAGCTGCTCCGCTGGGCCTCGATCGTTTTTGGCGGCCGGCGGCGGTAGCAACTCCGCCGGTCACGCCGGCGGAAGGTCTTTCTCGACCACCAGGGTATAGCGTGCCGTGAGGGCCGCGATCGCGCCGATCGCGACCCACACCGGCATCAGCACAGCACCCACCACCCCGATCGTGAGCGGAATCTCGAGCAGCGAGTGCCCCTGCTCGTTCTTGATGATGATGCGGCGCACGTTCCCTTCGTGCACGATCTCCTTTACGCGCGCCAGCAGATTCTGTCCGTCGACATTGTGCTCTTCGGTTGGCATCGGTTCCTCCGTCTGGTGAGCCACATCGCACGGTGGCGCGCGGCGCGCGCGACGGCGAGTGATGGCGTGTATCGCATTACGCACACATGAGACCACTAGTTGCAGCGGCTGTGGGCGCTGCGCTTCACTCGGCTGGAACGAATGACCCTTCGGGGGTAAGTTTCAGCATGTCAAAAAGCATCGTTCTTTCCGTCTCGCGCTACGCGGCACTCTGCGCCGCCGCCCTGATCTTCGCGGTGCCGGGGGTACACGCCCAGTCCGGTAGCACCTCCACCGCGACGCCAACGAGAGCGCCGGTGAAGGTCGCCATGCTCGATCTCGCCTTCTACGGCAAGCGAGCCAATGACATCTTCCCCGGCGACACCGCGATGGCCGACACGGCGACCGTGGTCATGCGCAAAGGGCTGACGAACCAGCCAGGCATCACGTTCGTCGACGCCGCCACCGTGGCGAAGGCCGTTTCGAGCCCGACCGCGATGGCGGTCGTGCAGGACCGCCCGTGCAACGTCGTCGTCGCGTGCGCGCGCGCCGTCGGCCAGGAGCTCGGCGCCAAGTGGGTAGTGATGGGCAAGATCAGCAAGACGAGTGATCTGATCTGGATTTTTAGTGGTGAGCTCATCGATGTCGCGAGCGGCAAGCTGGTGCTCGATGATTCGTACGAGCTCAAGGGCATCGCCAGTGACATGGTGCCGAAGGGCGCCGAGGTGTTCGCGCGGCGCGTGGCGAAACGGGTGACGGCGCCGGACAGCGCGGTCGTGCAGTGAGCATCTCGTTCGCGAACTCTTTCGCAAGCTGACCCGGTAAGACGATGACGCGAACCGCCGTCGTACTTCTGAGCGGCGGTCTCGACTCGGCGACCGTGCTCGCCATCGCTCGCAGCGAAGGGTTCGAGAACATCGCGCTGAGCTTTCGATATGGACAACGCCACGATGCGGAGATCCGGGCCGCGCAGGTCATCGCGCAGCGCGCGGCCGTGCTCCGGCACGTCGTCGCCGAGATCGACCTGCGCGTCTTCGGCAGCTCGGCGCTGACGAGCGATCTCGCGGTGCCGAAGGGGCGATCTGCATCGGAGATGTCGGAGGGAATCCCGATCACCTACGTACCCGCGCGCAACACGATATTCCTCTCGTACGCGCTCGCGCTGGCGGAGGTGAGCGACTCGAGCGACATCTACATCGGTGTGAACGCGCTCGATTACAGTGGCTATCCCGATTGTCGACCCGAGTACATCGAGGCGTTCGAGTCCATGGCGAATCTCGCGACGAAAGCCGCAGCGGAAGGACGCCGTCTCACCATTCATGCACCGCTCGTGCATCTGTCGAAGGGTGAGATCATAGCGCGCGGCCTCGAGCTCGGCGTCGACTATGCGTCTACAATGTCGTGCTACGATCCGGATGCGAACGGTGCCGCGTGTGGCGAGTGCGACGCGTGCCAGCTTCGCCTCAAGGGTTTTGCGGAGGCGGGTGTGCGCGACCCGGTGCGCTATCGCGAACGTGCGGCTGTGCGATGACGTACGCAGTCAAGGAGATCTTTTTCACTCTGCAGGGTGAGGGTGCGAACACCGGACGACCGGCGGTGTTCTGCCGCTTCGCCGGTTGCAATCTCTGGACGGGCCGCGAGGCGGATCGCGCGGATGCCACGTGCCAGTTCTGCGACACCGATTTCGTCGGTGTCGACGGTCCGGGCGGCGGAAAGTTTTCGGCGGCGGATGACCTCGCGCGAGCGGTGAGCGAGAAGTGGCCGGCGAATGTTTCGGCGCGCGCGCGGAAGCTCGTGGTGTGCACGGGCGGAGAGCCGCTGCTGCAGATGGATGCGAGCATCGTGCGTGCGCTCCATGCGGAGGGATTCGAGATCGCGATCGAGACGAACGGCACGCAACTGCCGCCTGATGACATCGACTGGATCTGCGTGAGCCCGAAGGTGGGCGCACCACTCGTGCTCACGCGCGGGAATGAGCTCAAGCTCGTATACCCGCAGGTGGGCGGCGAGCCGGAGTCGTTCGCCGGTCTCGACTTCGAGCGGTTTTTTCTGCAACCGATGGACGGACCGGATCGCGAGCGCAACACGGAGCTCGCGCTGGCGTACTGTCTGTCGCATCCGCAGTGGCGGTTGAGCATTCAGACGCACAAGCTGCTGGGGATTCCATGATCGACGCGGGCATGGACGGTACGACGGGCAGCCTCAATGACGAGGCGGGCGCGGAGATGGAGGTTTTCAAGAGCTTCACGATCGAAGCTGCGCATCGGCTTCCGAACGTGCCGGACGTTCATCCGTGTGCGCGCGTGCACGGCCACTCGTTCGTTATAGAGCTCTGGGTGAGCGGCTTCGTTGGCTCCCGTACCGGATGGGTGATCGACTTCGCCGACATTGTGGAGGCGTTCCGGCCGCTCAACGATCAGCTCGACCACAGGATGTTGAACGAGATCGAAGGTCTATCGAATCCGACCAGCGAGAATCTCGCGATCTGGATCTGGGAGCGCGTGTCGCCGGCCGTGCGTGGATTGTCGAGAGTGGTCGTGCGCGAGACGGCGACCTCGGGTTGCGTGTACAGAGGGCCGAGAGGGCGATGAGCTTTCACGTGGAGCACGAGAGATAATGCCGGCTGCCGAGCTGCTCGAGACGTTCCCAAATCCGTATCCCGGGCGTGACTACGAGGTGCGCCTGGAGTGCAACGAGTTCACCTCGATGTGCCCGCTGGGCGGGATCGAGAGCGACGCGGCGGAGCTCGCGCTGCTGAAGGGCGGCGCGCCGGACTTCGGCGTGATCCGCATCGCGTACGTACCCGACGTGGACTGTGTGGAGCTCAAGTCGCTCAAGCTCTATCTCTGGAGCTTCCGCAATGACGGGATCTTCTACGAGCGCGCGGTGAACCGGATACTGGACGACCTCGCGGCAGCGGTGAAACCGCGCTGGATGGAGGTCGTGGGCGATTTCAACGTGCGCGGCGGAATCAAAAGCGTGATCGTCGCGAGACACGGCGCGCGCACCAGCACCTGAGGCGCGCGAGCCCGGGCGCGCGCTAGTACTTCCAGTTTCGCGTCTTGCCCTCGGCGATCCACTCGACTGCCTGCGTCACGCGCTGTGCCTTCGTCTCCTCGCGCTTTGCCTCGCTGATCCAGTCGCAGTACTCGCGGCGTTGGCCCGGCGGAAAGTTCGCGAAGACCGTCGCGGCCTTCTTGTTCTTCTCGAGCGCGGACGCGAGCTCCTTCGGCACCTTCGCCTCGGGCTTTGGTCCAGCCTTGGGGCGCTTGACGGTGATGCCGGCCTCGTTGAGCGCCATCGCCGCCTTGATGTAGCCGCTGAACACCTTTTTGGTCGGCAGCTCTTTCACCGACGTGATGCGGCCAAAGCTCCCGCGCGACGGATCTCCGTTCCGCGGCACGCCGTCGATGAGTGGGGCCTTCCAGAAGATGAGCGAGCAATGCTCCTTGAACGCTGCCATGCCGCACATCATCTGCCCCTTGTAGTCGAAGAAGGGTGAGCTCCACTTCATCCTCTCTTCGACGTCTGGACACGCCTCGTGCACCATCTCGCGCACGCGCGCGAGGATCGGCTTCGCGAAGTCGTTCGCCTTGGCGATGTAGGCGTCGACGCGGGGATCGGTTTTGGGCATGACGGTCTGTCCCATGAGCGTGGGGAGATGATGCTACACCCCGCGAAACGGGCCGTCAACGGAGCTTTCGACCCTCGCTCCGCCGCTGGCAAGTGCCGGCGTGCGACGTACTTTATTCTTCCACTACCCGGCGTCGCCCCTTACCCACTATGATCGCGCAGGAGCTCCATGCAGCGTCTCGCCGTTTTCTCCTTTGCACTGACCTCATTCATTCCCGGGCTCGCGGCGCAGCAGCCCAAGCCGCCGGTCGCACAGCAGATTGCGCGCGTCGACACGCTGCACGGCGACGTACGGACGGACAACTACTTCTGGCTGCGCGAGAAGACGAATCCGAAGGTGCTCGCGTATCTCGACAGCGAGAACGCGTACACCGCGGCGGGGACGCGTCACACCGAGGCGCTGCAGGACAGGCTCTACCACGAAATGCTCGGTCGCCTTCGCGAGACGGACCTCTCCGTCCCGTATCGTGAGAACGGCTACTGGTACTACTCGCGCACGGAACAGGGAAAGGCGTATCCCATACTCTGCAGAAAGCGCGGATCGCTGAGCGCCAAGGAAGAGATCTATCTCGACGAGAACACGGAGGCGGCGGGCAAGAAGTTCTATTCGATCGGAGACCAGGCGGTGAGCCCGGACGGCAACCTGATCGTGTATCTGCAGGACACGACGGCGCTCCGCGTGTACACGCTGCTCGTAAAGGACCTGAAGACAGGTCGGACGCTGGCGGACACGCTCGCCGAAGTGGTACCGGGACTTGCGTGGGCCAGCGACAATCGCACGATCTTCTACTCGACCGCAGACTCCGCACGGCGCAACAATGCCGTGTGGCGGCACGTGATCGGGCAGCCCCGCGCGAGCGACGTCAAGGTGTTCCAGGACGACGATGTGCTGAACAACGTCGGTGTCGCACGCAGCAAGAGTGGAAAGTTCGTGTTCATCAGCGATGATGGATTCACGAGCTCGGAATGGCGCGTCATTCCCACGAGCGATCCGGCAGCTACGCCGCGCGTGATCGCGCCGCGACGGGCCGACGTCGAGTACACGGTCGATCACATCGATGGCGCATTTCTCATGGTCACGAACGACAGCGCGCGCAACTTCAAGATCGTGCGCATTCCCGAGACGGATCTTTCGCCGTCGAAATGGACGGACTGGGTGCCGCAGAGCGACTCGGTGTTCATCGAGGGTCTCGAGGCGTTCAAGCACTACGTCGTCGTCGCCGAACGATCCGGTGGACTGCCGAGACTGCGCGTGATCGATCTCGCCACGCGGGACGTACACTACATCACCTTCCCGGAGCCGGCGTACGGCGTGTTCCCCACCCAGAATGCCGAGTTCGACTCCAAGACGCTGCGCTTCCAGTACTCGTCGCTTCTGACGCCGCCTTCGACGTTCGACTACGACCTCGCGACGCACCAGCGCGTGCTGAAGAAGCGCACGGACGTTCCGGGATACGATGCGTCGCAGTACGAGGTGAAGCGCTTGATGGTGCAGGTGCGCGACGGCGTGCACGTGCCGGTGTCGATGATCGTGCGCAAGGGATGGGTGCGGGATGGAAGCCGCCCAATGCTGCTGTACGCCTATGGCTCGTACGGCGCCACGACGGAGGCAACGTTCAACTCACCGGCGTTGAGCCTCGTCGACCGCGGCTTCGCATATGCGATCGCGCACATCCGCGGCGGGCAGGAGATGGGCCGTCAGTGGTACGACGACGGCAAGATGATGAAGAAGAAGAACACCTTCAACGACTTCATCGATGTGGCGGAGTATCTGGAGAAGCAAAAGTTCACGAGTGCGGACAAGCTCGTCGCGAACGGTGGAAGTGCCGGAGGGCTGCTCATGGGCGCGGTGACGAACATGCGCCCGGATCTCTTTCGCGCAGTCGTAGCGAACGTGCCCTTCGTGGACGTGATCAACACGATGATGGACGCATCGCTCCCACTCACTTCACAGGAGTGGCAGCAGTGGGGCGACCCTCACATCAAGGAGCAGTACGAGTATATGAAGACGTACTCGCCGTACGACAACATCGAGCACAAGGCATATCCTTGGCTGCTCGTCACCACGTCGCTCAACGATTCGCAGGTCTCGTACTGGGAGCCGGTCAAGTGGGTAGCCAAGCTGCGTGCGATGAAAACCGATTCCAACCCGCTCTACTTGAAAGTGAACCTGGCTGGTGGGCACGGCGGCAGCTCGGGTCGGTACGACCGCTTGCACGAGATCGCGTTTCGCGAGGCGTTCATGCTCGACGCGGTAGGGCTCGCAGCACAGGAGAAGATCGTGCAGTAGCGGCTTCCAACGGCGCCGCACGCGCCGTTGGCTACCGATCGATGACGACTTGACTGACTACTACCGGCGATGGAGGATTGCTGAAATCCCCAAAGCCGTCACCAAACGGAATTTCCATCCGCTCGCAAACTGCGAGGTCACAGACGAACGTTGCTCTGGGAACGTCGTCTTCGCCTCGAAAGAATACGGGTGTCGTATCGGCGACGAGCAGGTGAACCGGCCCTGAAGGGCCTGCCGCTTCGATGAGCGCGGAGCTTCCATCGCGCGAGAGTTTGGTCACAGTGAACGAGTCGGTGGGACCGTCTCGATAGGCGGCGGACGTCTTTGGGACAGAGCAGTTCGTAGGTGACGTCGAGCTGCTGCAGCCAAGGACCGCGGCTAACGTCAGGGCGGCGAAACGAGCGATCGTGAAGCGCATGGAGCGTTTCCGGAACGGGTGGGAGGGCCTGTCTGGAGCACGAGCTCGGCGCAAAGCAGATGTTAGACGCCGGAGTGCCGAGCATCAATGCGTTGATCCGTTCCACCGCCCTGACACCAGACGGTGCGCGAGGCGAAATTCCGAGCTCCCATACCTCAGCCTCTCTCAGACCGTGCCAATGCCTCGCCAACCATCGCTCGTTGCGTTCGCTCTCGTCCTCCTGGCTGCCCCGGCCGCGCGCGCGCAAACCGCGCTGACCCCGGACCAGGCAGAGGCGCGCGCGATTTTCCAGCAGCTCATCGAGACAAAGACGTCATATAAGGAAGGGAGCACCTCGCCCGCCGCGCATGCGATCGCGCAGCGATTCCTCGACGCCGGCTTCCCCGCGTCCGATATCCATATCATTGGCCCTGCTGGTGACAAGGACTCGAACGTCGTCGTGCGCATGGAGGGGACGTCGAAGACACTCAAACCGATCCTGCTCATTGCGCATCTCGATGTCGTAGAAGCACTGCGCTCCGACTGGTCGCTCGATCCGTACAAGCTCACCGAACGTGAAGGCTTCTTTTACGGCCGCGGCACGAGTGACATCAAGGATGGGGCGGCCACCCTCGCGGAGACGCTGCTCCGGCTGAAGCGTGAGCACATCGTGCTGGAGCGCACGCTCATCATGGCACTCACGGCCGGTGAGGAAGGCGGCGGAGGATACAACGGCGTCACGTGGCTCATCGACAATCATCGAGATCTGATCGACGCCGAGTGGTGCATCAATCCGGATGGCGGCGACCCGCTCATCAAGGATGGAAAGAAGATCGTGCGCCCCGTGCAGGCGAGCGAGAAAACCTTCCAGGGCTTCTGGCTCACGGTCACGAACAAGGGTGGTCACAGCTCGATGCCCACGCCCGACAACGCGATCTCCAGGCTGGCGGACGCGATCGGACGCGTGTCGCGCTTTCACTTCCCGGCAAACCTCAACGAGACCACTCGCGCGTATTTCGCGCGGTCATCGGGGCTCGCATCCGGTCAGATCGCGGCGGACATGCGGGCGATCGCGAAGGACGAACGTGACTCGGCGGCCGCAGCACGGCTTTCCACGTCGCCGTTCTACAACGCGCAGCTGCGCACCACGTGTGTGCCGACAATGCTCGAGGGAGGGCACGCACCAAACGCGCTGCCGCAGACGGCGCGCGCGCTCGTGAACTGCCGCATCCTGCCCACCGAAACTCCGGAAGCCGTGCGCGCGACGCTCGTGCGTGTCATCGCGGACGACTCCGTGAAGGTGACACCGATCGATTCGGGGCACCCCGGCACGCCCTCGCCCCTGCTGCCTCTCGTTATGAATCCGGTCGAGAAGGTGACGCAGCGACTCTGGCCCGGCGTTCCCGTCATTCCGCAGATGGAAACTGGTGCAACCGACGGCTGGAGGCTTCGCAACATCGGAATCCCGACGTACGGACTGAGCGGCGTTCCGATCGACGTGGACGACGAACGCGCCCACGGCCGCGACGAGCGCATTCTCGTGAAGTCCTTCTACGAAGGCACCGAGTACATGTACCAGCTCGTCAAGGAAATCGCGGTGGCCCCGACCAAGTCCTGAAAAGAAAAATGTCCGGGAGCCGGAGCGCCGAACGTCGATGATTCGTACGACCAACCCAATCGGAGAATCATCATGAGTCAGTTCATGTACCTGTACCGTGGCGGCGAGGAAGCGGGCACCCCGGAACACATGCAACAGCAAATGCAGAAGTGGTTGGCGTGGCTGCAGGAGCTCACGACCAACGGACACATCAGAACAGGCGGGGATCCGCTGGAGCCCACCGGCAAGATCGTCCGCAAGCGCACGCAGATTACGGATGGGCCGTACGCCGAGAAGGATCTCGTTGGGGGATACACGATCATCGAGGCGAGTGATCTGAACGAGGCGGCGAAGCTCGCGAGCGGCTGCCCGCACTTCGACGCGGGTGGCTTCGTCGAAGTACGCCCGATCATGAAGATGTAGTGACCGAGCCAGGCGACCATCTCTTCCGGCGCGAAGCGGGACGGATGGTCGCCGCGCTCACGCGCCTCTTCGGGGTGCACAATCTCGCGCTCGCCGAAGACGTCGTGCAGGATGCGTTCGTTCGCGCGCTCGAGGTATGGAAGCTTCGCGGCGTTCCGGAGAATCCATCGGCGTGGCTGATGGCGACGGCCAAGAATCGCGCGCTGGACATCCTGCGGCGCGAGTGCACAGCGCGCACGTATGCGCCCGAGCTTGGCCGACTTCTCGAGAGCGAGTGGACTCTCGCGCCCGTGGTGGCAGAAGCGTTCGGAGAATCCGCGATCCGCGGTGAGCAGCTTCGTATGATGTTCTCGTGCTGCCACCCGCAGCTTCCCGAGACCGCGCAGGTCTCCCTCGTGCTCAACATCCTCTGCGGCTTCGGCGTGGACGAGATCGCAGCCGGCTTCCTTACCAATCGTTCGGCGATGGAGAAGCGCATTGCCCGCGGAAAGCGGGTGCTCGCCGGCTCCAAGCGACTCTTCGATCTCTCGGACGAGCGCGACCTTCCCCAGCGACTGTCCGCGGTGCAACGCGCGCTCTACCTCCTCTTCAATGAGGGCTATCACGGCGCGCACGCAGAGTCTGCCGTGCGTGCGGAGCTTTGCATAGAAGCGATGCGCCTGGGCGAGCTGCTGCTCGCGCATCCGGTCACTTCCACCCCCGCCACGAAGGCGCTCGTGGCACTCATGTATCTCAATTCCGCGCGGATGCCCGCGCGAGTCGACTCGTCCGGAAACCTCAGTGCGCTGTACGAACAGGATCGGCGACTCTGGGACAGGAATCTCATTGCGAAGGGCGAGCAACTGCTCGATCATTCGGCCACCGGCACGGCGATATCCGAGTTTCACATCGAGGCGGGAATTGCGTCACTTCACGCTCGGGCTGCGTCCTTCGAAGACACCGACTGGTCGAAGATCGTTTCGCTGTACGACACGTTGTTTGCGATCCGCCCATCGCCGGTGGTCGCACTCAGCCGGGCGATCGCCATCGCACAGCACGAGGGCTTCGAGCGCGGACTCGCGGAGATCAACGCCATTGCGGAGGTCGAGCGGCTGGCCGCGTATCCGTTTTACTTCGCAGCGCTGGGTGAGATGGAACATCAGTGCGGCAGGAATGACGTGGCGCGCGAGCATTTTCTCCGCGCGAGTGCGCTTGCGAGAAACCCCTTCGAGCGCAATTTCTTCCAGCGGCGCGCACGGGATCTCAACGGCTGAACGTCGTGGCGGCAAACCTCCCACCTTCACCGGGGCGCTCGTGAACAGTTTGAGACCACTGGCACTTTCTGCGATCACTCTCGCATTCGCAAGCATGCCGGCGCCGACGCAAACGCAGCGCGCCGTCTTCGCCAAGATCGACCGGTTCGTCGCGCAGGAAATGGCGAGTCAGCGCATCCCCGGCCTCGCAGTCGGCATCTACACCAACGGCAAGATCACGCGAGTGAAGGGATACGGACGCTCGAACATCGAGCTCGATGCGCCAGTCACGCCTGCAACCATCTTTCAATCGGGGTCGATGGGCAAGCAGTTTACGTCCGCGGCCATCATGATGCTCGTGGAAGAGGGAAAGATCGGTCTCGATGACAGCCTGCCGAAATATTTCCCGGATGCACCCGCAAGCTGGCGCGAGATCACAATTCGCCAACTGCTCAGTCATACGTCCGGCCTCACGGACTATGCGTCCGACTCTGTGACGAAACCCGGAGGTCCGATCAGCCTCCGCGCGGATTACACGGAGGAGCAGCTGGTCAGGATCATAGAGTCGCTGCCGATCGAATTCGCTCCCGGTGAGAAGTGGGAGTACTGCAACAGCAACTACCTCCTGCTCGGCGCCGTCATTCGCAAGGCGAGCGGAAAGTTCTACGGCGACTTCCTCGAGCAGCGCGTCTTCAAGCCCCTCGGCATGACTAGCACGCGAGTGATCAGCGAAGAGGACATTATCCCGAATCGCGCAGCTGGCTATCAGCTCATGGACGGACGGCTCAGGAATCAGGAGTGGGTCTCGCCGTCGCTCAACACTACGGCCGATGGCGCGCTTTACTTCAACGTCCTCGATCTCGCGAAGTGGGATGCCGCGTTGTATGGCGAGCGACTTCTCAAGAAATCGAGCTTCGATCAGATGTGGACTGTCGGCAAGCTCAAGAGCGGCAAGCCAAACCCAAGCGGCTACGGCTTCGCGTGGTTCATCGACACCATCAATGGCCATCGAGTTGTGCAGCACTCGGGAACATGGCAGGGCTTTCGAACCTACATCGCCCGCTATCTCGATGATGGCGTGACCGTCGTCGTGCTTACGAACCTCGGAGAGTCTGATCCGGCGAAGATCACGCATGGCATCGCGGGGCTGTATCGCCACGAGCTGACTCCACCGGCAAAATCGGCGGGGCACTGATCGTGACGGCCGACTGATGCCTCTCTCCAAAGAGGCCCCTCCACCCTGGCGGCGACTGATCGCGCGCCTCGATCCTCGCGCGTATCTCACGCTCCACATCGTTATCGGGCTGGCGGTGTGCCTGCTCACCGCGTGGCTGTTCGCCGCGCTGCTCGACTCCGTTCGCGAGCACGACGTGATCGTGAACCGCGACCAGGCAATAGCCAGCTGGTTCAACATCAATGGCACGTCGTTCGGCTATCGGCTCTTCGTGATGATCAGTGCGATTGGCTCGCCCGTGGGAATGGCCATTCTGTTCGTCGCCGCGGAATTGTATTTGTGGCGCACGAAGCAGCGCACGCTGCTCGTAGCGTGGGCACTCTCTTTCATAGGTGGCACCATTCTCGATGGCGTGATGAAGGATGTCGTTCGCCGCCCGCGTCCGGAGTTCGCGGCGAAGTTCCTCCAGTACAGCAGCTGGAGCTTTCCGTCGGGCCACTCGATGGGATCACTGATCGGATTCGCAATGCTCGCGTACACGATCATTCGCGTGTGGAAGATCCGTAGCCTGCCAGTGCGACTCGCCATCTGGATCGCCGCGCTGAGCATGATCGCCCTGGTCGGCTATAGTCGCATCTACCTCGGCGTTCACTACCTGAGCGATGTCGTTGCCGGCTACACGCTCGGCGTGCTCTGGCTGGCCGTCTGCTTCACCGGTTTGCAGATGGTGAGCAGGCGCGCGGAGCTTCGCCGCTCGCCGCCCACCTGAGGGAGAGCCCGATTACCCGTTCAGCATGACGTGCCTGCACCTGCGCCGCCTGCGATTACGTGAGCTCGACGAGCGTGCCCGCACCCGTCGGGTATCGTTGCTGCGACGTTTTCACCGCGAGGTCGGCCGCGGTGCGTTGCGCCTGCGCGGCGCGAGATGCTCCCCTGCTTAACTTAGCGTAGACAGGGATCCTAAATCGTTGATATGTCATGAGTTGCATGCATACGTCCGAATCGACGCCACAGCGCGATGAGCGGCACGGAGGACAGCCGAGCCGTGCATTAGGGGCGCCGAAGTGCACGCGACGACACGCTCCACGATCCGTTGCTCGAGCGTGTGTGCCGTTCGTGCACGCGGGCGTGCACTCATGACACGGACCTCGCGCGCAAACCGAAAGACCCTATCCTTCTCTCGTGACATCGACCGCATTTCGCTCGGCCAACGACGACGACGCGCGCGGCTCCACTCATCGGAGCGTGGCACCCGCGGAGCACTTTCCGCTCACGCGACGTGACATCTCGTTCATCGTTGGCTTCTGGCTGATCTACGCGCTGCTTTCGATCGCGAACCGCGCGTTCGACTCCGGGCCGCAGGTTCGCGGCCCCGACGTCGCGCTCACCATGTGGATCATCATCGCGGTCTCCGAAGCAGCACTGTGGGCGCTTCTGACGCCGCTCATCGTCTCGCTTGCGGGGCGCGCACGGTCGGAGCGAATGTCGCGAGGCGCGAGCTTTCTACTCCTTCTCCTGCTCGGCGTTCTGGTGGCGCTCGGCGTCAGCGTGTTCGGCCACGAGCTGCGCGGACTGCTGCTCGACGGGCCGAACAGCAGAGGCGGTCGCGGTCATGGACCTCCGCTCTGGTTCGGATTTCTCGACGCGCTCATCATCTATCTCGGTGTGCTCGCCGCGGGTCTCGCGCGCGCCTATTCACTCCGGCTCGGCGCGCGACGCGAGCAGGCGACGCAATTGCAGGCGCAATTGGCCGAGGCGCGACTCGAGGCGCTCCGCAGTCAGCTCGATCCGCACTTCCTGTTCAACACGCTCAACGCGGTGTCGTCGCTGGTGGAGCGAGATCCGCGCGGGGTGCGACGGATGATCACGCGACTGAGCGAGTTGCTCCGTTACAGCATGGAAGGAGCGCGTGAGCCCGAGATCACTCTGCGACGGGAGCTCGACCTGCTCGACCGCTACCTCGACATCATGCAGGTGCGCTTTCCCGGGCTCAACGTGTTGCGACTTCTCGACGACAGCGCGCTGGACATCATGGTGCCGAGCATGATCCTGCAGCCTCTGGTGGAGAACGCGATCAGGCACGGCGTGGAGAAGATGACAGAAGCTGGCCGCATCGAGATCGAGGCAATCCTCGAGGATGACACGCTCGTGCTGCGGGTGCGGGACGACGGGCCCGGCGAGAGCGCGCCCGACGGCGAGAGCGGCGGCGTGGGGCTTCGAAACACACGGGCACGACTCGAGCAATTATATGGTGCGGCAGGGCACTTTTCACTTTCGCGCAGCAGCGAGGATCTGACCGTGGCCGAGGTTCGTCTGCCGGCAACGCGGGATCGTGCGGAGCTTCGCGTAGAAGGCTCCGAATCGACGAATGACGAACGCTGAACTGCCGGAGCCGGCGCCGTTCTCGGGACTTCCTCCAGTCCGCGTGCTCATCGTCGACGATGAGACGCTCGGCAGGCTCCGCGTGCACGATCTCGTGCGTAATGAGCACGGTGTGCAGGTGATCGGTGAGGCAGCGGATGGAGAGGCGGCAGTCAAGGCGATTCGCGAGCTGAAGCCCGACCTGGTTTTTCTCGATGTGCAGATGCCCAAGAAGAGCGGGCTCGATGTCGTGAAGGAGATCGGTGCGGAGCAAATGCCGATGACGATCTTCGTCACCGCCTACGATAGATATGCACTTCAGGCGTTCGACGTCGCGGCAGTCGACTATCTCGTCAAGCCATTCGATGATGAGCGATTCGAGCAGGCGTTCCGGCGCGCGAGGCGCGCGCTCGCGCTCGAGGGTGTCGATCGTGCACGCGCGCAGCTCATGCAGCTGCTGCGCGAGAGTGAGCTCGGCACTCGCGCGCCTGCGCCGAAATCAGGCGCCGCAAGCGGCGTGCAGTACCTGGAGCGCATCGCTGTCGAGACGCACGCGCAGGTGAAGCCGATTCCCGTGTCGCAGATCGACTACATCAGCGCGGCGGGGCCGTACGCCGAGCTGCACGTGGGCGATCGTCGCTACGTGATCCGCGAGGCGATGCAGGCGCTGGAGGATCGCCTGGATCCCAACCGGTTCATGCGCGTGCACCGGTCGGTGATCGTACGCCTCGATCTGGTCGAGGCGCTGCACCGGGGTGGCGGTGGCGACTACGAGCTGCAGCTAAAGGGTGGCGTGCGGCTGCGCGTGAGCCGCACGCGCCGAGAGGGGCTCGAGCGCTGGCTTGGAATCGCTCCGCGCGATTGAACCTCGGCGGCCGGGTTGCACGTATGTACTCCGGTGCCCGGTCTCCCTCCCTCGAACGAGATGACGCGAACCTCAGACTCGACCAAGCGGCCGCCGCTCGCGACCGGCCCCCTCGTGGTACTCAGCGCGCTCATCGCCGCGCTGCACATTTTGGTGAACCGGTTTTCACCGTACGGATTTCAGCGCGACGAATTTCTCTACATGGCGATGGGGCGTCACCTGCGCCTCTGGAGAATGGATTTTCCTCCGTTCATCGCGATGGTCTCGCAAGCGGAGCGTCTACTGCTCGGCGACTCCATCGTGGCGATTCGGTTGGTGCCGTCGCTCATGGGCGGAGCGCTCGTGTTGCTCGCGGGGCTCATTGCGCGCGAGCTGGGCGGCGGGCGGTTCGCCCAGATCTTTGCGGCCGTTGCAGTGGCGGCGAGTCCGCTCTTTCTTCGCACCGCCGATCTGTTTCAGCCGGTGATCCTCGATCAACTCTGGTGGACGGTCGCGCTGTACGCGCTAGTCAGGCTGGGCGCGAGCGCGCCGAGCGATGACATGCTCTCGACGAAGCCTCGCTGGTGGATCGTGCTCGGCGTGGCATGCGGACTCGGGCTGCTCACGAAGTTCAGCTTGTTGTTCCTTGGCGCGGCGCTCGTCGTCGCGATCCTCGTTGCTCCGCAGCGGCGCGTGCTGCTGACGCCATGGCCGTGGCTGGCCGCCGTGATTGCGTTCGTACTCGGGAGCCCCAGCATCGTTGGCCAGCTGTTGCTCGGCTATCCCGTCGTATCGCAGATGAATGTGCTGCAGCATTCACAGCTCGAGCACGTCTCGGCCTGGTCGTTCGTGGCAGGCCAGTTCCGTCTTGGTGGTGCAGTGCTGCTCGCGCTAGCGGGCGCAGTGTACCTCGTCGTGGCCAAGCGTATGCGGGCGTTCAGAGCGGTGGGGTGGACGTGCATTGGCGCGTTCGCGCTGCTGCTCGTGCTCCATGGCAAGTCGTACTATATCGGCCCGATCTATCCGACGCTGTTCGCCGCTGGCGCGGTGGCGTTCGCGCGATGGACGGAACACCGACGCACGACGGTCGCAATGGCAGCGCGCGCGCTGGCGGTCCTGGCGCTGCTGGTGTACGGTGCGATTGCAGCGCCGCTGGAGCTGCCGATCTTCTCGAAGGAGGCGACCGCAGCATTCGCGTCGCGCTCCGGGATGTCGGGCGCCACGAAAACGAACCAGGGTGTCGCGCTCAAGCTTCCGCAGGACTACGCGGACATGCTCGGCTGGCCCGAGCTCGCGCAGGCTGTGGCTCACGCGTACGACTCGCTCCCGCCGGACAAGCGCGCGCAGGCGGTGATCATTGGAGACAATTACGGCGAGGCGGGTGCGCTCGAGTACTACGGACCGCGCCTCGGACTTCCGCGCGTGATCTGCGCCGCGGGAAGCTACTGGTTCTTCGGACCGGGCGAGAAGCCGGGAACGGTGGTGGTGTCGCTCGGCGTGACGAAGGAGGATCTGGAGCAATTCTTCGAAACCGTGACGCCTGCTGGACGGGTGATCAATGCGTGGGGTGTGCCGGAGGAATCGGACGTGTCCGTGTACGTGGCGGAAAACCCGCGAATGACGTTGCAGAAGCTCTGGCCGTCGCTGACAGGAAGGAACTGAGAAGCGCTGCGGCAACTCGATGCGAAAAGAGCGACGGAGGTCCGTCGCTTTTTTCTTATCTGTTGCGCAGAGAGCTTACTGATTCGCCGCGAAGACGCCACTCGTTCGTGGTCCCTGAGAGAGATTGGCTAACCTATGGTATGTCCGGACTTGGCGTTAGACGGCGCGACGGAGTCAGAAAGAGGCAAGAACTTCCTGAAATGCCCGGCGTAGGTCAGGACACCCCGCATATTCGAGGCGGGTGGTATCAGTGGCACAGCAGCCGGTCTACGAATTCAAGGAGAGCGGAGATGCAAGCTCCATGGTGTATCGACATGCGTCGGCTCGTTCTCGGATCCGCGGCGCTCATTGCGTTCGCCGCACCGCCCGCGTTGCAAGCGCAGGATTCGGGATCCTCTGTCGCGACCGTCCCCGCGGCGATGTCCCACTTCTATGGAGGAGATCCTGCGGGCGCGGCAAAAATTCTCGAGCGCGTCACGAGCACTGAGCCGGGAAACGTCAACGCGTGGCGCATGCTCGGGCTCTGTTACCGCACGAGCGGACAGCTCGCCCGCGCACGCGCTGCCTATGACCGCGCGCTGGCTCTGGAGCCTTCGTCGCCGGCGACGATGTTCAATCTCGCCGGCGTGTATGCGCTCGAGAAAGAGCCCGATAGCGCCTTTGCGATGCTTGCGCGCGTCAAGTCATCACACAGCTACGACATGACGCAGCTCGAGGTGGACTCCTCATACGCGAGCCTTCGCTCGGACGCGCGGTACAAGCCGCTCCTCCCCGTTGCCGCCGATTTCGCGAACCCGTTCGTCGAATCCGTGAAGGTGCTTTTGGAAGTCGATGGCGATTCGGTGGGAGACCAGTTCGGGTGGATTGCGCGCGCGATGGGGGACATCGATCACGATGGCGCGATGGACTTCGTGACCTCCGCTCCCACGAGGAGTGCGGGCGGCGCAAACGCGGGGCGCGTGTCCGCGTACTCGAGCCGCACGGGCAAACTCCTCTGGTTCGCCGATGGAAAGCCCGGCGAGCAGCTCGGCACGGGAGTCGAGAGCGCGGGCGACGTGGATGGCGACGGCATTCAGGATGTCGTCGCGGGCGCGCCGTATTCCGGGCGCGCGTACGTCTACTCCGGCAAGGATGGGCACACGATCTTCACGCTGCGGGCGGAGAACGATTCCGATGCATTCGGACAGCATGTGTCATCGGCCGGCGACGTCGACCACGACGGCCACGCCGACTTTCTGATCGGCGCTCCCGCGAACAATTCGGGAGGACGCGGCGCAGGTCGCGCGTATCTGTACTCGGGCAAGGACGGACATCTCCTGGAGACGTTCACCGGCGAACGCGCGGGCGACGCATTCGGAAGCACGGTCGGCGGCTACAGCGACACGAAGCACACGCTCATCGTGGTGGGCGCGCCCACCGGGGGGAGCAGCAAGACCGGGCGAACCTACGTGTACGACGCGCTCTCGAGGAAACCGAAGTTCATCATCGAGTCCGACTCCACGGGCCGCGCGCTCGGAGCGATGTTCGTCTCCGTCATGGGCGACATGAATGGTGACGGCGTTCCGGACGTGTATGCGTCGGATTTCACCAACGGCGCCAAGGGCCCGTCAACGGGACGCATTTACGTGCATTCGGGGCGCGACGGCAAACGTCTCATTACGCTCACCGGCGAGGGAGCGGGTGAGGGATTCGGCATCGGGCCGGGGAAGACCGGCGACGTGGACCATGACGGCCATGCGGATCTCGTCGTGGGATCCTGGCAGTACTCGACACCCGCCATCTCCGGAGGACGCGTGTACCTGTACTCCGGACGCGACGGCCATCTCATCAAAACCTTCACCGACCGCATTCCCGGCGACACCTTCGGCTTCGACGCGGTAGGTATCGGCGACGTCGACGGCGATGGCACTGTTGATTTCCTGATCACCGCGGCGTGGAGCGGCGTGCACGGCAATCACTCCGGCCGCGTGTTCATCGTGTCGGGCGGAGTGAAGTAGACGCGAGCGAGCGCGAGCCGGGCGATGAACGGAGTCGCGATCCCGCAGTATTATTCGTGAATGACGATCACAGGCATCGCGGTCTGGAGCGGCGTGAGATTCCCGTGAACGCCTCACCAGTGTGCCAGTGGACACCGCTCATGCCGCACGACGGCCTCCGCATCGTTCAGTATCGCCCCGAGCACGCGGCGGCATTCCGCGACCTCAATCTCGCCTGGATTCGCAAGCACTTCACGGTCGAGCCGCGCGACGCGCGCGATCTCGGAGAGCCAGACACGTACATCATCGCACCGGGTGGCTACATCTTCATGGCCGAGCTCAATGGCGAAGCGGTCGGCACCTGCGCGCTGATGCGTGAGCGCGAAGGCGAGTTCGAGCTCGCGAAGATGACCGTCGCCGAGTCGGCGCGCGGGCTCGGTGTGGGCCGCGCGCTCGGCCAAGCAGCCATCGCCCACGCCCGCACGATCGGCGCGAAGCGCATCGAGCTGTTCACCAATTCCTCGCTCACGCCCGCCATCGCGCTCTACCATGCACTCGGCTTCGTGGACATCCCCGTCGGCAGCACCGAGTTCGTGCGCGCGGACGTGCGCATGGTGCTCGACCTGTAGTTCGCGCGTAGCTAAACGAGGTTCTCGATCTGCCGCAGGTGGTTGATGTCGTGGCCACCCATCGTTTCGATGATCGTTCTGAACGTCATCTCGCCACGCTCGGGATGTGTCACCGGCTTCGACTCGGCCGCCGTGCCCACCGCGTTGATGAACCGCACGTTCCAGCGGCGAATCGTCGTGTAGGCTTCGAGCGCATCACGAGTGTCGAGCTTGCCGTACGGGGAGCCCCAGGCTCCCTGATCGAATGGTTGAATCACGTGGTGCGACTCCGCGACGGTCTGCCGCAGCCGAAAAGCGAAGGTGATCTCGCAGTCCGCGAGATGACAGATGATGTCTCGTATGCTCCACTTCCCCGGCGCCGGTGCGCGCGTGAGCTGCTCGGCGCCGGTATTTCGGATGAGACGGGCAATGGTCACCGGCGTCATCTCGAGCACCTCGTGCGGTGGAGCGTCGCCGAGGAGGCTCGCGTACGGATTGAGTTGCGTGACTGGTGAGGTCATCGAATTTCTTCCGGAAGTCGCCACACTCAGGAGCTCGCGCGTGACGCCGCCGGTGCCGCGGTACGCAACCGCATTCCCGTAGGCGCCATGAGCAACACGAAACGCGCGTCTCTGCGCAGGGCGTCGTAGGTGGGATCGCACGCGAGTCCGTTCCAGTCCGGCTCCGCGTCGTGGCGGGCCACACTTCGCCCGATCCACACGAGCGCGGAGTCGGTCTGGCCGAAGGCGAGCAGCGCGTGCGCCATGTCCAGCGCCGGAACGCTGCCCGCGATCTGATCGCGGCGCATCTCCGCGAGCAGCGCATTCGCGTCGCTCGTGCGCCCAGCCCGCGTGTACGCCCAGATCGCTGCGCTGCGCACGCCGAGCCCGCGCCGGGCGGCGCGCAGCGCGCGATCGGCCACACGCGCCGCGCTGTCCGCATGGCCGCCCAGCATCTCCGCCTCTATGAGAGTCACGTACAGACCGCTGAAGGTGGAATCGATTGTCAGCCCTTGGCTCGCGGCCTTCGCTGCCTCGCCGTAATTACGTGAATCGAGCAGCGTGCGACTCAGCGTCTGATTCGTCACCGCGGTGAGCGGATCGAGCGCCTGCGCCATCTTCGCGTGACCCACTGCGTCGGCCACTTCGCCCATCCCCAGCAGCAACTCGGCGTGCCAGAGATGTACGGTGGGATTCGAAGGATCGAGCGATACGCTGCGATCGAGCTCGCGCTCGGCGTCGGCCCAGCGCCACTGATGCACGCGAACGTCCCCGAGCGCGAGGTGCGCGGCGGCGAGTTCGGGATCGAGTGCGAGCGCCCGTTGCGCGTGCTCCTCCGCGAGCGGAATTACAGAGTCTGCGCGCGCGCCGCCGTAATCGGGGAGCATGTCGTACGACATCGCCAATGCGGCATGTGCGCGTGCGAACGTCGAATCCGCGGCGATGGCCTGCTGGAAGAATCCGATCGCTTTCCAGAGCGAGGGCGATCCGCCCCAGCCGATGTAGTGCCTGCCTTGCAGAAAGAGATCGTACGCGGAGAGGTCGGTCGTTCCGCGCGGTGCGTGTGCGACGGCGAGTCGCGCCGTTTCCGCGGTGTCGTGCCCCGCGTTCGTGAGCGTCGGATACATCGCAGTGATGATCGCGTGCGTAAGCTCATCCTGCACCTGGAACACGTCCTTCATCTCGCGCTCGTACGAGTCGCTCCACACCGCCAACCCCGTGGTCGTGTTCACGAGCTGCGCGGTCACGCGGAGCCGTCCGCCCTCGCGGCGCACGCTTCCCTCGAGCACGTTGCCGACGTGCAGCGTCTTGCCCACGTGTTGCGCACCGACCGACTGATCGCGGAAGGTGAACGACGAGCTGCGTGCCGCGACCTTGAGACCTGGCACTCGCGCGAGCGCGGTGGTCAGCTCGTCCGCCATGCCATCCGCGAAATACTCCGCCGCCGTATCCCTGCCGACGTTGGCGAAGGGGAGCACGGCCACGGAGTGTGGTGCGATGTCCCCGCCGGCGCTCATGCCCACCATCCCCGCCATTTCCGACGCGCTCTTTCCCCGCTTCGCCATCGTGCCGATCGCCCCGATCACCAGCGCGCCCGCCGCCGCCGCGGCCACGACCCATGCGCGCGCACGGGGCTTCTTCTTCGGCGGAGCGAACGGCAGCATCGAGCCGCTCGTCGTCGTGATCCCCTCGAGCATCGCCAACACGCCTTCAGCCGTCTGTGGCCGATCTGCGGGACGCTTCTCGAGCAGCTGCATGACGAGCGCAGCGAGCGGATGCGGCGTAGAAGGGCGACGGACGCCAACCGGCGTAGCTGTTTCACTCGCGTGCGCGGCGAGGGTCGCCTGCGCATTCCGCCCGGCGAATGGCGGTGATCCGGTGAGCATCTCGTAGGCCATCGCGCCGAGCGCATAGAGATCGGCGCGGCCGTCCGTCGTGGGATCAGCGGCAGCCTGCTCGGGCGCCATGTACGCGGGCGTGCCGAGCGCCATGCCAAGTGATGTGCTCGACGCCATGCCGACCGTCGTCGATGCGGAGAGTGCTTTCGCGACGCCGAAGTCCACGACGAGCGCATGCTGGCGGGTGAGAAGCACATTCTCCGGCTTGATGTCTCGGTGTACGACTGCATGCTCGTGCGCGTACGCGAGCGCGCCGGTGACGTCGCGCAGCACACGCACGATGTCCAGGAGCGGGAGCTCACCCACGCGCTGCAGGCGCGCGCGGAGCGACTCGCCGTCGATGTATGGCATGGTGTAGTACGGCAGCCCGTCTGTCTCGCCCGCGGTCAGGAGGGGCACGATGTGCGGGTGCTGAAGCCGGGCGGCCATGGCGATCTCGCGCCGGAATCGCTCTACGGACACGGCATGCGCAAGCTCCGGCGGCAGCACCTTCACGACGACGGTGCGCCCGAGCGTATTCTCCGTCGCGACGAACACGCGCGACATCCCGCCACCGCCGAGCTCGCGCTCGATGGCATAGTTTGCGCCAAGCGAGGCTTGGAGCTGGTCCCTCAGCTCCTGCGATTCCACTTACGCCGCTCCGAGGTAGATCAGCATCGGTGAAGATACGGGAGCGGGACCATCGGAGCCAGCCTAGTGTATCATCTGTTTACAAACTGCTTCGCTCCGGCAGGGCCACTGGGGAGCTCATCATGCACCACACGACATTCGTCAACCAGGCGGTCTCGTATGACTAAACTCCTCGCAGTACTCACGCTCGCGCTCACGATCCCGGCGGCGGCGGTCGCGCAGCGCCGTGTAAACGACAATCAGGAGAGCGGGCGTCGCGGTGAAGCTACCGCACGTGCGGATTCGCAGAGTCGCGCCGCGCGGAACGGCCGCGCACACACCTACGACAATCGGTCGAAGCCGAGTAACAGCGGCCATCCGGGATATCGCGACCGCTCGGGCGGCAAACAGACTCAGCGCACGCAGAACCCGATGACCGGACCCTACGAGGTCGGTGGCGGCAATGCGCGCACGGAGCCGTCGTACCGTGTCGGTTCCGGCCAGGACAAAAACGGGCAAATCACTGGTGGCTGGAGCAATGGCAATCAGAATCGCCCGAACGGCGAACGCGCCCAAGACAATCGAGCCATCGACAACCGAACCATCGACAACCGAGCCAACGACCGGAACAACGATGCCCTCCATCGCAACGACCAGGTCTATGGCAGCCACCCCGTCTATGGCGGCTCGTCCGACTACCGGGTAGGCTCCGGATGGCAGCAGGGTGGGTTCTCGCACGACTACGTCGGACCGCGCCATGTGTGGCGGCTCGAGGGTGGCAATCCCGAGCGCTTCTACTTCCGCGGCTTCCACTTCCGCGTCGCTCCCTCCGATTACCGGTATGCGAACGACTGGTATTGGGATCGCGACAACGTGATCATCTACGATGATCCGGACAACCCGGGCCGCTATCTCGCCTACAACACGCGAACCGGCAGGTACATCCACGTGGTTTTCGAAGGCAACTAAGCGAACATTCAAAGCCGGAATGAAAACGGGACTCGCACATTGCGAGTCCCGTTTTCACATCGACAGCTTCACTGGCTCAATCGTGCGATGCTGCGCGTCCCACGATGATTG
>JBDTXN010000001.1:0-71121 GCA_040006175.1 Gemmatimonadota bacterium | reverse complement strand
ACCCGATGCAGAAGTCGCCGCAGATGCTCATGGGCAAGAAGCACTACATGAGCCCTGAGCAGCTCCTCGCGCTAGAGGTGAGCGGCCGCAGCGACGTCTTCGCGGTGGGCGTCACCCTGTACGAGCTGCTCGCGCTCGAGCCGCTCTTCTACGAGGACGCGACCGAGCTGCTGATCGACGAAGTGACGTGGCGCCCGCTGCCGAGCGTCCGCGAGCTCGTTCCCGACATCCCCCGGCCGATCGAGGAGATCCTCACCGCATCGCTCGATCGAGATCCCGCCAAGCGTCCGACCGCCGCCGCGATGGGCCGCGCCCTCGACAAATGGTGCGAGTCGCAAGCCGTGGTCGCGACGCCGGACCGGCTCCAGGAGCATCTCGCGGCGATCTTCACCGAGAGCTACCAGCCGCCCACGGCCAGCGAGGAGCTCACGCATTTCTCGAACTTCAGGCGCGGACTTCGGCGCGCGGGCGGCCAGCGCCACAGCTGGTGGTCCCGCATGTTCAAGCGGGCGTGACTGCTCGACGGGATATATTCTTATCCCATGAAGATTTACACGAAGACGGGTGACGCAGGCGACACGGGATTGTTCGGCGGTGGCCGCGTCTCCAAAGACCACCCTCGCGTTCAGGCCTACGGCTCCGTCGACGAGTTGAATGCATCACTCGGCCTCGCGCGCGCGGTCGAGCCCATGCCCCGCGTCGACGAGGTGCTCGTCGGCGTCCAGCGCGATCTCTTCAGCCTGGGCGCGCTCCTCGCCACGCCGGATCCCGACAAGGTGCGCGAGCATCTCGAAAAGGCGCGCATCGGGGACTCCCGCATCGCGGATCTCGAGCGCGCGATCGACGACGGCGAATCGGAGCTCGAGCCGCTGCGCGCATTCATCCTCCCCGGAGGCACGCTGAAAGCGGCGACGCTCCACGTCGCGCGCACGATCTGCCGGCGCGCCGAGCGCGATGTGATCGCGATGTCCCGCTCCGATCCGCTGCCGCCGATCGTGCTCACCTATCTCAATCGTCTCTCGGATCTGCTCTTCGTGCTCGCGCGCGTCGCCACGCGGCGCGCGGGTGCGGCCGAGGTGACGTGGTAGGCGATACGGCGGCGCAGGAGTCGTCCTCGGTTTCCGTCGGCTCGTACGACGTGCACGTAGGCACGGGGCTGCTCGATCGCGCGGCCGAGATCATCCGCAGCGCGGCGCCCGCGCACCGCTACGCGATCATCTCGGATAAGAACGTCGCGCCGCTCTACGCCTCGATCGTGCGCAATTCGTTGGGCACTGCGCAAACGCAGCTCTTCACTATTCCGGCCGGGGAGTCGCAGAAGACGCGGGAGCAATGGGCCCATCTCACGGACGCTCTCCTGGCCGCCGGCTTCGGCCGCGACACCACCATCCTCGCGCTTGGCGGCGGCGTGGTCGGCGATCTCGCGGGCTTCGTGGCCGCGACGTACATGCGCGGCATTCCGTTCGTCCAGCTGCCGACCACGTTGCTCGCGATGATCGACGCATCGGTCGGCGGAAAGACGGGTGTCGACACGGTCGCTGGGAAAAATCTGGTGGGCGCGTTCCACCGGCCGCGAGCGGTGATTGCCGATCCGTCCGTGCTCGCGACGCTCCCCGCGAACCACCTGCGCTCGGGGCTCGCCGAGGCGATCAAGCACGGGGCGATCGCAGACGCCGCGTACTATTCGACGATCGAGAGCTCGATTGCGGAGCTGCTCGCGAGTCCGACCGGTGAGAGAATGCGCGCGCTCATCCTGCGCAGCGTCGAGATCAAGGCGGGCATCGTGGTGCAGGACGAGCGCGAAGGCGGCATCCGGCGCAATCTGAATTTCGGCCACACCCTGGGACACGCCATCGAATCAGGGAGTGGCTATTCGCTCCTGCACGGCGAGGCGATAGCCATAGGCATGGTGCTCGAGGCAACGCTCGGCGAATCGCTCGGAGTCACGGTGCCCGGCACGGCGCTGCGCCTGCGCGAGTCCGTCGATCGCGCCGGTCTTCCCAGTGCGGTACCGGGACAGCTGGACGCACAGCGAATCGTCGCGGCGACGCGCAGCGACAAGAAGGCGCGCGAAGGCCTGGTCGAATACGCACTGATTGCCGAGATCGGCCGAGCGGTTGCAGGCGTGCGCGCACCAGACGAAACAGTGCTCCAGATGCTCACGCAACAAGCCGACGGGCAATAAGATAAGCCGAACTGAGCGAAGATATCTTCCCTGCCTCCCCTGCATCCGTCCTCAACACAGGCCCACATGTCTTCCTTCGCGACGTTCCTGATCGGCTACTTCATCTTCGTCATCGGGCTTGCGGTCGCCGCCTATCTGCTTCACGTCCAGGCGCAGTGGATCGGAGTCGGTGCGCTGATTCTCATCGGTCTGGGCATTTTGACTGCTACACAGCGCACCAAGCCACGCGATCCGCGCTGAGTGCCACCGTTTTGGTTTCACCCGACGGGAATACAGCACGTCGAAGACGCGTGAAGCGCGAGTAACGCGTGTGTCACACACGGCACAGTTTGTGGCTGTTGACCTAACCGACAGTCGCAGTTATCCTGCCCGACGTTGAGGCTCGGCATCGTCGAGTCGCTGCACACCGGCTCCTTTCCCTCCCCGAGCTGATGTGCCGCTCGTTCACCCTTCCGCATAGAACGAGGCGTGTATGGAGCATGTGACCGAGAGCAGGTCTAAAGGGTTTTTCCGCTCGTCCCCCTCTACCGCTTTCGATCAATATCTCCATGACATACAGAAGCTTCCGTTAATACGAGACCCCGCCGAAGAGCGGAGGCTCGCGCGTCTCGCACAGAAGGGTGATGAAGTCGCAGCGGAGCGGCTCGTAACCGCGAATCTCCGTTTCGTCATCTCGTACGTGAAGAAGTACCAGGGACATGGCCTCGACCTGAGTGAGCTCGTCGCCATCGGCAACGAGGGTCTCCTCAAGGCCGTAAAGAAATTCGATCCCGATCAGGGCGTGAAGTTCATCTCCTACGCCGTGTGGTGGGTTCGTCAGGCCGTGCTCAAGGCGTTGGCCGAGCAGACGCGCTCGGTGCGCATTCCGCTCAATCAGAATTCCCAGCTCATCAAGCTGGCGCGCGCGGAAACCGTGCTGGCG
The DNA here is from genome assembly GCA_040006175.1 of Gemmatimonadota bacterium. GTDB lineage: Bacteria > Gemmatimonadota > Gemmatimonadetes > Gemmatimonadales > Gemmatimonadaceae > FEN-1250. The sequence continues at coordinate 68,014 of JBDTXN010000001.1, read as the reverse complement.
CAGGTCCTCAAGCGCGATCCAACCGACAACGAAATTGGACGTCTCATCGAGGAGACGCCGGAGCAGGTGCGGGCGTCGCGTCAGATGTCCGCCACCGAGCTCTCGCTCGATGCGCCGATCGACCGTTCCGACCGCGAGGCCTCCACGCTTGGCGAGCGCTTCGTTGGGGTCGAGGGCGGTGAGATCGAGGAGAACTGCGACTTCAAGCTGATGCGCGAGTTCATCGATCGTGTCTTCCGGCAGTATCTTACGCCGCGAGAGCGAAAGATCCTCTATCTCTACTACGGTCTCGACGAAGGGGCCGAGGCCATGACGCTCGAGAAGATCGGCGCGCTCATGGGAGTCACGCGCGAACGCATTCGTCAGATCCGCGAGCGCGCTTTCGAGAAACTGCGTGGCTCTCCACACGGGAACGCACTCGCAAGCTTCTGGACCGCCGCCTGAACAAGCCGCCGGTCAGCGCAGCGCGCTGACCGGCACCGAGGCACTCGCGGCGCAACTCGCCGCCATCGTTGGTGAGCGGGGCGTGCTGGCCCGCTCGAGTGAGCTCGCGACCTATAGCTCCGATGGGCTGCCGGGCTATCGACTGCGGCCACGCCTCGCGGTTTTCCCGACCACGAAGCAGCAGCTCATCGACGTCGTGCGCCTCCTCGCACGAGAGCACACGCCCTTCGTCGCGCGCGGTGCGGGCACCGGGCTCTCCGCGGGCGCGCTCGCGACCGGCGACGCCGTCGTCATCGGACTCAATCGCTTCAATCACATCCTGCGCATCGATCCCGTGAATCGGCTCGCGGTGGTGGAGCCTGGCGCAGTGAACGTCACGCTGACGCGCGCGGCTGCCGCGCACGGCCTGCACTACGCGCCGGATCCGTCGAGCCAAACCGCATGCACGATCGGCGGCAACGTTGCCGAGAACAGCGGCGGTCCACACTGCCTCAAGTATGGAGTGACGCTCAATCACGTCGCCGCTCTCGAGGTGATTCTCGCGAGCGGAGCGATCGTGACCCTCGGCAACGCCGATGGTGAGGACGACGGCTACGACCTTCTCGGCGCATTCATCGGCTCCGAGGGATGCTTCGGGATCGCGCTCGAGGTCACGGTGAAGCTCACGCCGAATCCGGAAGGCGTGCGCACCCTGCTCGCGGATTTCATGTCGATCGATGCGGGCGCCCGCGCGACGTCCGCGATCATTGCGGCGGGAATACTCCCGGCGGCGCTCGAGATGATGGACGGGCCGACGATCCGCGCTGTGGAGGCATCGATCTACGCCGCAGGTTATCCGGCGGATGCCGACGCGGTGCTCCTCATCGAGCTCGACGGGATGAGCGCGGGGCTCGATGCGGATGTGCGGCTCGTGGAGCAGCACTGCCTCGCTGCCGGCGCTCGCACCGTGCGGATCGCCGCGAACGAGGAGGAGCGTGCGCGACTCTGGCAGGGGAGAAAGAAGGCGTTCGGCGCGATGGGGCGCATCGCGCCCGATCTCGTGGTGCAGGACGCCGTCATTCCGCGCACGAAGCTGCCGGACGTGTTGCGCGAGATCGCGGCGATCGCGGCGCGATGGGAGATCCAGGTTTGCAACGTCTTCCATGCGGGTGACGGCAACCTGCATCCAAATATCGGCTACGACTCGCGCAACGCGGACGAATCGCGGCGCGTCGGCATGGCGATGCGCGACATCATGCAGGCGTGCATCGATGCGGGCGGCACGATCACGGGCGAGCACGGCATCGGACTCGACAAGCTCGAGTACATGCCGCAGATATTTTCGCCGGAGTCGCTGGCGGCGCAGTGCGCGTTGCGCGACGCGTTCGATTCCGAGCGTCGCGCCAATCCGGGGAAGGTGGTGCCGGTGCACTCGTGCCGCGAGTGGATGCGGGCGTGAGCACGGCGGAGGTACGGGAGCGCGTACGCGAGCACATACGGCCTGGGGGATTCGAGTGCGGTACCGCGGCGGCGCCCCTCCGGATCATTGGCCGGGGCACGTGGCTCGACGCCGGCCGTCCCGTGTGCGATGCGGAGCCGCTTTCCATCGGCGATGATGACGCGATCGTCGAGTACGTCGCGAGCGATCTCACGCTCACCGCACGCGCAGGCGCCACGCTCGCGGAGATCGCGCGCGTGACGGCGGCCGAGGGGCAGTGGCTCGCGCTCGATCCGTACGGTGCTGCCGCGGGAACGCTCGGCGCAACCATCGCCACCGGCTCCGCGGGCCCGCTCGCCCATGCCTTCGGTACGCCGCGTGACAACGTGCTCGGTCTCGAGGCGGTCACCGGCAAAGGCGAGATCGTTCGTGCGGGTGGACGCGTGGTGAAGAACGTTGCGGGCTTCGATCTCACGCGGCTGTTCACTGGCGCGTGGGGCACGCTTGCGGTGATTACGGAGGGCACCGTGCGACTGCGCGCTCGCCCCGAGTCGGACCAGACGCTCACGCTCCCGCTCCCCGCTGGCAATGCGATGGAGGCGTGGCTGGCGAAGCTTCGCGCGCTTCCCTTCTCCCCGCTCGCGCTCGAGCTCCTCAACGCCGCGCTCGCGCACGCGCTCGATCTCGGCGACCAGCCGCTGCTTCTCGCGCGGCTCGGCGGCAACGACGATTCGGTGCGGGAGCAGCTCCGCGCGCTCGGGAGCCTCGGCGACATGCGCGCGGCCTCCCCCACCGTGTGGAGCGCGCTATCGGCAATCGAGCCCGCGGGTGCGGCGGTGGCGCGCGTCTCCGCACCACCTTCACGGCTGCACGCGCTGTGGGCGCGGCTTGCGCACGCGGAGGGTGAGTCGCTGGTGCACGCCGCCGTAGGGCGAGGCATAGTGCGCTGCATCAGGCACGCGAGTCCGGAGTCGCCGGTCGCGCCGTGGCTCGACCACATCACGCGCACCGAAGGCACGCACATCTTCGAGCGCCTGGGAGCAGGCGAGTGGCGCAATATCCCCGCGCGTGTGAACGATCCGCTCTCGCGTGCGGTGCGCGAAGCTTTCGATCCGCAGCGGATTCTCAATCGCGGCATCCTCGGAGACGTGGCATGACGAGCGAGATCACGATGCCGGCATGTGCGATTCCCGGCACGCCGCTCGCGGCTGCAAGCGCCGGGATCAATGCGTGCGTCCACTGCGGATTCTGCCTGCAGGCGTGCCCGACGTACATCGCGCTTGGCGACGAGAACGACTCGCCGCGCGGACGCATCTATCTCATGCGTGCGCTGGTGGAGGGAGAGCTCGCGCTCGACGACCCGTCCGTGCACACGCACATCGATCGATGCCTGGGATGCCGCGCCTGCGAGACAGCGTGTCCATCCGGCGTGCCGTACGGAGCACTGCTGGAGGCCACGCGCGCAACGTTGAGCGAGGTGAAGCGCCCACCCCTCCGCGCGCGCCTCATCCTTGCGCTGTTCGCGCGTCGCGGACCAATGCGCATTGCCGTCGGAGCGGCGCGACTGCTGCGCGCGACAGCCCTGCCGCGACTGCTCGCCCGCCTCCCTGGGGACCTCGGCTTTGCCTTCGCGATGCTCGCGTCGACCGAGTCTCCGCTCCTGCGCGCCCGCGCGCATGCGCGAGCGCCGTCGGGCGCGGAGTACGCGCGCGGCGATGGAAGCCGCGGAACGTTCGCGCTGCTGCGCGGCTGCGTGATGGAGGGTCTGTTCACGAACGCCAATCGCGCGACGGAGCGGACGCTCGTCGCGAACGACTACGCGGCGGTCCAGGCACCCGACCAGCATTGCTGTGGCGCGCTGCACGCGCACGCCGGCGATCTCGAAACGGCGCGAACGCTCGCGCGACGGAACATCGCCGCGTTCGAGAAATCCGGCGCGGAGTACGTGGTCACCAATGCGGCTGGTTGCGGTGCGCTGCTGAAGGAGTACGGCCACCTGCTCGCGGACGACCCGGAATGGGCCGCGCGCGCGACCGATTTCTCCTCGCGTGCGCGCGACGTGAGCGAGCTCCTTGCCGCTGCGGGCCCCCGCGCGGGTGCGCCGCTCGCGCATCGCGTCACGTACGATGCGCCATGTCATCTGCAACACGCGCAGCGCGTTGCTTTCGCACCGCTCAAGGTTCTCGACGTCATCCCGGGACTCGAGCGCGTCGCACTGGTCGACTCGGACCAATGCTGTGGCAGCGCCGGCATCTACAATCTCCTCGAGCCGGCGCTCTCGGCTGCCGTCCTCGCGCCCAAGATCGCGCACATCGAGCTCACCGGTGCGTCGCTCGTCGCGACCGGGAATCCGGGTTGCCTCATGCAGATCGGCGCTGGACTCGCGCGCGCGGGTCATCGTGCGCGCACCATTCACCCGGTCGAGCTGCTCGACGCATCGTATGCGGCACAGGCGCGCGCCGAGCCATAGCGCGTGCCGGACGTTTCGTGATAAGCTTGCCTCATGATCGGGTCGCTGTTCTTCGAAGTCGAGGGCGTGTTGGCGGGAACGGCAGCGCTTCGGCGCACCGCGCTCCACCGCGCTCTTGCGGAAGAGGGACTCGCGCCTTCCGATTTCGCTGACACCCACGACGATGCCGAGGGAGGTTCGCGCGATGCGGTGCGGCGCGCGCTCCGCCATCACCCGCTCTCGCGCGACGAGACGGCGCTCACGCTCATCGCAATGCGCACCGATCGCCACTTCGCGTCACTCGTGCAAACGGGCATTTCGCTTGCCCCCGGGGCGAGTGAGCTCGTGATGCAGGCGATCGCTACCTGCCGGCTCGCGATCGTCACGGGGCTGGCGCGAGCGACGGTGGACTCGGTGCTCGCGCTCGCGGAGCTCGATGGCGCCTTCGAGGTGATCATCGCGGCGGAAGACGTGGCGTCGGCGAAGCCCGCGCCCGACGCGCATCGCAAGGCGATCGAGCGGATGACGCGCCGGCGTCAGCTCGACGTACGTACCGCCCTCGCGCTCGAGCCAGGCGCTGCGGGCGCTCGCGCCGCGCATGGCGCGGGGCTTCGCTGCGCCGTCGTCGCGCCGTATCGCGCCGAGAGCATTGCGGATGCGGATGCGATGCTCGAGTCGCTCGTCGGCGAAACGGTCGCGACGCTCGCTGCGATGCTCCCGGTGGAGGCGGCGGGATGACCGCGGGCCAGATCGTCTCCGGCGAATTCCCCGCGGTCGGCGTAGTTGCCGGTCGTTCTGTGACGCTGCACTATGGCAACATCGCCGCGGAGTACGCATCGCTCGATGAAGGCGCGATGCTCGTAGATCGGAGCGTCCGCGGACGTACCCGCTTCGATGGACCCAAGGCGGCGGAGATGCTCACCGGACTCGTCACGAACGACGTGCTCGCGCTCACGCCGGGACATGGCCAGTACGCCGCCGCGCTGAGCCCGAAAGGGCGCATCGTAGCCGACGTGCAGATTTTTGCGCGCGCCGAGCATCTGTTGGTCGATGTCCCGCCGCGCGCGCGCGAAGGCTGGGATGCGCTCGTGCGCAAGTTCATCAATCCGCGAGTAACGCCGTACGTAGACGTCGGCTCCGAGATGCGACAGCTCGTGATCGCGGGCGCGGCCGCGCGCGTGATTCTGGGCGGAGCCGCGGGGCTCTCGCGGGAGGCGCTCACCGCACTCGTGCCATTCGCGCACCTCGATGCCGAGATTGCGGGACGCCCTGCGATGATCGCGCACATTCCGGATTTGGGCGCCGAGGGCTACGAGATCTTCTGTCCCGCCGACGCATTCGGCGCGATGTGGCAGCGACTCACTGCAGGGGGCGCGACGCCAGGCGGGCTACTCGCGTGGGAGATCGCGCGCATCGAGCGCGGCCGCCCCGAATGGGGGATCGACATCGACGAGACGACCATCCCCCAGGAGGCGAACCTCGAGGAGCTGCATGCGATCTCCTATACCAAGGGGTGCTACACGGGGCAGGAGGTCGTCGCGCGCATTCACTTTCGCGGCCACGTGAACCGGCATCTCCGCGGACTCCGGCTCGGCCACAGCGAGCCACCGCCGGAGCGCTCGGTGCTGCTGTCGCTGGAAGGAAAGCAGATCGGCGACGTGCGATCGAGCGCACTCTCTCCACGCCTCGGCGCGATCGCGCTCGTCATGGTAAGGCGCGAAGTCGAGATGGGGAGCACCGTTGCGGTCGAGACGGAGAGCGGGACGACGCAGGGCCAGGTCGTTTCGCTTCCCTTCGCGCAGGAGTGAGCCGCGCGCTCGTTACGGGGGCGACAGGGCTACTCGGTTCGCACATCGTGGAGCGGCTGATTGCCGATGGCTGGCGCGTACGCGCGCTCGTGCGGGACCCCAGCGCCGCCGCATGGATTCGCGATGCCGGCGCCGAGCTCGCGCACGGCGACATCCTCGACGCACAGTCACTGCGAGCTGCGGTCACGGAGTGCGACACCGTCTTCCACTGCGCTGCACTGATCACGGCGAGCGGAAGCTGGGATCGGTTCCAGCGCGCAAACATCGACGGCACGCGTGCGGTAGTCGATGCCGCGGCCGCTGCGCGCGCGCGACTCGTGCACACGAGCAGCGTCGCGGTGTACGGCGGCGGCGCACGCTATCGCGACACGCCTACGGATGAGGATACGCCGCTCGCGCCGCTGGACGAGCACGCGTACTATGCGCGCTCCAAACGCGAGGCGGAGCACATCGTGCTGGATGCGCACGCGACGGGCGAGCTCTGGGCAACCGCCATACGCCCGCCGATGATCTATGGAAGGCGCGACCGCCAACTGGTGCCGCGATTCGCGCGCGTGATGCGCACGGGGCTCTTTCCGCTCTTCGCGCACGGACGCTCGACGATGTCGCTCGTGCATGCCTCCGCCGTCGCGGATGGCGCGGTCCGGGCAGCACGAACGGACTCGGCGGGAGGGCGAGCGTTCAACCTCGCCAACGACTTTCCCGTGACAGTAGCGGACATGGTGCAGCTCGGCTCCAACGGGCTAGGCAAGCGTGTGCGAGGGGTGCCCATTCCCCTGCCTATCGCACGTGCGACGTTCGCCGCACTCGGCGGCGTGGCGCATCTCGCGCATAAGGAAGCATTGGCGCAGCAGCTTCCGGACACGGTGAACACCTTCAGCCGGGACAATCCCTTCACATCCGACCGCGCTCGCGCGGAGCTCGGCTGGTCGCCGACGGTGCGCCCCGAGGTTGGTATCCCGGACGCCTTCGCATGGTACAGGGAGCATAGCGCATGACGATCGCGCACGAGGGCGGGTTGGATGTCGAGCGCGTCGCGCTCAAGGAATGGGCGGTGCTCGTCGATGCGATGGGGCGCGGCGATCTCATCGCGATGATCCGGAAGGGCGGCATCCGCGAGCACCGCGCGGGCTTCGATGTGAAGCACCACCGCTTTTTGCTCTACCCCACATTCTTCCACGAGAAGCTCGACGAGCTCGACTCACGCTTTCACGGCACGCTGAGCGCGTCGCACGCGCATCGCCCACTCGAGGGGATGATCGAGCTGCGCTACGTCGCCACTGTCGCGGCGGTGTGGCAGGTGACGGAGCTCGAGCGACTTGGCGCCATCGACTCCGAGCACGGGCTCACGCAGGGAGCCGTCGCGTCGCGCTTTCGCTACCGCGATGATCCGCGTGTCCACGTGGTAGCGGTGCGGGTGGCGACGCTCGCGCAGGTCGTGACACTCCCCGAGGCCCGTCGCTACACGGGCTGCGTGTCGTGGGTGAAGCTCGATGACGAGCTCGACGTGAGCGGTGCGACACCGGTGATCCGGGACGACACCTTTGCGGCCCGCATGCGCGCCCTCGAGCATTCGCTCGGAGCCAGCGCGTAGAGCGAGCTTGGGGCGAGTATGGAACGCGCCGCGTCTCGCTACCGGCGACCCGCTACCGGCGACCCGTTGCGAGCGCAGAGTCGAGCATGGCGAGACTCGTGTCGGTCGGTGCCGCCGCGCGCGCGCGCGCGAGCGCCAGGCGTGCCGCGTTACTGTCACCACGCGCGAGCGAGATCCGCGTCTGCAACGAGTAGTGCACCGCCGCTGGCATCGCGCCCGAGGCCGCGGCGCTGTCGAGCTCTCGCTGCGCATCCGCATCGCGGTGCGAGCCGTGGAGCGCAGTCGCATACGCGAAGCGAAGTCCGGGATCGTCTCCATCCTCTTCCACGGCGCGTGCGTACACGGCTGTGACCGAGTCGGGACGGTCCAGCTTTCCATACGCATGCGCGAGCAGCACGTAACGCAGCGATCCCGCGGGATCGGGCGCGCGATGACTCGCGATGTCGGCAATGACCGAGTCCGCCCCGCGGCGCTCGAGCAGAACGTCGAGATACGCGAGACGCACCGCCTGCGACGCGGGATGCGTGAGCGACGCAGCGCGGAGCACGGAGAGCGCGTCCTCTGCGCGCTTCGTGGAGCGAAGATGCTGCGCATACTCCAGTGCCAGGCTCTCCCCTGCGGGATACCGCGCGTATGCGTCTCCCAGTAGCGCGAGACCGCGCGCGTTGTCGCCGTGCCGGCCCACGGCCCGCGCGAGCATCTGGTACGGATAGAACGCCAGCGGGTCGAAGTCGATGCCGCTCCGAAAGAGGCGCTCCTCACTCGACCACACCGGCTCGCGCGCGATCGTTCCGAACATTCCGAGCATCACGAGCGCACCCGCAACCCCCAACATGGCGCGCTGCTCCGGGCGCGACGCGAGCTCCACCTTCGCAATCGCCCAGCCCACGAGCATTACCACTCCCACCGATGAAAAGAACAGCGTTCGCTCCGCCAGGAGCTGCCCGGTCGGGATCAGGATGTTCGACGCAGCGAGATACGCGAGCACCACCCACGCAATCGCGACGAGCGGCCGCCGGTCCCCGCGGCGCGCGATACTCCACGCAGCGGCGCACATCGCTGCAAGCGCGAAGATCGCAGCACCTGCAGCCGCACCTGGCCCGTGCTGCGGTCGCACGGTCGTTGGCCCATAGTGCATCGAAAGCTTCGTGGGGAGCAGCAGCAGGTGCGCCACCATCGGCCACGCAGCCGTCATCGTCCACCATCGCTGCGCGAGCGTTTCGCCCTCGAGCCCCACTGCGAGCGCGGTGGACGGGGGCGAGAGTTCGCCCAGCACCGCGCGCCGCGCGAGGATCATGAGTACGAGGACCGCAGTGTATGCCGTCCACGCGCGCCAGCCGCGCACGAGAACGTCCCTGGCGGTGATCGAGAGTTGCTGGCTCGGAGCGCGCCATCCCCACACGCAGAGCACCACGAGTGCAGGCACCGTCGCAGCCGACTCCTTCGCGCCGAGTGCTATGGCGAGGAGCGCGGCGCTCGCGAGCGCGGTGCGCCACGAGATCGCACCGTCGTGCTGGTCGAATGCGCGTATGATCAGGAGCGTGCAACCGATGCTCGCGAGAGCGCCGACTACCTCTGCGGAGCCCGCGATGTTGGCAACCGACTCGACGTGCAGCGGGTGCACGGCGAAGAGCAATGTGCCGATGAGCGCCGCGCGCGCCGGCAGCGCGCGCGCGAGCACGACGAGCACTGCCACCGCACACGCCGCATACATCGCGACCGCGTACGAGTGGAAGATCCAGGGCGACCCACCACCGGCGTTCCAGAGCAGCGCGTAAAGGAACTGCACGACGGGGCGAAAGAGTCCGGCGCGACCCCACTCGGCAGGCCAGTACGCGATGTGCCACGCCGCTAGCAGCCCGGACGGCGAGTGCAAAGCCGGATTGTTCTCGATGATCGGTCCGTCATCGTAGACGAAGCCGTAGCCGATCGACGCGAGATATGGTGCTGCGGCGACGATCGCGACGAGAATCATGGCGCCCGCGGGCGGTCGCGTAACGCGCGTGACGTGGGGCGCGTGAGGGAGAGTGGCGGACAAGGCAGCCGGCGGAAGAGAGTGCAGATCGCGAAGCCACGAGAGAGACTGGCCGAATTCCTCTCTCGTAACCCCGCGTGCTTCCGGCGGATGCAAAAGTGCCGGCCATTTTCGGCCGGGCATCTTGTTTCAGCGCGTTGTTCGCAGCCTACGGGTTCGAAGACCGAGTCGAGTCCGACCGCTTGAGCGTGTCACCCTTCGCAGTAACCGTCGAGCCCGAAGTCGGGGAAAGCTTCTTCACGTTCGTTCCGAGCGTCGACGTCCCGCTCGAATCCGTAACGCCCGACTGCGACTGATTCATCGCCGAGCCCTTCACGTGCGTCCGGGAGCTGTCGTGCATCCGCGAGCTGGAGGAGCCGCTCATGTTGGAGCCGTCGGTCGAGCTCGATCCTGTGCCGGTTCCACTGCTCATGCTGGATCCGCTCATGCCGCTCGTGCTCGAGCTGCTCGTGCCGCCCGCGGCCGTGCCGCTCATGCCGCCGGTGGTCGAGCTGCCACTCATGCTGCCGCTGCTCGAACCTGTGCTCGAGCCGCTCCGCATACCACCCATACTGTCGGATGACGCCGGCGCAACAGAGCCACCCGCCGTCGCCGTGTCCGTAGTGTTCGCGTTGTTACGACCATTGCATGCGGCGACCGCCGCTGCGGCTGCCAGAATCGCGATGCGCTTCATGAAATTCTCCGAGAAAAATTATCCGTGAGCGCTGCGCGAGTTTCAGCGCGTCAATGCACTCGTGTGCTCGTGCATTGCGGAGGCAATAAGCGGACCCCAAGTGACTGGATGCGAGAAGGGCGCAACCGTTACGATTGCGCCCTCCTAAACAACATGACGAGCTCGGTTACGGCTTCTTTCCCATCTTCATCGACGAGTCCTTCTTCGTCGTCGTCGTGGTGGTCGACATGCTCATTGCGCTGTCATGCTTGGTGGTGTCCATCATGGCAGGCGCCGGGCTCATGGCAGGGGCAGCAACAACAGCGGTGTCAGCCGGAGCGGAATCCTTGGCTTTACACGCGGCAATCGCAAGAACGGCAACAACGACGGCAAGGCGCTTCATCGAAACTCTCCTTTTGGAGGGCGGTATGTGGTCGACTCTTCGTCCGAGCACGAGCGTTGGTGCTATGCCGGGAGCGAGCGGCGGTTAATTTGCCTCAGCAAGTTACGCTGTCAAGAGACGAGGCGCCATGCAGATAGCGCACTTCGCTACCCATCCCCACGTCCATTGTGTCGCAGCGCGCACCGCTCGAGTACGCTCGCGTGGCACTCGAGCGTGCGGCGTTGAACGTAACGCATTACGAGATAATGTTTTACATTGACAGGAACGCCGGTGCGCGCCCAGGCACCTCCGGCCGTTGGCGACACCCTCACTTTGCCGTAGCGTGAGATCCATGGACACACCTCCCGCTGCAAACGAGCGCGTCGAAGCTTACGCGCGCAACGCACGCACCGCCGATACCCGCCCCGGTGACACCATCGTTCGCGGCGCATGTCCCCACGACTGCCCCGACAGCTGCGCGATGCTCGTCACCGTTCGTGCTGGGCAGGCGATTCGCGTTGCAGGCGACCCCGATCATCCTTTCACGCGTGGCTTTCTGTGCGCGAAGGTCAATCGGTATATCGAGCGAACCTATCACGATCAGCGACTGACGCATCCGCTTCGCCGCGTCGGCAAAAAGGGTGAGGGTCGCTTCGAGCGCATCAGCTGGGACGACGCGCTCGACGAAGTCGCGACGCGGCTCGGCGCGATCGCCCGCTCCGCCGACGGACCGCAGGCCATCCTCCCGTACTCGTACTCTGGTACGCTCGGCCTCATCCAGGGCGAGACGATGGATCACCGATTTTTCCATTTGCTCGGCGCATCGATGCTCGATCGCACCATCTGTTCGATGGCGGGCACCGTCGGAATGCGCATGACGGTCGGTGCGAACATGGGCGCGGATCCGGAAGGGATTCCCGAGAGCGATCTCGTGCTGCTGTGGGGCACCAATACCCTGACATCCAATCCGCACCTCTGGCCGTTCGTGCTCGAGGCACGCGCGCGCGGGGCACGCGTGATTGCCATCGATCCGCTGCGCACGCGCACCGCCGATCAGTGCGATGAGTGGATCTCGATCAGGCCCGGCACCGATGCAGCGCTCGCGCTCGGCCTGATGCACGTGCTCTTCGCCGAGCGGCTCGAGGATGTCGACTTCCTCGACCGGTACACGCTGGGCCAGCAGGAGCTGCGCGCGCGCGCCGCGGAGTTCACGCCGGAACGCGTGTGTGCGATCACAGGCATACCCGCCGAACGCATCGTCACGCTGGCGCGCGAGTACGGGCGCGCGAAGGCGGCGTTCGTGCGCATCAATTACGGACTGCAGCGACACGGCGGCGGCGGCATGGCTGTCCGCACGATCGCGTGTCTCCCGGCCGTAACAGGGCACTGGCGTCGCGCAGGCGGCGGCGTGCAACTCTCCTCGAGCGCGAACTTCCAGTTCAATCGCGCGAAGCTGTTCCGTCCCGATCTCTCTCCACCGGTGCGCACCATCAACATGATTCGGCTCGGTGAAGCGCTCACTACTCCCGACGCGGGAGTCGGCGGGCCGCCCGTGCGCGCGCTGGTGGTCTACAACTCCAATCCCGCGGCGGTCGCGCCCGATCGCAGCGCGGTCGTGCGCGGACTCGGGCGCGAGGAGCTGTTCACGGTCGTCCTCGAACACTTCCTTACGGACACCGCTGACTGGGCGGATATCGTGCTCCCCGCGACGACGCAGCTCGAGCACTGGGACGTACACTATTCGTACGGACATCACTACGTCACGCTCAACCGGCCGTCGATCGAGCCCATCGGCGAGTGCAAACCCAACAGCGAGATCTTCCGGCTGCTCGCGGCGCGCATGGGCATCGAGCATCCGGTGATGCGCGATGACGACCTCACCCTGATTGCGCAGGCGCTCGATTCGGAGAGCGAGAAGCTGAAGGGCGTGACACTCGACGCGCTGCTCGAGAAGGGTTACACGCGCCTCAACGTGCCGCGCCCGTACCTTCCTTTCGCGGACGGAATTTTCCCGACGCCGAGCGGGAAGTGCGAGTTCCATTCGCAGCGCCTCGCTGAGATGGGACTGGATCCGATCCCGACGTACACCCCGCCGTACGAATCGGCGGAGAGCTCACCCGAGCTCGCATCGCGCTTCCCGCTGTCGCTCATCTCGTCGCCTGCACATCAATTTCTCAATTCGACGTTCGTGAACATCGACACGCTGCGCCGCAGCGTGCACGAGCCCGAGCTGATGATCCATCCCGAAGATGCGACGCAGCGCTCCGTTCTCGACGGCACGCGCGTCGAGGTGCACAACGATCGTGGGTGCTTCAGCGCGATCGCGCGGGTGTCGGACGCCGTGAGCGAGGGCACAGTGTGGGCGCCGTCGATCTGGTGGACGAAGTTGTCCAGGGATGGTCGAAACGCGAACGACACCACGTCGCAGCGCGAGACCGACCTCGGCCACGGCCCCGTGTTCTACGACAATCTGGTAGAGGTCACGCCCGTCGCCGTCGAGGACTAGCGGACGACCGCTGCAACACTGTAGGCTGAGTCTCGCCCCATTTTCACCCTGTAGCATCGGAGTGGTCCGTGCCGTCGTCGCACCCAGAAACTCTCGGCGCCCTCAAGCAGTCGCCGTACGCTGCCGCATCCCTCGCACGCCGATCCGTGAAGGACGAAGTGCGGGCCAATCTTCTCGCCCGCCTCGCGAAGGGCGGCCCCATCTTCGAGGGCGTCGTAGGCTACGACGAGACGGTCTTTCCGCAGATCGTGAACGCACTCCTCTCGCGCCACAACTTCATCCTCCTCGGACTGCGCGGGCAGGCCAAGTCGCGCATCCTGCGCTCACTCTCCACGCTGCTCGACGAGGTGATTCCCGTAGTCGCGGGGAGTGAGATCAACGACAACCCGTTCGCGCCGATCTCGAAGTTCGCTCGGATGCAGATCGCCGAGAAGGGAGACGATACGCCGATCGCGTGGCTCGATCGCGAATCGCGCTACGTCGAGAAGCTGGCGACGCCGGACGTCACGATCGCCGATGTGATTGGCGACGTCGACCCGATTCGTGCGGCCCGCGGCGGACACGTGCTCGCTGATGAGCTCACGATCCACTACGGCATGCTGCCGCGCGCCAATCGCGGCATCTTCGCCTTGAATGAGCTCCCGGACCTCGCGGGAAAGATCCAGGTCGGTCTTTTCAATATCATGCAGGAAGGAGACGTCCAGATCAAAGGCTATCCGATTCGCCTCCCACTCGATGTGCTGGTCTGCTTTACCGCGAATCCCGAGGACTACACGGCGCGTGGCAAGATCATCACGCCGCTCAAGGATCGCATCGGCAGCGAAGTCATGACGCACTACCCGGAGTCGGTGGAGCTCGGGATGGCGATCACGCAGCAGGAAGCGTGGGCCGCGCGCGGCGGAATCCCGGTGCGCGTGCCGGACTTCATCTCCGAGGTGATCGAGCGCATCGCGTTCGAGGCGCGCATGGACAAGCGCATCGACAAGCGCTCGGGCGTATCGCAGCGCATGCCGATCTCCGCACTCGAGAACGCCATCTCGAACGCCGAGCGACGGTCGCTGCTCACCGGCGAGTGCGACGTCGTGCCGCGCATCAGCGACATCTACGCGGCGCTTCCCGCGATCACGGGCAAGATCGAGCTCGAGTACGAGGGTGAGCTGGTAGGTGGGCACGCGATCGCGCACGAGCTCATTCGGCGTGCGGCGGATGCGACGGTGCACGAGCGCGCCGGCTCGCTGAACACGGACGACATGGTGATGTGGTTCGATCAGGGGAATGCATTGCAGGTGGACGGAGACGTCTCGTCCGGTGCGATGGTCGCTGGCTTTCAGCGTATTCCGGGATTGCTCGACGTCGTGTACGAGAGCGGCCTTGCACAGAGCGGCGACGCCTCGACGGTCGCGGCAGCATCCGAGCTCGTGCTCGAAGCGTTGGTCGCACGCAAGAAGATTTCGCGTTCCGATTCGGGGCAATATGGCCGCGCTCAGCCACCCGAGCGGCGCCGGCCGAATCAGGATCTCTTCGGCGGGGGCATGATGGCGTGATCGAGCACCCGGCAAGCGACCAGCACGAGTCGCTCGAGGCGGATGCTCGCCTCGATGCCGGGCTCACCGTGCGACAGGCCACGATGGCGGACCTCGCCATCGTGGTCGAGTTCCGCCTCGCACTTCTGCGCGAGCACTCGGAAAATCCGATTTACCGCCGGCTGCGCCCCGACGCTCCGGCGCGCGCGAGCCGCCTTTTCGCGGCGCAGCTTCGCAGCGCGAGCGAAGTGATCTTTCTCGCCGAGAGTCACGGCAGCCCGGTCGGAATTCTCCGTTGCGTTGCGAGTGCCGGCCTGCCGCTCCTCTTCCCTTCGCGACACGGCTACATCTCCTCGGTCTACGTTGTCCCCAGCGCGCGGCGACACGGCGTGCTGCGCGCACTGTTCACCGCGGCGATCGAGTGGTGTCGCGCGCGCGGCTTGCGCGAGGCCCGGCTCCACAACGCCGTCGAAAACGAGACCGCCAATGCAGTTTGGGATGCGCTCGGTTTTCGAGTCGTCGAGCACCTGCGGGTCTGCAATCTCCGCTGATTCGCACGGCCACATGCCGCTGATCACGGTCTCGCGCATGGTCGGCGCGGGCGGTGCCGAGCTCGCGGCGCGAGTGGCTGCGACGCTCGGCTGGCAGCTCGTCGACAACGGGCTCGTCGACTCCGTTGCTCAGCGGCTTGGCGTTCCGGTGGCGGATGTGGTGGAGCGCGAGGAGCGAGTCCCAACGCTCACCCAGCGCCTCGCGGATGCGCTCGCACTCGGCGCGCCCGAAGTGCTCACCGGGCGACCAACCACGCTGCCGCCGAGCGAGGAGCGCATACTCGAGGTGACCGCGAACGTCATCGAGGAAGCGGTCGCGGCGGGACCGACCGTCGTCGTGGGTCGTGGCGCCCAATGGGTGCTCGGCGAGCGCGAAGACTCGCTGCACGTGTTCTGCTACGCGCCCCGCGCGGAGCTGGCCGCACGCATCTCGGCGCGCCTGTCGCTCTCGCTCAAGGACGCGGAGAAGTACGTGATCGAGAGCAACAAGCAGCGGGAGCAGTACGTTCGCTCCCACTGGAATCGGTCATGGCTCGCGCACGAGAACTATCATCTCTGCCTGAACACGGGATGGCTCGGCATCGATCGCGCCTCGCAGATCGTGGTAGAGGTCGCGCGCGAGCACTTTGGCTGAACGTCAGGAATTCTCTTTCAGATACTTCGCGATGTTGCGAAGCTGCCCTGCCCAGCCGCTCTCGTTCCCGGCAAACGCTTTGGCGCGCCGGGATTCGGGTAGCGCATCGAACCCTGTCTCGACGACGGTCAGCTTGGTTCCTTCCTCGTCATCCTCGAGCGTGAACACCACGAGCGTTGTGGGCTCCTTCGAGTAGTCGACACTTGGGTCCACGGAGCCGGGGTGCCAGCGGAAGGAGAAGTGGTGCTCTGGCTCGACCTTCTCGACCCAGGCCTCCATTACGATGTGATCGTAGTTGGGAATCGTGATGCGCCCGCTCGTCTTCTCACCGGCCTTGAACGGGCCTTCGAGATTGACGCCGAACCACTGATTGAACTGGCGAACATCAGTGAGCGCGCGCCAGACGCGTGAGCGAGGAGCTTCCAGAACGATCTGCTTTTCGATGCGGTCGGTGGATGTGGCGGGCATGGCTGTCTCGTATGGTGACTGGAATTGTGTCGAGCGTAGTGCGCTCGGGGTCAGCGGTCGCTGTCTTCGTTGTCGGGATGCCGGAGCAGCTCTTCGAGCCGCGCCAGGCGAATGTCCCAGAGTCGCTCGTATCCGCGCAGCCACTCGTCGGCCTTCGCGAGCGGCTGCGGGTTGAGCCTGCAGAAGTGCGTGCGCCCGCGCACCGTACGTCTGACGAGCCCCGCCCGCTCGAGCGCCTTCACGTGCTTGGACGCGGAAGCGAGCGACATGCGGTACGGCTCGGCGAGCTCGCTCACGGTCTGCTCGCGCCGCGCGAGCTGTCTGAGCATGCCGCGGCGCGTGCTGTCCCCGAGGGCGCGGAAGACGAGGTCGAGCTTGGGATATTCAACCATGCGGTTGAATATATGGGCGACGTCCAGATAGTCAACCCGTTGGTTGAATGTCTCTCGCCGAACGTGACCTCTTACAGCCCCTTCAACTCGTTTCGCGTTCCGAACACCCACGACGCGAACAACAACAGCACCCCGCCTCCGATGCCGATCGCCGCAGGCGCGCCGAGCCCCGAGGCTACGCCGCCCGCCAGAAGCGATCCCGCCGGCCCCATCCCCACGAACACGAACGCATACGCCGCCATCACGCGTCCGCGCAGGTTGTCCGGCGTGATCGTTTGCAGCAGCCCGTTCGTCAGCGCGTTGTTGAGAATCATCGTCATCCCGGTGAAGAACAGGATGGCCGTCGATAGCCAGATATTGCGCGAGAACGAAAACGCGATCAGCAGACTGCTGAACGAGAACGCCGCTGCGGCAAGCACCTTTCCGCGGCGCACACGCCGCCCCACCATCGCAAGCGAGAACGCGCCGGTGACGGCGCCCAGCCCCACGCTTGCGAGAAGCAGCCCGTACGTGCGCGCCGTTCCGTGCAGCGTGTCGCGCGCGATCACCGGCATCAGCACGAGATACGGAATGCCGAAGATCGAGTAGACCGTCACCATGCTCATGAGCAGCGACACCTCGCGCGAGTTCCGCATGAAGCGGATCCCTTCAATCAGCCCCTCGGTTGGCGAGAGCGCGGTGGGCTCCACGGCTTTTGGTGCCAGCTTGATGCGGAACAGGCTGACGAGCACGAGCAGGTAGCTCAACGCATTGATCGCAAAGCACCACGCGAGCCCGAAGCGATCGATGATCACCGCCGCGAGACTCGGCCCAACGATTCGCGCGAGATTGAACCCGCTCGAGTTCAACGCGATCGCGTCGACCACATCGTCGCGGCCCACCAGCTCCACCATCAGCGATTGGCGTGTCGGAATGTCGAACGCGCTCGCAAGGCCGCCGAAGAGCGCGATCCCGATGAGAATCGCGATCGTCACGTGTCCGGTCCAGTTGAACCACCAGAGCAGCGTTGCCTCGAACAGCAGCAGCGACTGCGTGATCCGCACGAGCTTGAGCTTGTCACGTCTGTCCGCGAGCACTCCAGCGTACAGCGTGAAGAACAGCACCGGTAGCGATCCGGCCGCCGACTCCACACCCACCAGAAACGGACTATTCGTGATCTGCAGCACCACCCAGCCGAGCGCCACCGACTGCATCCACGTGCCAACGAGCGAGCCGGTCTGTCCGAACCAGAAGATCCGGAAGTTCCGGTGTTTGATCAGCACCGAGAACGGATTCCGGTAGCGCGGCGCAGCAATCGCGCCCGAGGGCGTGCCGCGCGGAGGCGTGAGCGTCGTCGGTGGTGCGGAGTCGATCATCCGAGGGGTTGCAAGGTTCCGGCGTCAGTGTCATCCTGCGATCAGACACTCGCCCGTCGCTGCTGCACTACGCGAGTTCGCGACCATCACAACCTACAGCCGTCCACTCCGCTGCGCTTTCACACCTACGGCAAGTTCAGCCCCGAGATGGCAGACGCCATCGACCTCCAGTCGCTGCTCGACAAGCTGGCGGATTTTCTGCTGCAGTCCGGATTCGCCGGCGGGAAGATGCAGAGCCCCTACTGGGACGACATGGGGCACGAGCAGGACCGCTCGATGGATGCACTGCGCGAGGCGATTCTCAACGCGCTGATGGAGAGCGGCCAGTTCACCGCCGAGATGCTCGAGGCACTCCGTGGCGACGGCAAGGACGATGGTGAGAGCGCAGAAAAGCTCGCCAAGCTCCTCGATGACATCATCTCGAAGCTCGTCGAAGAGGGCTACCTCAACGTCGATGCGCCTCCGCAGATGCCCGCGGGTCATCAGCCTGTGACCGGGCCGGGCGGTCTCGCGCACGCCGCCTCGAAGGACGTGCAGTTCTCGCTCTCCGAGAAAGGCATCGACTTCCTCGGCTTCAAGACGCTGCGCGGCCTCCTCGGCTCGCTTGGCCGCTCGAGCTTCGGCAGCCACGACACGCCGTATCTCGCCACCGGCATCGAAGCGGATGCGTCGAGCAAGCCATACGAGTTCGGAGACACGCTCAACCTCGACGTGAATGCGACGTTGCAGAACGCCCTCATTCGCAACGGCAATCTCGATGTCCCGATCGATCTCGACTACGGCGACCTCATGGTACGCCAGGCCGAGTATCGTTCGTCGTGCGCGACGGTGCTCATGCTCGACACCTCGCACTCCATGATCCTCTACGGCGAGGACCGCTTCACCCCCGCGAAGAAGGTGGCGCTCGCGCTCACGCATCTCATCCGCACGCAGTTCCCCGGCGACACGATCCGCGTGGTGCTCTTCCACGACTCCGCAGAGGAAATTCCGCTCAACCGGCTCGCGCACGCGCAGGTCGGCCCGTATCACACCAACACGGCCGAAGGACTCAAGCTGGCGCGCCGCATCCTCATGTCGCAGAAGAAGGACATGCGGCAGATCGTGATGATCACGGACGGCAAGCCGAGCGCGCTCACGATGCCCAACGGGATGATCTACAAGAACTCGATGGGGCTCGATGCGATGGTGACGTCTGCAACGTTGCGCGAGGTCGCCGACTGCCGTCGCTCGGGGATCGTGATCAACACCTTCATGCTCGCGCGCGACCGTGCACTCATCGAGTTCGTGAAGCGCATGTCCGCGATCAGCCGCGGCAAAGCATACTTCACCAACACGATGACGCTCGGTCAGTTCATTCTCATGGACTTCCTGAAGCGGAAGACGCGGAAGGTGTCGTAGCGCGGCTCGCACCCTCGCTCGAAGCGGGAATATTCTCCGCCTTCCACCGCATCGCTGTGTAGATGCGCGTGCGCCCGCTGGGGTGATCGTAGAAGATCCGCTCCTCCCATGCTCCGGGCTCGAGCTTTCGTGTTTCCGCCAGCTTCACGGAGATCTGCGCGAATCCGTCGGGCTGGCGTGCGGTATTCAGCCCGAAGAGGTCGGCCTCGTACTCCTGCGTCCGGATCAACGTGTTCGTCACCGGCGTGATCACGAAGAAGTACGCGCCGAAGAGCAGCGCGAAGAGCGGGATCCCGGCGATGTCGTCCACCGCTCGCACCTTCCACGTGACTTCATAACGCGCGCGCAGGCGCTCGAACAGCAGGGCGATCAGCGCAAAGCCGATCACGGTGAGCATCGCGAACTGCATGAACCCCTTGTAAACGTGGTTCATCACGTAGTGCCCCATCTCGTGTCCCATCACGGCCTCGATCTCCGGGAGGGATGCGCGATTGAGCAGGTTGTCATTGAGTGTGATGCGCTCCGTTCCGAGGCCGCCACTCACGAACGCGTTGATGCGCTTGCTCTGCTTCGACGCATCGATCTCCCAGACATCCGTGGTCGCGATGCCGTTCTGTCGTGCGAGGCGCAGGATTGGCTCGACGATCCGCGCATCCGCCAGCTTCGTCGGAGAATTGAAGATCGGTGTGATCACGATTGGCCCGATCACCAGCAGCACGAACTCGACGCCGATCGCTGCCGCCGCTCCCCACTTCCACCAGTTCTTCAGAAAGTGGCGCGCGAACGCGTACGGAACCGCCACGAAGAGTGTGCCCAGCACGAGCGCGAGGAGAAATCCCTTCCCTTGCTCCGACATCCATCCCGCGAACGTGAGGTTGGAGAGCGAATACGAGTGCTCACGCACGAACGTCTCGTAGAACGCCCAGGGGAGTGTGAGCAACGTCACGACGACGACAAACTGTGCCCAGTACAACGTGTTCTGCAGCATGCGCACGCGCGTAAATCGTTCCGCGCGATCCCGCATTCGGGACGAAACTCCCGTCGCGAGCAGGAGTATGAAGACGGCGCTCGAGATCAGGATATCCCAGAGAGTCAGCCAGTACACGCCTTCGTTGTACGCATCCGACCTCGCTTTCACGTCCCTCGGAAGTGTCGCGAGATATGCGCGGGTCGCCGCATCGGGATCCAGGTGTCCGTTCACACCCTGTGCGGCAGCGGGCGGGGTGGCGAGCACAGGCGATGAGCCGGTGCGTTGTGCGAACAGAGGCGCCACGACGGCGGACGGTGCGAAAAGCAGCGCCGCGATGAACAGGGCTCGAGGCCAGGACATTGGTTTTCTCTGAGGAAAGACTGATCGCAGTCAGCGCGTCCTTCGCGTCGAACCCTACGCCTACTGGTCGAGCGAAGTTACATTGGCTCTGGGACCCTGTTACGGCAACCATTCGTCCTCCGTCCTTTCACTGTACCGCGCGTGACGTTCCACGGGTGGTGCTCCAAACAGTGCACTGCGCCGGTATTTCATGACCTCACTGCTTCACGCAAACGACCAGTCCGCCCCTCCTCGCGAGCGGCGCAACTGGAAGCTACGACCACTCTCCGCGATCACGCTGCGACGCGGCCCGGTCCAGTACTGGACTGCCGGCGCAATCGCTCTGGCAATCGTCGCCGTCCTCGTAATGTGGCGGCTCTCCCCCGGAGTGGCACGCGGCGACGCGGCCATCGCGTACTCCGAGGCCGCACACGCCCTCAGTGCGCGAGAGGTCTCGGCGCTCACCGTCACGAACGACGGGGCCCGCCTGGTTCTCACCTTCCGTGAGCCGCGCACCATCGACGGCCGCACAGTGCGCGCCGCCGAGACCAACGTCCCGGCGCGCGCAGTATCGCTCGCCGACCTGGAGCGTTGGGGCGCTGCGGGCACGGTCGTTCGTGTCGTCGAGCCACACGCCAGCACGACCGAGCGCATCATCCAGATCGGCAGTCTGCTGCTCGTCCTTTCGTTGCTCGTGGGTTACACGCTGCACCACCGCGGAGCCCTCGGCCCGAATCGGTTCGCGCCATCGCCCGCGTCGCGGCACCTGACGCTCAGTGATGTCGGCGGTGCCCGCGAGGCCCAAGCGGATCTGCGCGACGTCATCGCCTACCTCAAGAGCCCCGAGCGCTTTCTCGCCATGGGCGCGCACTGCCCCAAGGGTGTGCTGCTCGTCGGTCCTCCTGGTACCGGCAAGACGTTGCTCGCACGCGCGGTTGCCGGCGAGGCCGGCTGCCCGGTCATCGTCGCCGCTGGCTCCGATTTCAACGAGATGTACGTCGGTATCGGCTCCCGGCGTGTTCGGCAGCTCGCGAAGCAGGCTCGCGACGCCGCCCCCTGCATCGTGTTCATCGACGAGTTCGACTCGCTCGGCGGACGTCGCGGACGGCCCAACCGCTCGGGTGAAGAAGAGGTCACGCTGAACCAGCTCCTCGTCGAGATGGACGGTATGGCGGGCAACAACGGCGTCGTCTGGATGGCCGCGACGAACCGCGAGGACATGCTCGACCCCGCCGTTCGACGTCCCGGCCGCTTCGATCGCGTCGTCGAGGTACCGCTGCCAACCGCCGCAGATCGCCTCGAGATCCTGAAGATCCACGCGGCGCGCAGCAGGCTGGCGCCGGACGTCAACCTCGATCGCCTGTCACAGCTCACCGTCGGCCATTCGGGCGCCGAGCTCGCGAACCTGCTCAACGAGGCCGCGATCATCGCCGTGCAGGATACGGGCGACGTCATCACGAATGCACACGTCGAGCAGGCGCGCGATCGCATCCTCCTCGGACGCGTTCGCTCGGGAATGGTGATCAACGATCAGGAACGACGCCTCATCGCGCTCCACGAATCGGGACACGCAGTGGTCGGGATGGTCGCGTGCCCGGAAGACCAGCTCCACAAGATCACCATCGAGCCGCGCGGCCGTTCTCTCGGCGCCGCACACTTCTCGCCGGAGTCCGATCGCCACCTGCACCCGCGCCGCTATCTCGAAGGGATCATCGCGAAGGCGCTCGGCGGACGTGCCGCGGAGCTCGTCTTTCTCGGCCCCGATCTGGTGACGACCGGCGCCGGCAGCGATCTGGTTCAGGCGACGGGCATCGCGCGCCGCATGGTCGCCGAGTTCGGAATGAGCGACATGATTGGCCTCGTGAGCGCCGACCCGCAGGCGCAGGGTGGCGCGCCGAGCGGACAGCTTCAGGGCGAGATCGACACGGCCATTCGCGCGCTCATGTCCGCACAGGCGGCGCGCGCAGAGGCGATCGTGCGCGAGCATCGCGATGCGGTGGAAGCATTGGCATCCGCGCTCCTCGAGCGCGAGGTGCTCACCGCCGAGGAAGCGTATGCGATGGCGGAGTCGTATGGCGTGCGTACGGGGCGCGCGACAGTCGTCGCCGACGCACACGCAATGACCTGACCAGTCGTCACGCGGCGACTACAGCCGCGTGACGACTGGCAGCTCCAGCTCGAAGAAAAACCTGGTCCCGTTGGTGTCGCTCGTCTCTACGACGAGCGTCCCGCCCATCGCGGCCACGAGCTTCCGGCAGATCGAGAGTCCGAGCCCCGCACTGGAAAACGCGTAGTCGCCGGGATCGCGACGCCGGAACGGATCGAACAGAGAGCTCATGACCTGCGCGGGAATTCCGCGGCCGGTGTCGCGCACGGAGAATTCGAGACGCGATGGCGCAGGCGCCTTCACGGAGATCTCGACGAATCCGCTCGACGTGAACTTGAGCGCGTTCGTCGTGAGGTTGAGCAGCACTCGATTGAGTGCACCGGGGTGGCCCACGCGAAAATCGACGTCCGGCGGGTTGAGCTTCACCGTCAGCTTCTTTTCCTCCGCGAGCGGCAGCACGATGTCCTGCACCGCGCGCAGAATCGCGAGCACCGAAAACGCCTCCGGCTTCGGATCGATCAGACGATCGCCGCCGCGTGCGAACGCGATGACATCGCTGGCGACGGTGCTCAGTCCGAACGCGGCACTGTAGATCAGCCCCAGCTGCCGTTCCTGTACGGCGTTCACGTCCCCGCTCTGCCCTCTGCGCAGCGTTTCCGCGAGAAAGAGGATCGACGCGAGCGGCGAGCGCAGGTCGTGTCCGACTTCGACGAGCAGCTCGAGTCCGCCGGGCCCTGCGAGCCGTGCGCTGAAGCGGTGCGCATCATCGTGCTCGATGATCTGGTTCACGCGCTCGACGGCGCCGAGCAGCCGGAGAATGCCTGCGCCATCCACACGAGCACCCGCGGCGGTGAGCTCTGAGAGCAGACACGCGCGCAGCGTTTCGAGTGCGAGCGGTGCCGGCGCGGGTGGATGGTTTCGCGGCTCCGCGGTCAAGTCGACGGCCGCCGCGCGCACCGCATCGGACACCCACGCGATGCTGTCGCGTAAATCTGCGTCGTGATGCGGGGACTGCGCGGCGGTCACGAGATCACGCATCGCGCGCGCCGACGCGTGGGCGAGCGCATCACCAAGCGCCGCCGGGATCTCGGCTGGCGCGGACGGCCGAGCGACAGCCGACGAGTTGTCGCCCTCCGATGCCTGCGATTCAGATGATGAAACCGACGACGTCATCTCTGGAAATCAGTACGTGACGCAGCGATCACTCGGTGCTTCCCGCCAGCTCGTCGCGCCGCACGTTGTGCTTTTCCATCAACCGGTAGAGCGTGGTGCGATCGATGTTCGCGAGACGCGCTGCGCGCGACATGTTGCCACCGGCTCGTGCGGAGAGGCGCGCGAGATATTCGCGCTCGAACTCCGCGATCAGCCGGTCCTTCGCCGCGTGGTACGGCTCGTCCATGATGGCGCCCGTCATCGTGGTGCGTGCCGGCGATGAATTTCCATCCTCGTACGCGGGAATGTCCTGCGGCTGAATCGGCTGCCCCGGCTCGGCCAGCACCGCCACGTGCTCGATCACGTTTTGTAGCTCGCGCACGTTGCCGCGCCACTGCCTCGTGCGCAGGAACTCCATCGCGTTCTCGGTGAGCTTGGGAAGCATGTCGACCGACTCCCGGTGTCGCTCCCAATAGTGCGTCAGAAAGTGATTCGCGAGGAGCGCGATGTCTTCCTGCCGCTGCCGCAGCGGCGGAAGCTTGATCGGCACGACGCGCAGGCGATAGAACAGATCCTCGCGGAGAATCCCGGCGTTCACCGCCTCCTGTGGATCGCGATTGGTCGCCGACACGAAGCGCACGTCCACCGTCGCATCTTGCTGCTCGCTGCCCACGCGCCGCACCACGCCGTCCTGCAGCACGCGCAGAAGCTTGGCCTGAATGGGATGCGACATCTCGGTGAGCTCGTCGAGGAAGAGCGTCCCGCCGTTCGCGGTCTCGAGGAGTCCTGGCTTGTCGCGGTCCGCGCCGGTGAAGGCCCCCTTTCGGTGGCCGAACATCTCGCTCTCCAGCAGCGGCTCTGGAAGCGCAGCGCAATTGATGGGCACCAGCTTGCGACTCGCGCGCCTGCTATGGTGATGGATGAATTGCGCGATCACCTCTTTTCCGGTGCCGCTCTCCCCAGTAATCATGACCGACGCATCGGTAGGCGAGACCTTCCGCGCGAGCTCCACCGCCTTGCGGAAAGCGGGCGCGACGCCCAGGAGCGTGATCTTGTCGCTGTTTCCGTTCTGCTGCACAAGCTGCTGGCGCAGCGCTTTCGTCTCGCGCGCGACCATTACGGCGTGCGATGCACGCCCGATGAGCACCTGGAGGTGCGTGGCGGAGAACGGCTTGGGCAGATAGTCCCATGCCCCGGCACGGAGCGCCTCGATACTCGAGGATACGCTCGGATTGCCCGTCATGACGACGACAATGGTCTCGCGGTGAGCCTCGAGGGTAGCCTTGAGCACATCGATGCCGGAGATCGGCTGCAGATACAGGTCGACCAGGACGATGTCGAACTTCCGGCGCCGCACCACCTCGAGCGCCTCATCGCCTCGTCCCACGAAGGTGACGTTGTAGCCGTCCAGCTCGAGCACGCTTGCGCAACCTTCCCGGAGGGTTCGATCGTCATCCACTACGAGTATGCGAATGTCGGCCTTGACGGCCGCGGGGATGGCAAGCGGATCGCGACCGATTTGTGACGAGGGTGCCGTCACATCGGTCTGCGGAGGGGGTACGACTGGGACCGTCATTCTGAGCTCCTCGATCGCGGGCAGAGCGGAAACGTGCGGTACAACAATAAGAAGATCAGATGCATCGATGCGTCACATCGCGTGCGTGATGTATGCCACACTTCGAGATTTGTGTCGCTTAGAGACTGCAAATGCACGCTATGCGCAATAAAATGTTCCACAGGCGCGACAGCTTTGTAGACGTGCGACCACAAAGCGGTCGACAGTCATACTACAGCGTCTGCGGTATGAACGCCACTGAATGCGCAAATATGCGACGTAGTTGCTACTATCTTGCTATTCGAGAAGGGATGCAAATGACCTCTGACCCGCTTTTGGACGTGCTAAAGGGGCCCGTTGATGGGCCTGATATTGCATCCCCAGCACCGTTAGTCGGTGGTCCCGAAGCCCGCTTCGTTGGCGAGATTCGAGACTTCGTATCCATATTGATCAGGCCCCACCCCACTCAGCAAACTCTTCGATGACTGCTCCGCAATTTCCGTCGAATCTCCCGGTCGAGGCGCCGCGCGAAAACACTGCGGTGGCCTACGGGCAGAATTATCAGCCCCTCTGGGCGCAGCAGTCGCCGCTGGATGAACCCGGAATCTCCTGGACGCGCTACTTCTCGGCGCTCAAGCGCTACAAGTGGCTGATTCTCTTCGTCGCGCTCGCGGGAACGGGCATCGGCTACGGCGTCACGCAGTTCATGACACCCGCCTATCAGACGCAGGGCACGGTCTGGATCTCGGAGAACGTCGCCCGCCAGGGCTTGCCGTCGCAGGGCCCGATTCAGGGCGACCCACTCGTCTCTCCCGGCGCGTGGGCAGACCTGATCAAGAGCTCGTCGATCATGGATAACGTCGTCCGCAACTACTCGCTGTACCTCTGGCCGAAGTTCGCGAAGGACTCGGCGGTGTTCGCGGGATTCCAGCCGCTTCCCGGGCTTCGCCCCGGCACGTACGCGCTCACGATGGATGCGACGAACGCGCACTACACGCTTTCGACCAATGAAGGCAAGTCGGTCGTCGAGCAGGGTACGACCGGTGATTCCGTGGGTCGCAAGGTGGGCTTTGCGTGGAAGCCGCAAGCAAACGTGCTCGGCCCTTCGCGCACCGTTCCATTCACGGTCGTCAGCCCGCGAGACATCTCTACCGGCCTGATTGCCAAGGTCGACGTCACGCTTCCGCAGAACAGCCAGTTCATCAAGCTCACGCTCGCGGGCACCAACCCGCACCGCACCGCGATGATTCTCAATGGCATCATGCGCGAGTTCGTCCGCACCGCGGGTGAGCTCAAGCGCCGCAATCTCACCGAAGAGTCCAGGGCGCTGGCCGACCAGCTCGATACGGCATCGCGCGCGCTGCGCTCGGCCGAGGGATCGCTCGAGTCGTTCCGAAAGAGCACCATTACACTCCCGTCCGAGGCGCTGATGGCCGCGCCCGTCACGGGCGGCATGGGCACCGGCGGCGCGGGTGGCGGCGGCGACCCTGCCATCGGCAACTACTTCGGCCAGAAGGCGCAATATCTCACCGTCCAGCACGATATCGCGGCGCTACAGGCGATCGTGCGTGACCCGAACAGCATCACCCCGGACGCGTTCATCGGCATCCCGTCTGCGCAGAGCTCACTGGCACTGCAAGCGGCGCTGCAGGATCTCAGCAAGCGCGAGGCGGCACTCCGCGCCGCGCGCGAGAGCTACACGGACGAGCACAAGATCGTGCAGGACCTTCGCCTCTCCGTGCAGACGATTCGCACGCAGACGCTTCCGCAGGTGCTCCAGACGCTCATCGGTGAACTCCAGGGCCGTGGCACGGATCTCAGTCGCCAGATGGCGAGTGCGTCATCGGAGCTGAAGAACATTCCGCCCCGCACGATCGAGCAGATGCGTCTGCAGCGCGATGTGGTGTCGCGCTCGTCCCTCTACTCGATGCTACAGCAGCGATATGCCGAAACGAAGCTCGCCGAAGCCGGCGCGATTCCGGACGTCAGCATTCTCGACACGGCAGTGGCTCCGCTCTCTCCGACCAAGAACACCGCGCCCACGATTCTACTGCTCGCGCTCGTCGTGAGCTTTGGTGCGTCGATCGGCCTCGCGCTACTGCTCGACCACACCGATCCGCGCCTGCGCTATCCTGAACAGGTCACGCGCGAGCTCGGCCTCTCTATCCTCGGCGCGGTGCCCACGATCAAGCGCTCGCGCGCCGGCGATCCCGATCCGGAAGAAGCGGCACAGGTAATCGAGTCGTTCCGCACGATCCGAATGGCGATAACAAATCAGTACGACGCGAGCGGCTCGGCCATGCTCACGGTGTCGAGCCCTGGCGCGGGAGACGGAAAGTCGCTCGTGTGCTCCAACCTCGCGTTGTCGTTCGCAGAGGCCGGCTATCGCACGGTGCTCGTCGACGGCGACACGCGTCGCGGACAGTTGCATGCGATGTTCGGCGCGAATCGTCGCCCCGGCCTCCTCGATCTGCTGGGCGGGGACGCGCCCTTCGAGGCGATCCTTCGGACGACCACGCACGAACGGCTCACACTCATTCCGTGCGGCACGCGTCGTCACCGCGGTCCGGAGCTGTTGCACTCGCAGGCGATGTCGCAGTTCATCGCGGAGCTTCGCCGCCGCTATGACGTCGTGGTCGTCGACAGTCCGCCGCTCGGCGCCGGCGTCGATCCATTCGTGCTCGCGGCTGCCACGCAGAATATGCTCATCGTGCTGCGGACGGGCGCGACCGATCGCAAGATGGCGGAGAGCAAGCTCAAGCTGCTCGATCGTCTGCCGGTGCGGATGCTCGGAGCGGTGCTCAACGACATCCGCGCGCAGGGCGAGTACAAGTACTACTCGTATCTCTACGGCTACACCACGAGCGAGGACGACGATCTTCCGCGTACCTCGCCGCAGGTGGGAGAGCTTACAGGGCAAACCTGACCGGAGAGCTGTCGAAGGCGCGAAGCTGATCGCCACGTTCCGCGTCGCGCACCTGGCGAAGCGCACTATTCGCACGCAGCAGCATCTCGACTGCGTCAACATCCGACTGCGCGCCGTCCGCCACGGAGCAGTAGCCGGCCCGCAGCTCCACGCGCTGGGCGATCCCGTTCGGAGTCGTCATGATGTCGGACAGCTGCGCCTCGAGACGCTCCATCATACGGATCGCGCCCGGCTCCTCGGTGGCAGGAGCGATGATCGCGAACTCGGTGGGTCCGAGACGGCCGATCGCATCCGATGCACGCCCGGTGCGCCGCACGATTGCGCCGAGCTGTTCGATCATGATCTCGGTGATTGCGGGCGGCGTGGGCTCCACATCCGTAGTCGCGACCGGTGTGAAGGCGACGCACGAGATGGGCGCATGCAGCCGTTGTGCATCGGCGGACATTTCGCGGGCGCGCCGCACCATACCCTGCATGTTGTACAAGCCAGTCGCCTGGTCGAGCAGACTTTCATCGCGCAACCGGTCGACGGCGCGCTTGCCTCGCATGTATGCATCGAGCTTGAGGAGCAGCAGCTCGGCATCGAGCGGCTGGCTTACCACTTCCCAAGCGCCTGCCTTGAATGCCTCGAGCCGCTCCTTCCGCTCGGGCGTGCCCGAGCTCGTGAGGATGATAGGCGTCTCCTCCGCAAAATGCGGATCATCGCGCAGCGCGCGACAGACATCCACGCCGCGCATGTCTGGAAGGCGCACATCGACCATGATGAGATCAGGCTGTGCACTGCGAACCAGGCCGAGCAGCTGGCGGCCAGTATAGGCGCGAAGCACGGCAAAGCCGTGCGGTCCGAGAATCGTTTCCAGGGAACGCGCAGCCCACTCGTGCTCGTTGGCGAGCAGAATGAGAGGGGGTCGTGGGGAGAGACCAGCTTCCGTCATGCCGTTCCATGGTTACAAGCGACAACGCCGCGGCAGCGTGAGTCGCGCTACGGTGCGCGGGTTTGGCTCTGCACGTAACATGCGCTGCGCGACGGAACGCCCTAAATCGCTGGAGAATAACGACTTGCGTAATCTTTTCGCCTGTTCGAGCCCGCTATAATGGGGCATGAGTGCTACAATCTGCGATGTAAGCGTGAGACGCGACGATCCGGAGCCAGATCACAATCGCGCTGCAACGAGGATCACGGCTGGATTCAACTCTATGTGATTCATTTCGTTCCATCACCGTTACACCGTAATCGGCCGACTGTGCCCGGTGCGCCCGCTATTGTAGAGAGGGTGCCACAGATGGCACAGTCCACGCTATTGTGGTTGGATGGGTTCGCACCACAAGTCACCATGCCGTAAAGATTTACGTCGAGATCGCAATCCTTTCACCTCTAGCACGGCTGGTGCAATGAACTCCGCGCACATGAGCAATCCAATTCGAATCGGCCTTCATACTACGTATAGCTCGGCACGCTCAATACTGAGCACGGCGTTGCTTGTCGTCGGGGTCAGCGCCTGTCACCACTCGGCGCCGCCCTCGATGATCATGACCCCGGTGCCAGCGGATCAGGCACATACCGAGGCGACGCGTCCACAGCTGCAGGCATTGGCAATCTCGACGGAGCAGGACGCCGCAAAGGCGCCCGATGCCGCCACTCGGCAGCAACGACAGATGCAGGCGGCGACCATTCGCGCCAGGCTGCGTGACGGGGACTTCGATGTAGGTGATCGCGTTCTGCTCTCGGTGCGCGGCGACTCGACCATCAACGACACCGTTACGGTGCGCGCAGGGCGAATGATCAGGCTGGCTAACATGCCGGACATCTCGTTGCAGGGCGTGTTGCGGTCCGAGCTGCAGGATTATCTCACGACACAGCTAGCACGATACATAAAGCGGCCCGATGTGCAGACCACTTCACTGGTCCGCGTTGCCCTTCTTGGATCGGTATCAAAGCCCGGGTTCTATCAAGTACCTGCAGACCTCGCCCTGGCAGACGCGATCATGATCGCAGGCGGGCCATCAGCCACCGCAGATGTGGATAAGACACAGATAAAACGGGGGAATGATGTCATTTATTCCTCGGAATTACTCGGCCAGGAAGTTGCGAAAGGAGCAACGCTCGACCAGCTCAACATTAGGCCGGGCGATCAGATTTTGATTGGTGAGAAACACAAACGCAATTGGGCGGTAATAGCCTCTATCGTCGGAATCACCGCCGGTTTGGTCAGCACGGCCGTCGTGCTGTCGCGTCATTAATGAGTAACGGTAGCGAAGGAGGAGCAGCGAAAGTGTGGAGCATCCCGCAGGCAGCCGATCAACCTCTTGTTGAGCGCGGACCGAATCGGAGACGGAGCAATGGTGGAACGCGGATCGTCGCGCCCGCCGGAGCCGATGCTCCCATCGGAATCGAAATTGTGCGGCGTGCTGATCGGCGCGTGGCGCCGGTGCGCAATGCAATTCCGCGCGATCGCTCCGAGGTTGCGAACCGTGTCGTCAACGTCGTTCTGGCATCGCTTGCACTGGTGATTCTGTCTCCGATCATCGTGCTCGTCGCCATCGCCGTGAAGCTCACGTCGAAGGGGCCCGCCGTATACTCGCAGACGCGCGTCGGGCTCGATCGTCGTCTCACGAGCGTCGATGCGCTATACGATCGCCGCAAGCAGGACTGCGGCGGGATGATCTTTACAATTTACAAGTTCCGCACGATGCGCGCGGACGCCGAACGGAACTCGGGCGCGGTGTGGGCCACGCGGAACGATCCGCGCGTGACGAAGCTCGGCCGCATTCTTCGTCGCATGCGCCTCGATGAGCTCCCGCAGCTCGTGAATGTGCTTCGTGGTGACATGAACATCGTCGGTCCGCGCCCCGAGCGTCCGAGCATCTTCGTTCGACTGCGCGAGGATCTTCCCGACTACCGCTTCCGTCAGCGCACACGCCCGGGGATCACGGGTTGGGCGCAGATCAATCACACGTACGACACGTCGATCGACGATGTCCGCGCGAAGATCCGTTACGACCTCGAGTACCTCGAGCGCCAGTGCCTGGCCGAGGATCTCAAGATCATGATGAAGACGGTACCGGTGATGCTGTTCCGCCGGAGCGGCTGGTAGCTCGCCGTTGGTAGCTGCCACCCGGCAGCTACTCTGGAATAGCGGCTCGGCGGGTCGGCTCCCACATCGGCAAGCGCTTCCGACGGAATGCCAGCAGCCACGCGCGCAGCCCTCCGAGCGTCGACGCGAGCGCGAAGCCAGCCAGAGCGAAGGGCAGCGGCACCCTTCGCTCGGCAGGCCAGCGCATCGCCGCCATACCCATTGCGAAGCCGATCACCATCGTGATGAACAGCGCGAGTGCGACGCGCGAAGTGAGCGCCAGCCACCCGACGCCGATGACGGCGAACGGCACGCCGAGGTACACGAGCCAGCGTGCGAGCTTGTGGCTGACGAGCGCGAGGGCGAAGCCACCGTGGCGGAACGGATTCATGAGCGACGCTCCGTAGAGCAGCGTCTCGAGTCCCTGCGCCATCGTGCGCGCCTTGCGCCTGGTCTCGGCGCGGAGCGAGGGCGTGCGCGGCACCACGGCGGTAGCCTCGTTCACGGAGACGGCGCGCATCCCCAGCCTGCGGGCGATCAACGCGCTGGCGAAGTCGCGCGCGAGATCGTCTCTCAGCACGGTGTGCTGGATCTGCGCGCGCGCGGCGTAGCAGCATCCGCTCGCACCGACGATCCCTCCCAGACGAGTCTCGAGATCACGTACCCACATCTCGTAGCCGACGTAGCCCGACTCGCCGCGATTCCCCTCCGACTCGGCGCCGACGCTGATGTCGCGTCCCGACGCGACACCGATCGTCGGATCCTGCAACGCGCGGACGAGCGCCTTCACGGAGTGCGGCTGGATGCGAATGGATGCATCGGTGTTGACGATGATCTCGCCGCGGAGCGATGCCGCGGCCGCGTTCTCCGCCGCGGTCTTCCCTCCGCGCTGCGACACGCGAAAGAGCTCCACGCCGCGCGATGCGTACTCGACGACGATGCGGTCCGTGTCATCCGTGGAGGCATCCGAGACGATCACGATCTGTCGGCGATCGGCGGGATAGTCGATCTCGAGCAGGCTTTCGATCGTTGAGCGGATGCGAGCGGCCTCGTTGTACGCGGGCACGGTGATCGAGATCATCGGCCAGACCGAAGGATCCGGAGGCGCCGGGCTGGCCCTCTTGAATCGCGAGGCGAGAAAGAGCGCGGCGGGGTAGCCCGCGTATGCCCAGCCGAAGATCGCCACGGGCAGCGCGATGAGCACGTAGGGAGCCACGTTCACGAGTGCCGGGCCTTCGATGCCCGGGCCGCGATGAGCTCGCGGTAGATGGTCTCATAGCGCGCGCTCCACGATGCGACGTCGAACTCTGCGCGCTGGCGACGCTGCGCGGCCTGAGCGCGTGCGCTTGCGGCGACCCGGTCGTCGAGCGTCGCGCGCATGGCTTGGGCGAGCGCCGTCGGATCTTCCGGCTCCACGAGCACGCCCTCGGCGGGTGAGATGAGAGCGGGAATGCCGCCCACGTTCGTGGTGACTATCGGCGTGCCCGCTGCCATCGCCTCCAAGATCACCATCGGCAAGCCCTCCGTGCGCGAGCTCATGACGAAGAGATCGAAAGCGGCGAAGTATTTTGCCGCGTCGGGTATGGCACCCAGCCAGAGAAAGCGCGAGGGTGCAATCGATTCCGCGCGCGCCGCTTCGGCGCTGCGCTCGGGTCCGTCACCAAGGATTGCGGCCTGGATGACGCGATCGTCGATCGAAGCGAGGGCATCGATGAAAATGTCGATCCCTTTCTCCCGGCTCACGCGTCCGACCCACCCGGCTATCAGCCCATCCGCGGGGAGGATGAGCGCCCGACGGGCATCTTCGCGACTCAGGGGAGCCGGGTGCGCGGCGAGCGCGTTTGGGACGATGCGGAGCCGCTCCGCGGGGACGCCGCTTGAGCGAAGCAGGTCGGCCTGCGGCTGGGAGACCACCACGACGGCGTCGAAGCGACGAAAGACGAAGCGCTGGAGCCGTTCGTACGTTCGGTTCTTCCAGCCGCCACCGGTAAAACCGTGTACGGTGGTTACTACCGGAACCCCGCATTCGTGCCCTGCATGTCCGCCCACGATGTCGGACCTGTAACCATGTGTGTGCACAACGCTTACGCCTCGCGTGCGGCAGAGATCACGGATCAGCGTACGCTCCCGAAGGTAGCCGCGCCGCGAGACCAGCAGCGGCACCAGCTCCACGCCGGTGTGCTCCATCCTGGCGGCGAAATTCCACCCGTCACCTGGTGCCGACAGCGTCGGTGCGACGATTACGGCGTGGCCCGCCTGCCGTTGCGCAGCCGCAAGTGTCGACACGACGGTCTCGAGTCCCCCAACCGGAGCGGGGGCGAGCAGGTGCAGAATAGTGAGCGAGGAAGTCAGTGCGATATAGGTGCAGGGAGTCGTCGCTCGTCTGAGCAATGAGGGTGCCGCGTGCGCTGCCGCGATCGAGCCTGAATTACGTGCGCCAGTCGGCATGGCTAATGCTCGATGTCGCGCGATATAATGATGTCACCGCGCGCCGGGCGTCACTGCTTTGGCGCTGTTTATTGACGCATCAGAGCCGAGCTGACGATCGCCGACGATACCGTAACCCTTCCGCCGCCGAAGACGAACAGCCAGCAGCTCGACAAATCGCTGGTGTCGGGCATCGCATGGACGGGAGGAACGAAGTGGGCGACCCAAATCCTCAGCTGGGCAGCCACCCTCATCGTCGCGCGCATCCTGTCCCCCTCGGACTACGGGCTGATGGGAATGGCCGCCGTCTACCTCGGCCTCGTGACGCTGGTCAACGAGTTCGGGCTCACCGCGGCGATTCTGCGGCATCGCGAGCTCACCGAAGAGCAGATCGCGCGCATCGGCGGCTTCAGCGTGCTGGTGGGCCTCGCCATCGCCGGCCTCTCGGTCGCGATCGCGCCGATCATCGCGCGATTCTACGGAGAGCCCGCGGTCGCGACGATCATCGCACTCCTGAGCATCAACTTCGTGTTCGGATCGATCGGAGTGCTTCCGCGCTCGCTGCTCGCGCGCGAGCTCGCGTATCCCCGGCTCGCCATGATCGATGGGCTCACGAATCTGGCGCAGATGATCACGATGCTCGGCTTCGCGATCGGCGGATTCCGGTACATGGCGCTAGTGCTCGGGAGCCTCGTGGGCAGTGCGTGCGGCGCGCTGTTGTCGCTCTGGTGGCGGCCGCACCGGCTGGCGTGGCCCTCATCTTTCGACACTATCGGCGGCGCGCTGCACGTAGGCTGGCACATCGTGGTGGGGCGCCTCGCGTGGTACACCTACAACACCGCGGACTTCGCAGTGGTTGGGCGCGTGCTCGGCAAGCAGGCGCTCGGAGCGTACACGCTGGGGTGGGAGATCGCGACGATGCCTGTGGAGCGCATCAGCTCACTCGTGTCGAGCGTCACGCCCGGAGTCTTCTCAGCGGTGCAGCATGACATCGTGGCGCTTCGCCGCTACTTCCTTGGTGTGGTCGAGGGGCTCGCGTTCATTACGCTGCCGGCGGCGGCGGGGCTCGCGCTGATCGCGGGTGAGTTCGTGCCCGTGGTGCTCGGCGCTCAGTGGACCGGCGCGATCGTCCCGCTTCGGCTCCTTGCGGTTTATGGCGGCATCCGCTCGATCGACACCGTCACGCCACAGGTTCTCATCTACACCGGGCACTCCCGGCAGAGCATGTGGTACTCGGTGATCGCGGCGTGCGTCATGCCCTTGCTGTTCGTCGTGGGCACGCGATGGGGCGTTGGTGGAGTTGCTTGTGTCTGGATCGTCGCGTACCCGATCGTCGTCGCGCCGCAGTACCGGCTGGCGTTCCGAGTGCTCGAGATGTCCCCGGGCAGATATTTCGCGACACTCTGGCCTGCGGTGAGCTCCACGGCGATCATGGCATTGGCGGTTGGCAGCATGCTGGTCGTGCTTCCGCAAACGATGGCTCCGGTGATGCGATTGGCGATTGAGGTAGTAACGGGCGTGGCGGTATACGGCGGAATGATCGCATGGAGACATCGCGCGCGCGCCCGCGCGTTCGTTTCCATCGTGCGGGAGCACGCGCTGTGAGCGCGAGCGGAGCGATGCCATTCTGGAAGAAGGACGGAACCGATGCGCAGCGCGCGCGCCGCCTCCTTCTCATCAGCTACCATTTCCCGCCCGATACGACCATCGGTGCGCGCAGATGGGAGAAGCTCGCGAGGACGGTCACGGACCGTGGTTGGGGACTCGATGTGATCACGTGCGCCCCCAGCGGAAAAATCGGATCGGCACTCGACTCGCTCCCTGCCGGCGTGTGCGTGTACGGAGTGCCGGATCCCGTGCTGCCATTCGAGCACGTCGAGCACCTGTTGTGGCGTGCGTATCGCACGGTGTTGCCGAACAAACGCCTCGATCCGAGCGTGGTGCTCGCGAGCGCGAATGCCGAGCCGCGCGAGAACAAGGGGAGGCCGGAGTCGCTCGAGCGGGACGAGATCCCGACGAGCATTCGCACGCCTCGCCAGGTGCTGCGCACCTATTGGGCCTGGGTCGAGCTCATGCACGGCGAGCGATGGGCGCGCCGTTCGGCGGCGC
Organism: Gemmatimonadota bacterium; assembly: GCA_040006175.1. Taxonomy (GTDB): domain Bacteria; phylum Gemmatimonadota; class Gemmatimonadetes; order Gemmatimonadales; family Gemmatimonadaceae; genus FEN-1250. Next base: position 31,748 of record JBDTXN010000001.1, on the reverse strand, counting down.
TCGCGCGGGAGATCATCGTGCGGGAGGTGCACGAGGCGGTGATCACCTCCGCGCCGCCGCACACCAGCCATGACGCGGGTCGGCTCGTCTCCGTGGCGACGGGGCTGCCGTTCGTGATGGACATGCGCGACCCATGGAGCCTGCAGCCGTGGTTACGCGAGAGTGTAGCGAGTCCAATCTGGTACCGTCATGCGGAGCGCTTCGAGCGCGCGTGCATCGAGCAGGCATCGCTCGTGGTCGCGAACACGCCGCCGGCGCGCGCGGCGCTTGTCTCGCTGCACCCGGACGCGAGCACCAAGACGATCACGGTGATGAACGGCTCCGACGATGATCCGCTCCCGCCGCACCGCGACAACGAGCGATTCGTCATTCGCTACGCGGGCACGATCTATCTGGATCGCGATCCCCAGACGCTCTTTCGCGCGGCGGCGAAGGTCATCGCGAGCGAGAAGCTCGAGCCCGCGCAGTTCGGCATCGACATCCTCGGCCGCTTCGCAGACGAGCACCGCGTGCCGCTGCTCGGAATGGCCGCGCAGGCGGGGATTGCCGACTATGTGAGCGTCGAGCCGCCGCGCCCACATCGCGAGGCGCTGGAATTTCTGGCGGGGGCGACGATGCTCGTGATCTTCCACGGGAGCAACCTCCTCGCGCTCCCGGCGAAGGTGTTCGAGTACGTGCGATTCGACTCGTGGCTACTCGCGCTGGCGGAGCCCGGTAGCGCGATCGCGCAGGTTCTCGAGGGCACGACCGCCGATGTCGTGGTGCCACAGGTCGACGCAATGGCGGCGGCGATCACGAGACGCTACCACGATCACCACGCGGGCGTGCGCCCCCAGCGCGTCGCGCAGGACGACCGTTTCAGCCGCGCCGGACAGGCGCGCATTCTGCTCGACGCGATCGAGAAGCTGGTGCCGGGGCGCAAGTAGTGATGCGTGGCGGCACGTGGAGTGGTGCGTTGGGAGCGAGCATGTACGACTGATTCGACACGAATTGGAAAAGCAAAACCGACGAATCGAATCTGGCGTCGCGAGAGCGCGTCATCGCCTCGGCTGCGGAGGGAGTGGATAACCGATCGTACACGGATCGAACCAATCAGCAAACCATCGAACCCGTCGACACGAACTCTCGTCGCGCACGGTCCCGGTCTCGTTTCCTTTCCTAGGAAACAGCAAGTATCAACTCGCATTCGCCGGGTTCGATTCGATTCCAATTGGTTTGATCCGTGTAGGCCTGTCGCATTTCAACGCTTCTCACGTTTTTTCTGTTTAGAGGAGTTGGCAGTCATCCCGCCGCCTCGCCGCGATAGAGCCGCTCGTAGCGATCGGCCATCGTCGAAAGCGCATAGTCGCGCACTGCGCGAGTGCGCGCGGCGGCGCCCATGTGCTGGCGGCGGGGAGCATCCTGTAGCAGCGCTCGCAGCGCGTTCGCGAGCGCGGCCGGATCCGAGGGAGGCACGAGCAAGCCCTCCACACCATCTGTCACCACCTCGGGCACTCCGCCCACGCGGGTCACCACTACGGGCAGTCCGAAGGACATTCCCTCGACCAGTGCGAGAGGCAGCCCCTCGGAGAGCGACGGCATCGTGAAGATGTCGCCGGCGGCGAGAATGTCCGCCACATCGTCGCGGAAGCCGAGGAGATGAACGCGATCGCCTATTCCGGCGGCTGCTGCCTGCGCGCGGAGCCGCGGCTCCTCCTCACCGCGACCAGCGATGACCACGCGCCATCCCTCGAGATCACGCAACGTGCTCATTGCGTCGATGAGCACCGCGTGGCCCTTCACCGCGTACAGATTTCCCACCGAGACGATGAGCAGCTCGCCCGGAGCGAGCGCGAGCTCGCGGCGGAGCTTTGCGCGAACGCCCGTGCGCAGCGGGATTCCGTTGGGCACGACGTGGACCTTCGATCCACTGATGCCGAGGTTCTGGCGGAGCGCGCCCGCAGTAGCGTCCGAAACTCCGACGAGGGCCGCACTGCGTTGCATTGCCCAGCGCAGTGCCGCGCGTCGCCTCCACGCGGTCGCGTAATACAGGCCGCCGTGCATCGTGATCACGTGGCGCGCGTGCGCCCGCCTCGCTGCGGCCGCACCGTAGATCGCCATCGTGAACTCGTGACTGTGCACCACATCCGCGCGAAAGTCGCGCAGAATCGTCGTGAGTGCGCGAACCGCCTCGAGATCGATGGGCCGGCGCAGATCGAAGCTCGCGGGCTCGAACCCCGCGGCGACAAAGCGCGCGCCCAGCCATCCCGTGCCCGCCGCCAGCCCTACCGGGAGCACGACATGTCCCCTTTCGCGCAGCTCTTTCGCGAGCTCGAGGATCATGAGCTCCGCGCCGCCGGGACCGTCGCACTCGATCATCAGTGCGATGCGGAGTGGCTCGGCGCCGCGCGCACTCATCGCCGGTGCAGCCATTCGATCGTCTCGCGGAAGAAGGGGCGCGGATCTTTCAGGCGGAAGACCTCATTGCGGTCGTGTGGATGCCAGAACGTGAAGAAATCCAGCGTCGCCCGCCATCGCGACGGCGCGCCCGCGGGCAGTGCCAGCGAGGACGCATCGTGACGCCATCGCGCGAGCAGGTGATCGACGTCGCCCCATAACCAGCGGCTGCGTGACCCCACACGATAGTCGACGGTCCCGGGCGTCGCCTCGCCCGTCGCTGCCGCTACCAGCAGCGCTGGAAAATCGACGCCTGAGTCGATCGCGAGCTGCAGCGATCCCCAGAAGCGGCCGTTCACTTCCATGAGATACGCGGTTCCCGTGCTCGCCTCCCGCTTGTACTCGATCATCGCGACGCCGCGCCAATGCATGCGCTCGAGCAGCAGGCGCGATCGCTCCACAAGCTCGGCGTCGGCCGTGACGCTCTCGGAATACACGCTGACGCCGCCCGACGGCGGCTTCTCCCGAAGTCGCCTGTGCGCGAAGGTCGCGAGCAGCGTGCCGTCCCACACGAGGAGAAAGATTCCGATGCCGGGACCGACGATGCGTTGCTGGAGAAGCAGCGGAAACGCCGCGTCGCCGAGCGCGGCGAGCTCCGCACCAAGTGCGCCGGCGCTCGCCACGTGCCGAACGCCGAGCGATACGCGCTGCCCATCGTGCTCGCCCACCGAGCGTGACGGCTTGAGCACCAGCGGATAGTCGAGCGTCGCCGGGTCGAGCGCCTGCGCGTCGTCCTTCGTACTCAGCACAATCTGCCGAGGTACCGCGATGCCCAGGCCAGCGGCGGTGGCGAGCAGCGCCTGCTTGTCGGAGATCGCGCGAAAGGTATCCGCGTCCGGCCACGGGATGATCACCCCGAGCGATTCGCGCTCGGGCAGAAGCGCGAGCAACGATGGTTCCGTGATCGGAATCAGCGTGTCGATGCGCCAGCGCTCGATGAGATGCGACACGTCGCTGACGACCTGCGCCGGCGCATCGAGCGCATTCGCCACACCAGCCTCGGCGAAGGAAAACTTCGACGATCCCGCCAGCGACGGCACGCGCGGAGCACAGACGAACACCGTGTGTCCCGCGCGGCCGAGCGAGCGCACGACGGCGAGCGCGCTTCGCTGCGTGCCATCCGTGACGAGAACTCGTCGTCGGGTCATCGCCGAGCGATCATCGCGAGCGGATCATCGCACACGTACGCCGGCCGTTCGCAGCTCGAAACCGGCGGCGGAAATGCCGGAAGGAACATCGAGTCGCGGAACTGCGAACGCATTCTGCGTCGCGCCACCCGCGAGCCATCCGCCGTCGATCATCAACCCGGCGGAGTATCCCGCCGCCCGGGACGCACTCTCCACCTTGGGAGACGAGAGACCGTACGGGTACGAGATCACCGGGAGCACGTTCGTGAACCGCTCACGCAACCAGGCGAGCGGCAGTGTGAGCTCGGTAGCGAGCGAGCTGTCGTCGAGGCGCGCGAGATTCGGATGATTCCACGTGTGCGAGCCGAGCGTGATGCCAGGCTGTTCTGCAGCAGCAACGAGATCGTGCTCGTGCGCACATCGCGCGTGAACCGGCGCCCGTGTGATCGTCGCGTCGCGCTCACGCGGCGCGCGCGCGCGAACCTCGGCGTCGCGACCCGCGCAGTCGTGGAGCGCCCACTGGCGCAGCGCGGGATCGAGCGCGTTCGTGCCCGGCTTCGTGAGCGCATCCCACCAGAAGTCGTGGCCGTTCAGGAACGATGGTGTTACGAAAATCGTCGCGGAAAGATCGCGCTGCGTGACCTCGGAAATGCCGGCGTTCACTGCGCCCTCGTACGCGTCATCGAACGTCAGCACCACCGCGGGTCGCCGCCCGGAATGGCCGGCGAGCGCAGTCGCAAGCGGAACGACGTCGTGCGTTCGAACGAGCGTATCGAGCTGCTCGGCGAACTTTCGCTGCGACAGGTGCAGCGAGCCATCGCCCGCTACCTGCGCATTGTCCGGCACGATATTGTGATACGCCAGAATGAGCACGTCGCCGCCGCGCCGCCGGCGCATCGCGCCCGGAATCCCGCTCCACAGCGCTCCGTGCTCGATCGTGCTCTTGAGATGCCGACGAAAGTCCATGACGTGCGCGGACGGTGCGAACGTCAGCGCTTCGGAGGCGCGCCGCGCAGCGACGTTTCGATCGAGCTGTGTATCCAGCCGAGGTCCGCATCGGTCGGCGCCGGAGTCCGGCTCGCGAGTCGCACGTTGATCTGCGGGCGCACGGCGGGGAACGCACCAGCGCGCAGCTGAATCAACTTCATCAGCCCGATCCCGAGGCCCAGGATGAAGTAGAGATACCCGAAGTATTCGGCGGACACGAAGAAGCCGGCCACGGAGAAGCCGACGATCGCGCCAATCAGCATTTGCGCAAGCGCCATCTCGCGACGCGAGATCCATGGCGCCCATTTGCCGCGAGGCGAGATGCGCGCGAGACCGTAGCCCGTGACCACGAGCATCGCGATGAACACGAGCGCACCGGGAATCCCGAGCTCCGCCCCCGTCTCGAGAAAGGAGTTGTGTGCAACCGACCACTTGAAGCCCCTTCCCTGCGCCGCGAGCGCCCGTGCGAGACTCGATCCGCCCTCAGCCGTCGGATACGCGCCCACGCCCACTCCGACGATCGGATTGTGGATCATGTATCCCACCCCGCGCTTCCACACCTCGACGCGGCCGACGTCGTCGTTGTAGTTGTAGTCGCTCTCCGGATGGAGAATCGTTCCCATCGACGTCCAGTACTTGTCGCTGGCGAAACCGAAAAAGAGCGCGACGCCAGCCACCGTGACCGCGAGCCGCACCTTGCTCGGAATCGCGCGGTAGCGGAGTAACACGTAGAGCATTACGCCGATGAGCCCGATGAATCCGCCGCGCGATCCACTTTTCACCATCGCGGTGAGAACCATCACCAGCGTGAAGAGGGCGGCAATCCGGTGCGATCGCTTTTGTCCTTTACCCAGGAAGTAGATGGCAAAGGGAATCGTGCAGACCAGCACGAGCGCGAAATCGTTGGCGTCGTAGAAGATCAGTCCGCCCAGGCGTCCATCGTAGCCCACGCGAAAGAAGAGACTGATGACCGTCGTGTAGACGAGCGCGCCGTAGAGATTGACGAGCGCATACCACTCAACATCGCGAACGGTACGAACACTCGCGGCGACGAGTACCAGGAACAGCACGTTCGGGAGCATGCCTTTGAGCACGAACGTCGCGCTGTGACCTACCCATAGGCTGAAAGGGACGCCGATCGTCATGATGATCATCAGCGCGATGACGAGGTTCAGCGTCGGGCCCTTGATCAACTTGAAGCGCCGCGCGGGCTGCTTCGTCGAGCCGTAATACAGAAGCGCCGCGAAGACTGCGAGCGCCGGCAGTTGAAGCTTCCCAAGGATCGGGAAGGAGTCCTGCAACCGCCAGACGTAGGTGAAAAGGACCATCGACACGGCCCGCATCAACTTGTCCGGCTTGGGCTCAGCCGGAGCCTGGATGGGTACCGTGGCGGTATGGCGTCCGGTGAGAGGACGCTGGAAAGCTGTGGCAGGTATGGACATCGGTGATCCAGCTAGCGAATTGGGTGCCACCCGTGGCGTGGCTTTAGCCCGCTGACCGGTCGCCTGCTGTGGCGGTGGTGCAACATGACATCACGTCCACCGCCCAGCCAGCACCCCGTAGACTACAACTTACTACCCTTGAACAAAATGGCCGCTTCGCTGTTCCGGAGGCGAACGCTCGTTACCGGGCTTTCGATCGTCGCGTCCGCGTTCAGCGGGATCCAGCGCTCGCCCGAAGGCAGCGCCACGGTGATCGCCGTTCCGTCGGTGTACGTCTGCGAGCCCCACCCCTGCTGCAGGCGAAGAACGATACGAGCCCGCTCGAAATCGCGAACCCAGAGCTGGTACCGGTTGCCGTACGGATCGGTTCCGGATGACTGCAACACGCGTTGGGAGAGCGGACGGCCAACGTTGGCTTCCTGCGCCTTCGTCCAAATTGTGGAATAGGCTTTCCCCCACGTGTTCTCGAGCTGAATCGCGACCCGATCGGCACCGGAGGTCGGCAGTCCGATGTAGTAGCTCGCGAGCTCCCACAGCTTTGCGCGCTGGACGTTGGTCGGCGAGTTACCGCGTGGATAGTACGTAGCCATTGACGCCATGGAGCTCGAGTTATAGGCGCTCACGACGTCGACGAACACACCGGAAGTCGCCAGATGCTCAATCCAGGTCCAGCGGGGAGCCATCCCGGAATACTTGAAGTTGTTGAACATCTCGAGGTGCACGGCGCCCGCGCGCGCCGCGTTGATCGAGTCCTGCGGCGTCGTGTACTCGGCCGTGTTGAGCATGAGCATCTTCAAGCCGACACCGTTTTTGATCGCTCCCAGGAGCCTCCCGATGGCCGCGGTGTAGTCGCTCGACGAGTATTCCTGCATGGTGCCCAGGTGCGCCCTCATGTCGCCGGTGGACGCCTCATCGAAGAATATGCCGCCGTCCGGGCTGACGAGTCGCTGGATGCGGCTCACCGTGTAGGCGACTGCGCCGGCATCCCCTGGATTGATGGCCCAACGAGTCGTGCCCCAGTGCGAGTAGGTCACACGGCCCGAGGAGCTGAACGAAGCGCCGGCTCTGTGGACGAACGCTTTTTCGAACGAGTACTGCGGATGCGCGCGGTACCACCTCTGCATGTCCGGATAGAAGCCGGTGGCGAGATTGTCTCCCGTAGTCGTGGTGGTCCAGAGCAGTGCGTACGTGAGGTGCTGAACGGTCGGATTCGAGCTTTTCCATGCGGAGATCGACCCGGACATCGCCACGTCGTAGTGGGCACCGGCCCACCTGCGCTCGGTGTCCGTCCACGAGTAGTAGTAGTCGGTCATGAACGTCTTGATGTGCGTCCAGTGGTGCGACGACAACGAATATCCGGAAAAGACAGTCGATGATGCGATGAACGAAGCATTGACCGCAGGCGTCGCGACGGAGTCGACTGACGCGTTGCTCGGCGGGGTTACGGGTGAGGTGGTGTCCGTACAGGCAGCGGCCGCGATCATCGCAGCCAGGGCGAGGAAGGATTTGCGCACGTCGAGTCTCCAAGTCCACGGCAACCCGACCGGCATAGCGCGCTCACTGCGCACCTTAGCCTCGTAGGCTTTGCGTCGCCGCCTTTGGGCGGTTTTGCCTTTGTCGCGGGCGCGAGGCCCAACGATCATGCCGCGATGTAATCTTGCGGTGGGAGATCGCCAGCGGAGGGCGATTCCGTCTCATGAAAAATCGAAGGCCGCCTGGAGGCGCACTTCGCTGACCGACACCGGCGTGTTGATCGAGGAGAATATGTAAAGTTTTGAGCTACTTCGTCAACCCATCCAGCTGGACAAATTTTTTAAATCTTCCTTGGTGACGAGGGCGTGTGTGGGAAGTGTCACCAACGATCGCTGAAGCTCCCGAGATCCCTGCAGCGCCTCGTCCCCGATGATCAAGGGTTGCAGCTCCGGCAATTCCGCGAGCGTGTTGGGATAACCGTGGACGATCCCGAGAGCAGCCTCGTCTTTTTTCGTCGTGCGCGTTGGCGCGAGCCGCACCGGGAAGCGTAGATAGCCCGTTTTTCCGTTTACGAGCGCTCGAATTGCGCTGACGTCGCGCGACCGACCGATCGCGCGCTCGAGCTCCAGGGCATTACCGCGCCGAACCGCGAGGTCACGATCGGCTCTCTTGAGGGCAGCGCGAACGAGGGATGCACTGACGGGCGTGATCTCGATCGGCTCGTGGGCAGGGTGATAAATCGTCTCGCCGAGGTGAAGCGCCGGGATGGCGGACGGCAGTGCGTACAGGGCCGGACGGCCGAGAGCCCACTGTGCCGTGGCCACCACCAGTGTGCGCAGCGCGCCGGAGGAGGCCGCGACACGTGAGCCCGCGTTGGCCAGAGCATCCACACCAGCACGGCCCACGGAAAGCAGCGCGCCGCCGCCTCCGCCGCCCAACCCCTTCCCTCGCCCAAAGCTCAGTACCGACAGTGGACCGAATGAGCCGAGTCGTGTGCCGAGCAGCGAGCCCCAGGCACTTTGCGCGGCGTCCTCGATGACGGTGGTCCCGTGCGCTGCGGCAAGAGCCGCTACACCAGGAACATCTGCCGGATATCCGTAGAGGTGAGACACGACGATCGCGTCCACGCCGGCCGCGAGCACGCGCGACACCGAATCGAGATCCGGGGACAGTGTGGCCGGATCGATGTCGTACAGGCGCACGCGGAGACGCGCGTGGATCGCGGCGGCGCCGATGTCCACGCACGCGTATGCGGGGAGTGCGACGACCTTTCCCGCCGGCGTGGTCGAACGAAGCGCCATAGCGAGCGCGGACGTTCCGCTGTCCACCAGCACTGCGCCACTCGCGTGAAATGCGGTACACAGCTCGGACGCGAGCGCCGCTCGCTCCTGCGCACCGTCGCGCAACGCGAGCCCGAGCGCCTGCACGAGCGATCGCCCGGTGATCGTCGAGCTGACGGGAAGCTGCCGCCGCGCGATCAAGGGATGTAGCGAACGATCCGGGGTCCGAGCATGGTCGCGACCCCGGTGGGAAGCCGCTTCCAGAGGCGCGGGCCCCACGAGTATCCGGAATCGGTGGGTGAGGGCGTCTTCACCTCCGCGCTCGCGGCCTGATCGTACCACCAGAGCTGCTCATCGCGCGCGCCCCACTGCAGCTTGAACTTGTGCGTGCCGCTCCCCGGCGATGTGCGGCCGAAGTTGAACGTCGTGAGGCGACCGTCGATCGCGCGCTCCATGAAGCGATAGTACAGCAGCATGTTCGGCGCGATGCGCTTGTACGCATTGAGCGATGAGGCCCACGTCATCTCCACCTCCGTTCCCCACTCGAACGCGCAGCCGCCGGCCACGGGTTTGCCCTGGTACCACGCGCATCCGAACCACGCGTCATTCGGAAAGATGGCGGCGATCGTGTCGAAGAGGAGGCGCGACTGCGTGGGGGTACCGAGGTCGCGCATGTGCTCTGCGAACACATCGAAGAAGGGCGCGACCTGATCCGCGCCGAACTTTACGGTCACTCCTTCCTTTTGCGGACGTCGTACCTGGCTTCTCAGCTTCGCATCGAGCTGCTTCATCAATGCAGGCTCGGAGTCCGGCAGATCGAGGAGCACGGTGATCTTGCGGTGCGATACCGGGAGCTCAACGGGGAGTGGAATTCTGCTGCGCAGCTCCAGGAGCTTGGCACCGGAATCACTCGCGATGCCGGATGCGTGCGCGACGAGCGCGACGACCGCTTCGGGAGTGCCGAGCGGCCCGCCGTAGTTGAGGAAGGGCATCGACACGACGAAGTGCCCGAAAAGCATGCTCTTCACGCGCACGAGCGGGAGAACGCCGGCGAGCGCGCCCGCGTCTTCGTATGCCGCGAGGTAGATGCACTCGTGTCCGAAGACGCGCTCCATCACCGCGCGCCATCCGTACAGATGAAAGTGAGTGAATCCGGGCGAGCCGCGTGCGAGGGTGTCCCACTGGCTCGCCGCGCCGGAGAAGCGATCGACGCGCGCGATCACTCGACTGCGCTTACCACCCGGGAGCTCGTCGCGTTGGACGTCGGTAGCTTGAGACAGTGCGCCACGCTCCGGAATTGGAACTCACCAAGGAGCCGCTCGAGGAGCGGCTGTGTTTTGCGCAGCCCGCTGTAGTGTCGCACGTGCGTGTGCCACGGAACGTCGATGCGCGGCTGATCGGGATCGAGCTCCCACGGATGAATGTAGAACATCGCCGGGATTCCGCCCGCATCGTGCTCCCGGAAGGCGCGCTGGATGAGCCGGAAGGGGAGATGACGCAGATACGCACCGCCGGCGGCCGGCAGCCGCACGCCTCGCCACTGCGTGGTGGCGAGTGGCAGCTCGGTGATCGTGCCGCCGGGACGGTGGATGAGATGCGGAACCGGCGGCGCTTTCGGATAGCCGTAGCCGGGGCGCCGGATCGGGAACAGGCTCGAGTCGTAGCGATAGCCTTCTTCGATCAGAATGTCGAAGGCCCACTCTGTGCCGGGTGTGATGGAGAAGTTCGGGGCGCGAAAGCCCCAAACGGGCGTGCCTGCGTGCTCTTCGAGAATCGCCTTGGACATGCGCACATCTTTCCGGAACTCGTCGGGCGTGAGCGTGTTGACGCGCCGGTGCCAATGCCCGTGCGATGCGATCTCGTGCCCGGCATCTGCGATGCGACGCATCAAGAACGGATGGCGCTCCGCAATCCATCCGAGTGTGAAGAATGTCGCGGATGCGTGATGACGAGCGAGGAGCTCGAGCAGAATCCCGATGGAGTGCTCGAGACGGCTTGGATGCGCGTCCCAATCCTTGCGATCGACGACGCCATCGAACGCGCCTACCTGGAAATATTCTTCCACGTCGACGGTGAAGATGTGCTCAGTGGCGCAGTGCACCGGCAAGCTCATACGGAGCGCCGCGCTGCGCGAATGGTAGAGTCCTGCATGTGTGCGACAGAGACTTGCAGTTAGGGTGCCACCCATCGGATTCGGCGCACATCGGTTCGTAGTGGTAACATCCCCTTCGCGCAGACCGATTTAGCAATGCCACTCGAACATAAATCATTCATCGTGCGCCACGGACTGTTGCATTGATACAACAAAGAACTTTCGGACGCGTTGTATGGATCGCCGGCTTTCTGTTCATCGCAATCCTCACGCTCACCCCACAATACGCGGCGACAAAGCAACCACTGAGCTTGTGTCTCTTGTGCGGAGACACGTCGGTGCTGGATGCGATCCTGAATGTGTTCCTTTTTGTTCCACTTGGATTCGGACTTAGGCTCGCTGGACTGCCGCGCAGGCGCGTCTTCGTCATCTGCTTGGTGACCACGATCACCGTCGAGACACTGCAGCTCTGGATTCCCGGTCGCGACACGAGTCTCGGAGACGTATTCACCAACTCGTTCGGCGGCTTCATCGGAATTCTCTGCGCGGATGCGTGGCGCGTCGTGATCCTCCCTGCGCGTCGCACGGCCAATCGCCTTGCGTGGGCGTGGACACTCCTCTGGGTGATCGTGCTGACGGTGAGTGCAGAGCTCACACACATCTCGCTTCCAAACACGACGGCGTGGGGCACGTGGAGACCCGAGCTGCTCCATCACGACTACTTCCCGGGAGAGGTGCTCGCCGCGACGGCGGGCGGGCTCCGGACTCCGTTTGCGATCTCCGCCACCAGCGCGGATGTGCGCCGACGACTCTCATCCGATTCCGTAGTCGTCGAGGCGACGGTCGTCGGCGGGATTCTGACGAACCCGGTTTCGGCGATCGCGACCGTGTACGATTTCAATCGCTCGCAGATCTTCATGCTAGGCCAGCGCAAAGGCAACCTCATCTTCTCACTCCGCATGCGTACAGCGGACGCGAGAGTTGCGACACCCGACATTAGGCTCGATAGTGTCTTTCCACGTCGACGTCCGGCGAATCCGGACACGGTGCTCGTCGCTGGGGGGCTCATCCATCATCAACTGTGGATCCGCGCTCGCGACCACGGCATCACACGTGAGCGAACGCAGCCTGTCGATGCGGGACTTGGATGGAGCTACCTCCTTCCGTTCGAATACGAGTATGGGCCGGAGGCGAGGTGGCTGACCGTTCTGTGGGTGGCCGCACTTGCCGCGCCCGCGATGTATTGGGCTTGTCGCGCGGGGCAAATGGCACCGTTGGCGGTGGGAGCGGTTTTGGCGGCATCGCTGCTGCTCCTCCCATTCGCTACCAGCGTGCACCCGACCGCGTGGTGGGAATGGCTCGCCCTCGCCATTGGCGCGAGCATTGGTGCGCTGCTTGGCAACGACTCAGCGCGCGCAAGCCCGCCGTCCTGAACCTCGCTGCGCACAGTGGGGTTACATTGACGTGATCGAGCGCACGCTGGGCGCCAGGCGTGCATTGTCGTGCTTCCCTTTCCATACTCCAATGCGCGTTTCTTCGTCCGTACGCGCGGTGGCACTCCTCGCCTTCGCGATGTTCTCTGCACTCGATGTCTCGCAGCTCGCTGCCCAGTCGCCGCTGCACTACCCGATTGCGCGCAAGAGCGACCAGTCGGACAACTTCTTCGGCACATCGGTTCCCGATCCGTACCGGTGGCTGGAAGACACGGACTCGCCGGAGACGAAGCAATGGGTGGAGGCGGAAAACGCGCTCACCTTCCAGTATCTCGCGTCCATTCCCGAGCGCGCCTCGATCAAAGAGCAACTCACGCGCATCTGGAACTATCCGAAGTTCAACGTTCCCGTCAAGCGCGGGAAGGACTACTTCTTTACCGAGAACAGTGGGCTGCAGAACCAGGCCGTGCTGTACGTCCAGCATGGCCTCAAGGGCGTTCGCAGAATGCTGCTCGATCCGAACACACTCTCCGCGGACGGCACCGTGGCGCTCGGAGTGTGGGACGCGACCGAGAATGGAAAGTATCTCGCCTATGCAGTTGCGGCAGCGGGATCGGATTGGGAAGAGATGCGCGTGCGCGACGTCGAGAAGAACGCGGATCTGTCCGACACGCTCAAGTGGGTGAAATTCTCGAACATCGCGTGGACGAAGGATCACAAGGGTTTCTTCTACTCGCGATTCGAGGAGCCGAAGAGCGAGAATGCGCTGCTCGCGAAAAACACGGGACAAAAGCTCTACTATCATCGCCTTGGTGAGCCCCAGGCCAAGGACCGCCTCATCTACGAGCGCCCCGATCACCCGCAATGGGGGATCACGGCGACGGTGAGCGATGACGGCGAGTACGTCATCATCTACGTGTCGGACGGCACGAATCCGAACAACCGGATCTTCTTCATCGACGTCAGCAATCCTGGAAAGCCGAAGATCGACAATCCGCTCGTGACGCTGATCGACGATGAGGAATCGGAGAACCGCGTGATCGACAACGCGGGGGACGTCTTCTTCCTTCAGACCACGCAGGACGCTCCGCTCGGACGCGTGGTAGCCGTCGACATCAACAAGCCGGCGAAGAAATACTGGCGGCCGCTGATCCCCGAAGGCGCGGACAAGATCGACGACGTGGAGCTGATCGGCGGCCACTTCGTGGTCCACACGCTGAAGGATGCGCATTCGGTGCTCGAGATCTATGCGTTGCGGGGCAATCGCGTAGGCAACGTGATTCTTCCCGGGATCGGCACGATCGCGGCGATCTCCGGCAAGCCGAACGAGTGGGAGATGTTCTACTCGTACGCGTCGTATCTGCAGCCCGCTTCGATCTACCGGTACGACCTCGAGCACCGCACGCAGTCGCCGTTCCAGGTTGCAAAGCTCTCGGTCGACAGCACCGCGTACGAGACGAAGCAGCTGTTTGCGGCCGGAAAGGATGGCACCAAGATTCCGATCTTCGTCACGGCCAAGAAGGGCCTCACGCTCGACGGTTCGCACCCGACGATTCTCTATGCCTACGGTGGATTCGACGTCAACATGACGCCGGCGTTTTCGCCTGCCATGTTGCAATGGGTCGCGATGGGGGGCGTCTACGCTGTAGCGGTGATTCGCGGAGGCGGCGAGTACGGCCGCGCGTGGCACGAAGCGGGGATGCTCGCGAAAAAACAGAACGTGTTCGACGACTTCATCTCGAGCGCCGAGTATCTGATCTCCCAGAAGTACACGTCGTCGAAGAAACTCGCGATTCGCGGCGGATCGAACGGTGGTCTGCTCATTGGCGCCGTGGAGACGCAGCGCCCGGAGCTCGCGGCCGTCGCGCTGCCGGCCGTAGGCGTGATGGACATGCTGCGCTATCAGAAGTTCACGATTGGCGGCGCTTGGGCACCCGAGTACGGCACGTCGGAGGACTCGACGCAGTTCAAGTCGCTGTTCGCGTACTCGCCTCTGCACAACATCAAGCCGGGCACCTCGTATCCGGCGACGCTGGTCACGACGGCCGATCACGATGATCGCGTCGTTCCGGGGCACTCGTTCAAGTTCGCGGCAACACTGCAGCGCGCACAGGCGGGGCCGGCGCCGGTGCTGATCCGCATCGATACGAAGGCCGGACACGGCGGCGGCAAGCCGACATCCAAGCAGATCGATCTCGCGACCGATGAGCTTGCGTTCACCGTGAAAAATCTCGGGATGTCGCAAAGGCCATAGCACGCTTGCCACGTGCTGCTCTCTCGTGTGCGAGCCTCTTGCTCGCACACGAGGCGCCGCTCAGCTTACCGCGTGAACTCCCTCATGCCGATGATCGATTCCGCCATCCACGTGCTGCGCATCGCGCTGCTCGCGATCGGCGCCGTGTTCCTGCTCATAGCGGTGATCGACTGGACGGTTCGCACGCGACGGATCAATCCCTTCTCGCCAGTTGCGCGATTCTTTCGCCGCGTGATCGATCCGATGCTCGCGCCAATCGAGGCGAGACTCGTGCGCGTGGGCGGGCTGCCCACGCAGGCTCCGTGGTGGGGACTCGCCGCTGTCCTCGTGATCGGCGTGCTCATGATCGTGCTTCTGCAGTGGATCCGGTCGATCGCACTCACGTTCTCGTTCGCGGCCACGCAGGGTCCCATGGGGATCGCGGCGCTGCTCGTCCAGGGGTTGTTCGAGCTGCTCAAGTTCGCGCTCGTCGTGCGCGTGATCGTGTCGTGGGTCGGGATGCGCTATTCGTGGTGGGCGCGCACTGCGTATTCGCTCACGGACTGGCTCGTGAAGCCGATTGCACGCATGCTGCCGTCATTCGGCATGATTGACCTGTCCCCTCTCGTCGCGTACTTCGTCCTGTACATTCTCGAAGGCATCGTCATGCGTGTCGTCTTCCGCTGACGATCGTCCTCTCCACGCGGACGGCTCCGCGCTTGTAGCACTGGAGCCTCGCCGCTAAGTTCCGCTTCAACTGATTCGTGGCGATTTACGGCAAATTGCGGCCACGTAAAACATTCCGCTAAAGCGCCGGCTCAGTGCCAGCGCGTGCACTGGGCATTTTTTGCTTTTGCACGTCGCACTGCTCCGGCGATGTCTTCAGCCTACGATATGCCACAACCGCGCTTCCCGTCCGCGTATCTCGATGCCCTCGACCGACGCGTGCTCATCTACGATGGCGCGATGGGCACGAACATCCAGCGCGCGGGACTCACGGCTTCGGACTACGGTGGCGGGGCGCTCGAAGGGTGCAACGACAACCTGGTGCTCACGCGCCCGGATGTCATCCGGGCGATCCACGAGTCTTTCCTCGCCGTCGGCTGCGACGTCGTCGAGACGTGCACCTTTCAGAGCACGCCCCGCCGCCTCGCCGAATGGGGGCTGGGCGACAAGGTCGACGCGATCAACGAGGGTGCCGCACGCCTGGCGCGCGCCGCATGCGACAAGTACGCCGCGCCGGAGCAACCGCGTTTCGTCGCCGGCTCGATGGGACCCACGGGCATGCTCCCCTCGAGCGCGGATGCGACGCTCTCCGCTATCTCGTTCGCCGAGCTCGCCGAGAACTACTATCAACAGGCGAAAGGGTTGGTCGCGGGCGGTGTGGACGTTCTCCTCATCGAGACCTCGCAGGACATTCTCGAGGTAAAAGCCGCCATTGCGGGGATCGAGCGGCTGTTCGCGGAGCTCGGACGCCGCGTCGCGCTCCAGGCGCAGGTCACACTCGACACGAGCGGTCGCATGCTCCTCGGCACCGACATCGCCAGTGCGATGACGACGCTCGAATCGCTCGGCGTCGACGTGATCGGGCTGAACTGCTCCACGGGCCCGGAGCACATGCGCGAGCCGATCCGCTATCTCGGCGAGCACGCGCGGCTGCCCATCTCGTGCATCCCGAACGCGGGGCTCCCGCTCAACACCGGCGTGGGCGAGGCAGTCTATCCGCTCGAGCCGGCACCGATGGCCGCTGCGCTCGCGGAGTTCGTGCGCGACTTCGGCGTGCGCATCGTCGGCGGATGCTGCGGCACGACGCCCGAGCATCTCGGCGCAATCGTGCATGCCGTGCAGCGCGTGAGCGAACAGCACGAGCAGGCCGATCGAAGGGAGACGCACATCCCGCGCGTCTCGTCCGCGATGCGCGCGATCACGCTGCACCAGGACCCGCCTCCGCTCCTCATCGGCGAGCGCGTGAACGCACAGGGATCGCGCAAGGTGAAGCGGCTGCTGCTGGCCGAGGATTACGAAGGGATCGTGCAGGTTGCGCGCGAGCAGGTGGACGCGGGCGCGCACGTGCTCGACGTCTGCGTCGCCGTCACCGAGCGCGCGGACGAAGCGGCCCAGATGGCGGAGGTGGTGAAGCTGCTGTCGATGACGGTCGAGTCTCCGATCATGATCGATTCCACCGAGCTGGACGTGATCAAGGCGGCCCTCGAGCACATCCCCGGGCGCGCGATCGTCAACTCGATCAACATGGAGAACGGTCGCACGCGCATCGACAGCGTGCTCCCCGTTGTGAAGGCCAACGGCGCGGCCGTCGTCGCGCTCACGATCGACGAGGTCGGGATGGCCAAGACCGCCGTCCGTAAGCTCGAGATCGCGCGACGCATCCACGACATTGCGACGAAGGAGTACGGCCTCTCGCCGGAAGACATCATCTTCGACGACCTCACCTTCACGCTCGCCACCGGCGAGGCCGAGTGGCTCGATTCGGCGCACGAGACCATCGACGGCATCCGGCTGATCAAGCGCGAGCTGCCCGGCGTGTTCACGAGCCTGGGTGTGAGCAACGTCAGCTTCGGCCTCGACCCGCATGCGCGCGCGGTGCTCAACTCCGTGTTCCTGCACCACTGCGTGACCGCCGGTCTCGATATGGCGATCGTGAATCCTGCGCACGTGACGCCCTACGCGGAGATCCCGGCAGACGAGCGCGCGCTCGCTGACGACATGGTGTTCAACAAGCGCCCCGATTCGCTGCAGCGCTTCATCGAGCATTTCGCGGCGCGTGGACCGAATGCCGCTTCGGATGCTGCGAGCGGTGCCGCCGATGCGACCGCCATGGAACCCGATGAACGAGTGCGCTGGCACGTGCTCTACCGAAAGAAGGACGGCGTGGAGGCGGCGCTCGACGCCGCCGGCGTCCGCGAGCATCCCGTGCGCGTGCTCAACGAGGTGCTCCTCCCCGCGATGAAGGAGGTGGGGGACCGCTTTGGTGCCGGCGATCTCATTCTGCCATTCGTGCTGCAGAGCGCGGAGGTGATGAAGAAGGCCGTGGCGCATCTCGAGAGGTTTCTCGAGCGAAAGGAGGGCTACACCAAGGGGAAGGTCGTGCTCGCGACGGTGTACGGGGACGTGCACGACATCGGGAAGTCGCTCGTCAATACGATTCTCTCCAACAACGGCTACACCGTCTACGATCTCGGCAAGCAGGTGCCGGTGAACACCATCATCGACAAGGCGGTCGAAGTGGGGGCGACGGCCATAGGGCTGTCGGCGCTGCTCGTGTCCACATCGAAGCAGATGCCGATCTGCGTACAGGAGCTCGATCGCCGCGGGTTGAATTTCCCGGTGCTGATCGGCGGCGCCGCGATCAACCGGCGCTTCGGCCGCCGCGCGATGTTCGTCGAGAACGAGCGGGCGTACGCGCCCGGCGTGTTCTACTGCAAGGATGCGTTCGAGGGGCTCGACACGATGGAGTCGCTCATCGACGACGAGAAACGCGGCCCGATGCTCCTCGAGCTCGTCGACAGCGCGCGCAAGGACGTGTTCCTGCGCACCGCCGTTGGCAAGGACATCTCGCACGGCGACAGCGCGGGCGTTCGCAGCGCCGTTTCCACGGACAATCCCGTGCCGAAGGCTCCGTTCTGGGGTGCGCAGGTGCGCCGCGACATCCCCGTCGGCGAGGTGCTCGCGCTCCTCGACATCGATGAGCTCTTCCGCCTGCAGTGGGGCGGTCGCGGCTCCGGGCCCGCGTGGGAGAAGGCGGTGCGCGAGGAATTCCGTCCCACGCTCGAGCGCCTCTCGGAAAGCGCCGCGCGGGAGAAATGGCTCGCACCGCAGGCGGTATACGGCTACTTCCCGGTGCAGTCGAGCGGCAACGATCTGATCGTGTACGATCCCGCCGCGATGCAGAGCGACGGCGGATCGATGCGCGAGCTCACGCGCTTCTCGTTCCCGCGGCAGGAGGGACGCGAGCACCTCTGTCTCTCCGACTACTTCCGCTCGGTCGAATCCGGCGACGTGGACGTCGCCGCGTTCCAGATCGTGACCGTGGGCGATGAGGCCAGCCGCCGCTTCGCCGAGCTGCAGGAGAAGGGCGAGTTCTCCGAGGCGTACTATCTTCACGGCCTCGGTGTCGAGGCTGCCGAAGCGACCGCCGAGTGGATGCATCAGATGATTCGCCGCGAGCTCGGGATTCCGGGAAGCCAGGGCAAGCGGTACTCGTGGGGCTATCCCGCGTGCCCCGACCTCGAGGGCCACGCTCAGCTGTTCAAGCTCCTCCCCGCAAGCGAGGCGCTCGGAATCGAGCTCACGTCCGCGTTTCAGCTCACGCCCGAGCAGTCGACTGCCGCGATCGTGGTGCATCATCCGCAGGCCAAGTACTACGCCGTGCGCGGCGCCGGCGCGGAGCCGGAGGCCGCGTGACAGCCCTCGCCGGCGCGCGTGTGCGCGAGCGTCCCGACGTTCGCGAGATCGCCGATCCCGAGCGGATCATGGTCGCGGACGGAGCGATGGGCACCATGCTCTACTCGCGCGGCGTGTTCATCAATCAGTGCTACGATGAGCTCAACGTCCGCTCGCCCGAGCTCGTGCTCGATGTGCATCGCGCGTACGTGAAGGCGGGTGCGGAGCTGCTCGAGACGAACAGCTTCGGCGCCAACAGGCTCAAGCTCGCGCAGTACGGGCTCGAGAATCACGTGGCGGAGTTCAACCGCCGCGCGGCGGAAATCGCGCGCGAGGCGGCCGGCGCCAACGTGCTCGTAGCCGGAGCCGTCGGCCCGCTCGGCGTCCGCATCGAGCCGTTCGGCGCCACGAGCCGCGAAGAGGCGCGCGGCCACTTCCGCGAGCAGATGCACGCGCTGCTCGAGGGGGGCGCCGATTGCTTCCTCCTCGAGACGTTCGGTGATCTGGGAGAGATCGAGCAGGCGCTCGCGGCCGCGCGCGAGCTCTCACTTTCGACGCCCGTGATCGCGCAGATGACCATTGGCCAGGACGGGCTCACGCCGTTCGGCGCCACGCCGGAGGATGTCGCGCGCACGCTCGACGAGTGGGGGGCCGACGTCATTGGCCTCAACTGCTCGGTCGGACCGCAGGCGATTCTCGAGGCGATCGAGCGAATGGCCGCGGTCACCAAGCGAAAGCTGAGCGCGCAGCCGAACGCCGGCATGCCGCGCGATGTGGCCGGCCGCACGATGTACATGGCGAGCCCGGAGTACATGGCGAGCTACGCACGCCATTTCATTCAGGCGGGCGCGAAGCTGATTGGCGGATGCTGTGGAACCACGCCCGACCACATCAAGTCGCTGGTCGACGGCATTCGGCCGCTCATGCCGCGCAATCAGCGGCGCCCGAGCGTGCGCTACCAGATGCCGCACACGCTCGGCGCGGACGAGGTGGGCGTGGAACATGCTGCGAGCGCCGCCGGCGTCGACGCCATGCCCTTCGCGCGCCGCTCGCGATGGGCGGGGAAGATTGCGCGCAACGAGTTCGTCACGTCCGTGGAGATCGTTCCGCCGCGCGGCGTGGATGCGACCGCGATGCTCGAAGGCGTATCAGCGCTGAAGGTGGCAGGTGTCGACGCGGTGAACGTTCCCGATGGCCCACGCGCACAGAGCCGCATGGGCGCACTGATGACGAGTCTCCTCATCGAGCAACGCATCGGCATGGAGACCGTCACGCACTACTGCTGCCGCGACCGCAATCTGCTCGGCATGCTGAGCGATCTGCTCGGCGCGTCCGCGATGGGGTTGCGGAACTTGCTCATCATCACGGGCGACCCTCCGAAGATGGGGCCGTATCCGGATGCGACCGCGGTGTTCGACATCGATTCCATCGGCCTCACCAATCTCGTGAGCCGCCTGAACAAGGGGCTGGATCCGGGTGGGAACTCGCTTGGCCGCCCCACCGCGTTCACGATCGGTGTCGGCGTGAATCCAGCGGCCATCGATCCCGCGTATGAGCTTCGCAGGTTCGAGTGGAAGGTGGATGCCGGCGCCGAGTATGCCATCACGCAGCCGGTGTTCGACGTGGAGCAGCTCGAGAGTTTCCTGGAGTCCATCGCACACGTGCGAATCCCGATCGTGGCCGGGATCTGGCCGCTCGTGTCCGCGCGGAACGCTGAGTTCCTCGCGAACGAGGTGCCGGGGGTCGTGGTGCCCGAGGCGGTGTTGGTGCGGATGCGGGCGGCGAGCGAGAAGTCGAAGGAGCACGCCGTGGCGGAAGGGATCGCGATCGCACGCGAAATGCTCGAACGTGTACGCGGCGCTGTCCAGGGTGCACAGGTGTCCGCGCCGTTCGGCAAGGTCGAGCTCGCAGTGCGGGTGTTCGAGAGCTGAGCGGCAGCGGGAGCGGTATATTGCGGAACGAATCAATCGAGGAGAACACGTGAAGGGAATTTTGATCATCGATCACGGGTCGATGAAGCCGGAAGCGAATCACATGCTCGAGTGCGTTGGCGAGCTCGTGCAGCGCATGGCGGGTGAGAGTGTCATCGTGCGAGTGGCGCACATGGAGCTGGCCGCACCGACCATCGCGGATGGATTCGAGGCGTGCATCGCGGCGGGCGCGACCGAGATCGTCGCTTTTCCGTACATGCTCTCGCCCGGCAAGCACTCTACGCGCGACATCCCCCGCATGGTTGCCGAGATCTCGGCGGCGCATCCGGAAATCCCGGTGCAGGTGACCACCGCGTTCGGGGTGAACGAGCAGCTCGCGGGTGTCGTGCTCGCGCGCGCGGGAGTCAAGGCTGTGGAGTGTGCTCAGCCACATCGCTGTGCGCGGCCTGCGGGAACGCCGGCACGCTACTGCGGCGACGGCTGTGCGGAGGTCGGTTCCGTGGCGGACGCTCGCGTGGCGGAGACGATCACACGCTAGTTCGCGCCCCTGCGCACGCAGGGCCCCCGTCGTAAGATTGATTCCATGACGACAGATCTCACCGCAACGCATTTCGCGCTTACTACACTGTCCGAAGAGGAGAGCGCCTTCCGCGACGCAGTCGCCGCATTCGCGGAAGAGGAAGTTCGGCCGCGGGTGATGGAGATGGAGCGCGCTGCCCGTATCGATCCCACCCTGGTGCCGGCGCTCTTCGAGCTCGGCCTCATGGGCATCGAGGTCGCGGACACGTATGGCGGGGCCGCCGGCTCACTGATGATGGTGACGCTCGCCGTCGAAGAGATCAGCCGGATCGACGCCTCGGCCGCGATCATGGTCGACGTGCAGAACACGCTCGTGAACTATCCGATCTCGCGCTACGGCAACGACGAGCAGCGCGGGAGATTTCTTCCGCGCCTCACGTCGAACACCATCGGCGCCTACGCTCTCTCCGAAGCCGGCTCCGGGTCCGATGCGTTCGGTCTTGCAACGCGCGCCGAGCAGCACGGCGACTCCTGGTCGCTCACCGGACGAAAACTCTGGATCACGAACGGTGCCGACGCGGGAATCTTCGTGGTGTTCGCGAACGCGAACCCGTCGGCCGGCTATAAGGGCATCACCGCGTTTCTCGTGGAGCGCGACACGCCCGGTTTTATAGTGGGGAAAAAGGAGGACAAGCTCGGCATTCGCGCCTCGAGCACGACGGAGCTGCTCTTCGACGGCTGCATCGTTCCCGCCGCGAACGTGCTGGGCGAGGTGGGACAGGGCTACAAGATTGCAATTGAAACGCTCAACGAAGGGCGGATCGGGATCGGCGCGCAGATGATCGGCGTTGCGCGCGGCGCGCTCGAGTCGACCATGTTGTACGTGAAGGAGCGCAAGCAGTTCGGCACACGCCTCGCCGATTTTCAGGGCATTCAGTTCCAGCTCGCCCAGGCGGCGACGGAGCTCGAGGCCGCACGGCTGCTCGTGTACAATGCAGCGCGACTCAAGGACAGCGGCCAGCCGTTCACGCGCGAGGCCGCCATGGCGAAGCTGTTCTCGTCACAGGTGTGCGAGCGCGTGACATCCATATGTGTCGAGCTGCACGGCGGCTACGGCTACACGAAGGACTATCCCGTCGAGAAGTTCTACCGCGATGCGAAGATCGGCACGATCTACGAGGGGACGTCGAACATGCAGCTCCAGACCATCGCCAAGCTGCTCCTCAAGTAGCCGCGGTCACGGTGCTCAGCGGCGCAGCGCGCCGAGCACGGTGGGGAGAGCGCCGATGAGCCAGACGAGCGCCGCCGCGATGTAGGAATTCGTCTTCGACACCTTCCCGGTGACCTGCAGGCCAATGGCGAGCAGGATGGTCTGCCAGATCACGAACACGTCGACCCGCGTGAGCAGCGCCAATAGTACCGGGGACGACTTGTCGGGATCGAGGAGCGCGCCGAGTCCCACGGTGATTTTCGCAGCGCCGTTCAGCCGTTCGGGACTCGACAGCGCCGCGATCACCGCTCCTGCCACCGTGCCGAGGATTCGCGGAAAGAACGCGTAGGTTGCGACCATCATCGCCGCCTGCGCGGTCTCCGTCGCCTCGAACACCTTGCCAACGAACCAGAGCACAAGGCCGGTGAGCATGATCGAGATCGGAATCGCCACGATGATGAATATCGGGGCGAGCTTCTCACCCATAGCCATCTGCGACTTGATCTGATCTGGACTGATCTCCGGATGCGCCTTGAGCACCTGTGCGCTCTGTCGCGCCATCTCGGCATCGAACACCGGCTGCACGAGCGACTTGGTGCCGAGGATAATGATCGCGAAGATCACCGTCGCGATCAGCAACTGCATACCAAATCCGGAATTCTCCCGGCGCCGAAACACGTCGGATGGCGAGGTGAAGATGTCGACGAAATCTTCCCACAGCGACGGCTGGGACGCGGGGGCTGTAATCGCTGGCTCGGTCACGAAATAACTCCGTCGGGAAAAGGCTGCAACTATGATTCACGCTGGTCCGTAGTCTCGCCAGTACCTGCACTGTGCGCAGTGCCGGCCACCCCAGCGGTACCTTATTTGGTATCCCAAGCCGAGGACCGTTTCCGTGCGCCGTATGCTCGCCGTGCTGCTCTGCTCCCTCGCTGCGATCTCGCTCGCGGCGCAGGTGCCCGCCTCGGAGTACGCCGCGAGGCGCGACTCGCTGGCCGCAGCCATGCCCGACGGCGTGCTGATCGCGCTCGGCGGCCACGAGCCCGCGGAGGATTTCCTCAGCTTCTATCCCGTTCCCTCGTTCTACTATCTGACCGGAGTAACGGAGCCCGAGGCGGCGCTCGTGATCGTGAAGCGGAGCTCCGCGGTCTCCATGACGATCTTCGTCCAGCCTCGCGATCCTTCGCGTGAGGTGTGGACGGGAACGCGACTCGGCGCCGAGGGAACGACTCGCGTGACCGGCATTCCGGCGCGCACGATCGACAAGCTCCGCTCGGCGCTCGACTCGCTGCTCCAAGCGAGAGGCAAACTCTCGGTGGTCGGCGATCTTTCGGGCGAAGGATTCGCGACGCGCGACGAGCAGTTCGTGGCCGCCCTGCACCGCGATCATCCCGGCGTACGGATCGTCGCCGCGAACGATCTCGTCGAACATTTGCGCATGCGCCACTCCGCCGCTGAGCTCGCGCTCGAGCGGAAGGCGATCGACATCACGATGCGCGCGCAGCGCGACGCGATCGCGGCCATTCGGCCCGGCGTGAACGAGTTCGAGATTCAGGCGCTCATCGAATACACGTTTCGCCGCAACGGTGCGGACCGTCCTTCCTTTTCGTCGATCGTCGGCTCGGGTCTTAACTCCACGGCGCTCCACTACAGCGCGAATGACCGCTTCATGCGCGCCGGCGACGTCGTCGTCATGGACATCGGTTCCTCCTATCGCGGCTACGCGGCGGACGTCACGCGCACGGTTCCGGTGAGCGGCACCTTTTCGACGGAGCAGCGCGCGCTGTACCAGCTCGTGCGCGACACGCAGCACGCGGCGGAGCAGGTCGCGCGGCTTGGAGCAACCGAGGGCGATCTGGATGCGGCCGCGAACAAGGTGCTGAGCGCAGGGCTCGCGCGGCTCGGGCTCATCCAATCGCCCGATGCGGTGTTCGATGCCGGCACCGCCGGCTGCCGCCGTCGCGTGGCAAGTGGATGCGCGCAGTTCTCGTTGTACTACTTCCACGCGCTCGGCCACGCGATCGGACTCGAGGTGCACGATCCCACTTCCTTCACGATCGCGCCCGGCAACACGTTCACGATCGAGCCCGGCATCTACGTCCGTCCGAGCATGCTCAAGGAGCTGCCCGATACGCCGCGCAACAGGGCCATGATCGCGAAGCTGCGGCCCGTCGTGCAGCGATATGCGAACATCGGCATTCGCATCGAGGACGACTATTTCGCGACCGACACGGGCGTCGAGTGGATCTCGCACGGCCCTCGCGAGGTGAGCGAGATCGAGCAGCTGATGCGCGCACGTGCAGAGGTCCCGGCGCCCCGCGACTCCTCCATCGTCGACTGGTACAGGGAGACGACGCCGATCTACTGAGGCAGCATTCAGCCCGTCGTTCCGTGCAGGATCCCGCTCCGCACGCGGACGGCTTTCGCCGACGCTCCTGGCAAGGGAGCGATGCGCGAACCGACGCGCCAGGTGAACTGCAGCGGCGCCGCGAGGGAGCGCTGCTGTCCACCGCGAGTGACCGTGATCGGGATGATGGCGCTTCGCCCATTTCCGTACTTCAGGCGCAGCTGATCCGAGAGACCTGGCGCGTCGACACGAATCTCGCCTACTGATATTAGATCGTCGCCCGGTTGTACACCGGCCTGCTCTGCCGTCGAGCCGGGAGCGACTGCTGTGATCCGTGTGCCATTGTCCTCCTGCGACATGGTGACGCCGAGAACCGGCACGCGCGTGGAGTCCGCAGCGAGCTGCAGCCCCGCGAGCGGCAG
The DNA here is from genome assembly GCA_040006175.1 of Gemmatimonadota bacterium. Lineage (GTDB taxonomy): Bacteria > Gemmatimonadota > Gemmatimonadetes > Gemmatimonadales > Gemmatimonadaceae > FEN-1250. The sequence goes on along the minus strand of JBDTXN010000001.1, from coordinate 6,415 downwards.
CACGGTTTGCCACGGATACGGCTCTCGTCCATCGATATAATGGGCGTTGAAATCGGCGAACGACTTGCCGCCTGCCGCGTTCTGCACCGCCGTCCACCACTCGTCGCCGGTGAAGCCCTTCCCCGCCTTGTACGCGTCGCGATAGAGACCACGCATCACGTCATCGAGCGAGCGCTTGTTGTCGCTCGCGTCGCGGATCAGAATGTCGAGCATCAGCCCCGCGAGCGATCCCTTTGGATAGTACGCGTTGGCGGTGCCGTCCGCCGGACGAATCCAGGTGGAGAGCGAGGCATCCTCGAGGTCGAAGGGCGGCAGTACCTCGATCTCCTTGATCTTCCCCACCGTCGTCGCGAAGAATGCCGCGCTGTCGCTCACGCCGCTGCGCACGAGCGCGAGATCGGCGTAGTAGTCGGTCACTCCCTCGCTCACCCACAGCCAGGGCGTCGGCTGCTCGTGCGCGTACTGGTACGGCCAGAGGTCGACGGGGCGCAGCCGCTTCACGTTCCACGCGTGAAAGATCTCGTGCGCGTACACCGATGTGAGCACCGGTTGTCCGATGGCGAGCACGTTCGTGAGATCGACGTGCGAGTTCTGGTGCTCGAGTCCCACGATCGCGGCGAACGCCGAGTCGGCGATCTGCATGACGGTGTACGTGCTCCATGGGGTTTCGCCGAAGATCGTTGATTCGACTCCGATGATCCTGGAGAGATCGGACAGCGTCGTCGCGCGGCGCGCCGCGGTCTCGATCGATGCGGGATAACTCGCGAAGCGGAGCCACCCATCCCCGACGCGCGTGCTATCGAGGTCGAAGCGACCAGCCATGATCGGGAAGTCCACCAGGTCGTGGTAGTTGCTCGCGCCGAATGTATTGCGACCCGTAGCCGGCATTCCGGTCGCTACGCGCCAGCTCTGAGGGACACGAAGCTCGACGGTGCTCTCGAATTCGAAGGGACGACCCACCGGGTACATGAACAGCGTGGATCCGTTGAGCAGCGCAAAATCCGGCTGGCTCCACGAGTTCGAGTTGTCCAGGGAGTCGTTCCGGTAGTCGAACGAGATCGACACCGGGCCCGCGGCCGCCGGCCGAATACGCCATGTCTGGTAGTCCGTTTTGTCCCAAGGGATCGGTTTCCCGCCTTCCGAGGCCGAAAAGGCCGAGACGTTTTTCGCCCAATAGCTGAGCTCGTACGCGCCGGGCGTCCAGGCGGGAAGCGCGAGCATCACGGGATCGGTCGAAGCCACTGAGAAGGTCATGGCGACGCGGATCCTTCGTTCAGCCGCATCCGCGCTGTCGACGGTGATGTGATAACCCACGCCCGAAATGGGGGCAGAGGGCGGCGTCGCCTGCACGGTGCCCTGCGCACCCGCGGGCCGCACAGCCGGCAAGCCAAGCACCGCTAATAGCAGAGCCCGCTCGATCGCAGCATGCATTGAATAACCAGGTTGACGTCCGGTCAAGCTAACCGCCCTGCGACCGCTCGACACCGCTGTGGGCGTATGAATTGCATTAGTGGTAGCGATCGGCGAAGGCGAGATCACACAACGACATACGCGCTTGATTCCGATCCTTTGACTCTCGTGAGCTTCATTTCACTCCTCCCATTCCCGGTCCTCGGGCTCGACGACAAAGGCAATATCCGCGAGAGCAACGGGGCTCTCGAGCGCGAGCTCGAGCTCGAAAGCTCCCTCAACGGACAGCTATTGCTCGACTGCCTCGAGAAAGGCAGCGGCAATGTCGTCGAGCGAATCCTCGGCCGGAGTGAGCTGGAAAAGCCCGTAGTCCAGCTCACTTTTGTTGGTCCCCGGCAATCGAAGTCACGCACGTTCTATGTCATTGTCGAAGACGACACGCGATGGCTCGTGGGACAGCCGGTCGAATTCGACGAGCAGCGCGAGGCGCTGGAGCGCGCGCACGAGCGCGCCGAGGCTCAAACGGATGAGTATGCGCGCATTAGCCAGGAGCTGTTGACGGCCAACGAGCAGCTCGCGCTTCGCGCACGCGCCCTGGTAGAAGCGAGCGAAGCCAAGGCGCGCTTTCTGGCCACCATGTCTCACGAGCTTCGCACACCGCTCAATGCCGTCCTCGGATATGCCGGACTACTGCGTGATGGTGTGTATGGTCCGGTGACCGAACAGCAGGAGCGCGCCGTACAGTCGATCGTGCGGCGCTCGAAGGATCTCCAGCTCCTGATCGACGACGTGCTCGATCTCGCCAAGATCGAATCGGGACGCGCAGAGCTCCGCGTCGATGAGTTCGACCCGAGCGCCGTGCTCGCGGAAGTGAAGGACGCGATCGGCTCGTTCGCGCGCGACAAGAATCTGCGCGTGTCGGTGCGCACGCGGATCAAGCGGCGCGTGAGACTGGACCGCGCCAAGTACAAGCAGGTGGTGCTCAACCTCGCGTCGAACGCAGTGAAGTTCACGCCGGAGGGAGGCGAGGTGGAGCTCTCCGTAGAGGAGGACGAGGGCGACACCATGGTCACCCACGTGCGCGACACGGGGATCGGTATCGCGCCCGAAAACCTCAACGTCATCTTCGATGATTTTCAGCAGGTAGAGTCCGGCACCACGCGGCGGTTCCAGGGCATTGGACTCGGGCTCGCGATCGTGAAGCGCACGGTCGAGCTGCTCAGCGGCACGGTCACGGTGAAGAGTGAGCCGGGACATGGCACCGCGTTCTGCATGCGCTTCCCGATTCGCCCGCTGGGCGAGGCCATCGTGGGCGAGCAGGGCGCGATCCCCGACGAGTCGGCGCTTTCGAACGATCCCATTATCGTCGCCATCGACGATGATCCCGAGGTGATTGCACTGCTCCGCGATTCGCTCGCGCCCGCACACTTCCGCGTCGTCGGTGCACTCAACGGTGATCGCGGAATGGAGCTCGCGCGAATTCTCAAACCGTTCGCGATCACGCTCGACATCATGATGCCCGAGAAGGACGGCTGGCAGGTGCTGCGCGAGATCAAGAACGACCCGGAGCTCTGCCGAATTCCCGTTATCGTGATGTCGATCGTCTCCGAGCGCTCGCTCGGCTTCTCGCTCGGCGTCACCGATTATCTCGTCAAGCCTGTCGATCGCCGCGTGCTGATCGATGTGCTCGAGCGCCTGCGCGAGCGGAAAACAATGCAGAGCGCGCTCGTGGTGGACGACGACTACGATGCGCGCACCCTGCTCGCCGACCTTCTGCGCTCACTCGGCGTGCGCGTGCGTACGTGCGACACGGGCAGCGCGTGCATCGCTGCTCTCGAGAAGGAAGCATCGGATCTGCTCTTTCTCGATGTCGCAATGCCGGAGCGCGAGGTGAAGCGTGTGCTCGACTTCGTCTCCGACGATCACCGCCTCGAGAACGTCCGCACGGTGGTGGTCACGCGCAACGATGGCACCGGCGACAATCAGGAATGGATGCGGCGCGCGGCGGCCGAGGTGGTGTACGAGGGACACGAGCACCCTGAGGCGCTGCTCAACGATCTTCGCGGCGCGCTCACCGCGCTGGGCGCGACAGTCGAGAGCTAGCCGCAATTACGGCGGGCGTGTGCAAGCTCGCCGCCCGTTGACGTCCCACGAGTGTGCAGGCCATTTCGGCCGGCCGCTCATATCGAGGACGACATGCGGAGTACATCCGTTCTGCTGTGCATCGCCGCGCTGGCTACCGCCTGCCGCGGCAAGGCGCTCCCTGAAGAGAAACTCGCACGCGACGAGGTCTCCCAATCGGTGACACTCGGCCGCAGCGATGGTCCAGCGCTCGCGGCAAAGTCCGCGGCCACAAGCGAGCTCCGAAAGGCAGAGTCGCCCGCACCGTCAGATGCGAACGCCGTTGCGATGCCCTCCGCGCACTCGATCAGCGATTCCACCGTGAGCTCGATGATCATTCGCACGGGCCAGGCGAGCGTCGAGGTGGACTCCGTCGAGAGTGGCATTCGTGCGGTGCGCGCACTGGCGGCGCGTGTGGGCGGCTACATCGCGAACAGCTCGATCTCGGAGGGCACGGACCAGATGCACTCCGCCACCCTCGAGATCAAGATTCCCGCATCGCGCTTCGATGACGCGATCAACGGACTACAACCGATCGGGCACCTCGAATCCGTGAGCGTGAGCGCGGAGGACGTGGGTGAGGAGTTCGTCGACGTCGTTGCTCGTGCGCAGAACGGGCGCAAGCTCGAACAGCGCCTGATCGACATTCTCGGCACGCGCACCGGGAAGCTCGGCGATGTATTGTCCGTCGAACGCGAGCTCGCGCGCGTGCGCGAGGACATCGAGCGGCAAGAGGGGCGGATGCGCTACCTGCGCACGCGTGCGGCTCTGAGCACGCTCGCCGTCACGGTGCACGAGAAGGCGCCGGTCGTCGCGGGCACAGGGAGCGGCGGCATGCTCGCAGAGGCCTTCCGGCAGGCGTGGCGCAACTTCATCGCCTTCACCGCTTCTGCCATCGCTGCGCTGGGAACGCTCCTGCCGCTCGGCGCCATCGTAGCGACGGTCGCGTGGCTGGTCTGGCGGGTACGCCGTGCGCGGCGCCCCGCTGGCGACGTGGGCTGAGGGCGGGCGACGCACAATGCCGGCGCAGAGGAGGCAGACAATCGCCTCCTCCCGCCTTCCCCGACCCGTTGTCAGTCGGCCATATTGCCCCGTCATACGACGAGGACCACATGACGATTCCCACTCAGCCACGGCTCAACGCCGAGGCAGACCAGATTCCGATTGCCGCCGATGACGGCGAGCACGTCCCATACGTCGCTTCGAGCAAGGAGATCGCCGAGCTCACGCCAGGCGCGATCGCGCTCGGCATCGTGCTCGGTCTCGTCTTCGCACTTTCCAGCGTGTATTTGGCGCTCAAGGTCGGGCTGACGGTCAGCGCGTCGATCCCGATCTCGGTTCTCTCGATCACGATCTTCAGATACATCTCGAAATCCTTCGGCGCGAAGCCCGCGACGATTCTGCAGAACAACATGGTGCAGACGACGGGGTCCGCCGGGGAGTCCGTCGCTGCGGGGATCGTCTTCACCCTGCCCGCACTCCTTCTGCTCGGCTACAACCTGCCGTGGACGAAGGTCGCTGCCGTCGCAGTCGTGGGTGGGTTGCTCGGCGTGTTCCTCATGATCCCGCTGCGGAACGCGCTGATCGTGAAGGAGCGGCGCACGCTCAAGTATCCCGAGGGAACCGCGGCCGCCGAGGTGCTGATCGTCGGCGAAGAGCGCGGCGTGCAGGCGCGAACCGTGTTCCTCGGCTTCGGGCTCGCCGCCCTCTACAAATTCCTGGTGAGCGGACTGCATCTGTGGCAGGAGGTGCCGCGCCACGTCTTCCAGCGACTCGCGCCCAGCGGGAAGATGGAGCTGTTCGGCGAGATTCGCGCGGAGATCAGCCCCGAGCTCACAGGCGTGGGCTACATCATTGGACCACGCATCGCCGGTTATCTCTTTGCCGGTGGCTGCCTCTCGTATTTCGTGCTGATCCCGACGATCAAGCTGTTCGGCGCCGGGCTCACCGGCATTATCCCGCCCGGCACGGATCTCATCAGCAACATGGATGCGACCGCCGTGCGCGCGAATTACGTGTACTATATCGGCGCTGGCGCGGTCACCGCGGCAGGGCTCATCAGCCTGCTCCGCTCCCTGCCAACGATCCTATCCGCGCTGGTTGGCGGCTTCCGGCGCTCCGCGGACGATCGCTCGGGCGGTGCGGCTCGCCCACGCACCGATCGCGACCTTCCGATTACGGTGGTGCTGGGCGGCGTGCTCGTGTGCGCCCTCGCGATGATCGCGCTTCCGCAAATCTCGATCAACATTTTCGCGGCGTTGCTCGCTGTGGGCTTCGCGTTCCTCTTCGTGACGGTCTCGAGCCGCATCACCGGGCAGATCGGCGCGTCGTCAAATCCGATCTCTGGAATGACCGTCGCAACGGTGCTGCTCACCGCGCTGATCTTTCTCGCGATTGGATGGACGGGCGTCGAGCACCGGGTGCTCGCGCTCACCATCGGCGGGGTGGTGTGCGTTGCGGCAGCAGTCGCGGGTGCGACGTCGCAAGATCTCAAGACGGGCTTCATCGTCGGCGCGACGCCCGCGCGACAGCAGATCGGACTGCTCTTCGGCGTCACGACATCGGCACTGCTCATCGGGGGCATGATCGCGCTGCTCAACACGGCGCACCGCACGATCGTCGAGAAGAGCTATCCGGGTGTCGTGGTGTCGACGATCGATGCCGGCGAGACGGAGACGGTGAATGGCGTGGCGTACCAGGTGGGACACCTGTACGAGACGCAGGGTGGCGCACCTGCGGGCAAGTATCTCGTGGATGCGCAGCATACGATCCACTACCTCGTCGATCCGGGGATCGCGGGTCGGTATCCCAAGGACGTGAGCGGACGCACGGTCGAAAAGCTGGACTCTCCCAAGGCGCAGATCATGGCGCTCGTCGTCGACGG